>CAXSGT010000119.1:0-10005 GCA_964236835.1 uncultured Polaromonas sp.
CAGCGAGGTGCGCTGCGACCCCGCCACGGCGATGGCGATAAGCCGGCCAGCCTTGATATGCTGGAGGAGCTGATTGATCGGGGCAAATACCATGTCGACGTTGCCGCCTATGACATCTATGAGCGCAGGCGCGGTTCCTTTGTAAGGCACGTGCACCATCCTTATCCCCGTCATCGATTTCAGCAACTCCGCCGACATGTGGTGGGCACTGCCCGCGCCGGCGGAGGCGTATGTGATCCCGCCGGGCCGCTTCTTCGCCAGGTCCACCAGTTCACTGACGCTGGTCACCTTCAGTCCAGGATTCGCGACCAGTACGAATGGCTGCGACCCAAGCAGCGTGATCGGCTGAAAATCCTTCATCGGGTTGAATGGCGTCGACGCGATCAGATACGGGTTGATGCTCATGATGCTGCTCGAAGTGATCAACAGCGTGTAGCCATCAGGCGCCGCCTTCGCAACGAAATCGGCGCCGATATTCGCAGACCCGCCGGCCTTGTTCTCGACGATGGCGGGCACCTTCAAGGTTTCAGTCAGTCCTTGCGCGATCATTCTGGCCAGCAGGTCATTGCTGCCGCCGGTCGCGTAGGGAACGATGATGCGAATGGTCTTGTTCGGGAACGCCTGGGAAAACGCACACAGCGGGAACAGCGCGCTGCCCAGCGCCAGGATGCCGCCGATAAGCAGTCGAAGTCCTTTCATACTCCGGCTTTTCCAAACCACGCGTCTGAAAATACGGTGTCCACCTGCTTGTTTTCCTTCGAGTCGCCGGCTACCGGCTTTCCTGAAAAGTCGACACGTGCGTGCACATCGACATCCGGAGCCGTCTTGCAACCGATGCGAATCAGGACCAGAGCTTGCTCTTGGCGCACGGTAAATCGGTAGTAGGTGCCTCGGGGCATCATCACGCCTTGTCCAGTGCCAACAGTCTTGACTTCGTCGTTCGGGCCGAAGAAATCGGCCGCGCCTTGCAGCACCAGGAACACATGGTCTTCATTTACATGGGCATGAAGCGTGTTTTCGCCGCCCTCCGCATAGCATTTCAGCATCACGCTCATGGTCGGCGTTGCGGCAACCGGCGTGTCGGTGCGTCCCGCGCTTGGGAGTCGGGCAGTCAGATGAAAGAACGAAGGCACGCCTGGCTTGTCCAGCGCGGCAAAGGCTGCCATGGCTTCTTCGACCGAAGATACAGAGGGCATAAGGGTTTCCATGAGGTCTCCAAGACGCGATTGATAAATGAACACTGATTCTATTTTCCGCAAGCTTATTTACCAATACAGAATTGTTTTGGCTGTCAATTGGAAAATGCTTAGAGTTCGTGCATAACCTCAGCAAGTCCTAGCAAGCCTGCGCTGTACTAAGCAGGTACCTCGACTTTGAGAAGAACTATGTTGGACTGCCGTCAGGTGTCCATATTCGCTTGCATCAACAGTTGCGAGGGATGTTTTGCGCTGTGGTAAAGCGTGTCCGTCCCGTGCTTGGACGGCTTGTAGACATGTGCAAACTGCCGCTCGGTCACTGGCGAATCATGGTTGGCAATCTCGAGGCGGATGGCGCTTCGCGCGCGAAAACGGTAGGCCATGGCCTGCATCGGAATTGCGATGCGATACACCTGCCCCGGCACAAGCGCTTCACGCTTGCTGTAGCTATAAACCGGCCAGTCGGAGGCCGCCTCCTCCTTTTCGGCCGTTGCAATTGATGCGCGCAGCCAGCCCTTGGTGACGACCTCGAATCCTGGTTGCAGCCCGGCGGCAATGTCCACCTCTGAGCGTGGCAACTGCTCTGACACCTTGACGATGAAGTCGGTATCGTCCGCCGTGCTTGAAAAGTAAAGCACCAGTGTGGCATTGCCTGCAAGCTCGATGGCCTGGTCAAGCGGCCGGCTGGTGAAAGTCAACACCCGGCCTACCGTATCCGGTGCGGCGCCCGGTTTGAGCGTGGCTGTTCCCAAGCCTACCGTCCACCCGGGATCGGGATAGCTGTATGAAGTCGCGTCTATGCCGGATGCCTTTTGTTCGGACAGCGAACCGTCGTTAAGCGAGCGTACCGAGCCGCTTGGCCCGCCCTGCAAAAAAAGCCGTTTGGTCTGCACGCCTTCAGGTGGCCAGGATTTGCTGGCCTTACGCTTGCCATGACGCACGTCGTACTGCACGACCGGTCGTTCAAGGTAAGACGTGTTACTGCCCTTCAGATAATGGTCATAAAACGGCAGCATGAATTCTTCATGGAAGGCAATGCTAGCAAAGTCGGTCTGCGCGGTCGTGCTGGTGGGCGTGCCGCAAAGGTAGAGTTTTTTCGGGCCTTGCGCCTTCTGAAAACCGTCGATATTGCCCGCAAGGTGCAACTCTTGCTTGGCCCACACGCCAATCGAATAAACCGGGACTTTTATCTTGTGAACCTGTTCCTTGGCGCTGCGCTCGCGCCAGTAGTCGTCGTACAGCGGATGCGACATCGCTTCACCGGGAATGTCCTGCGACATCAGGCGCGGGTGCCCGCCGTTGGCTGGAAACTGATTTGGCGTGCGTACTGCCAGTCCATACCAGAACGACAAATAGGACTTTTCTATGCCGCCGGTGTAGCCGAAGAAGTTGTAGAGGTCCGTCAGACCGTCGTATGCGCCCACACAGGCCAGGTGCGGCGGGTTTTGCGCCGCCATAAACCATTGCGACATGCAGTAATAGGACTGCCCGATGCTACCTATCTTGCCGTTGGACCACGGTTGCGCGCCCAGCCACTCGATCACGTCGTAGTGGGCCTCTTGTTCCTTGCGGTCCAGAAAACCGTACTCGCCCTCGGAGCGCCCGGCGCCGCGCACGTCGGCATGTGCGTAGGCGTAGCCTTGCTCCACATACCATTCGACAGGGCCGGTTTCGCGCCAGGGGAAAAGCGGCGTGTAGGCGGCTTCGTCGTTGTCGTAGCGGTAAGCGGACGCGGCGTAGAGAACCGGAAAAGGCCCCTTGCCCTCAGGCCGGTAAATGCGCAGCGCAATCCGGGCGCCGTCACGCGTCGGCACCATCACGTCTTTTTCCTCGATCATGGTGCTGGCTCCTAGTCGATCTTTAGGCCGATGCGCTTGGCGAGCTCGCGATTGCGGACCGTATCGGCTCTCACTAGCTGGTCAAGCTCGGCCGGAGTGCTGCCTTGCGACGTGATGCCGCGCTCGGCCAGTTTGCCTTTCACATCGGGCTGGGCCAGTGCTTTTACGATAGCGCCATCCAGCCGCTCGATGATACCGGGCGGCGTTCCCGCCGGCGCGAACATCGCAAACCACGGCGCATAGTCAAAGCCCGGGTACACGGCAGCGAGGTTGGGCAGGTCGCTAAAAACGCCCTTGGACTGCGGGCCGCCTATGGCTAGCGCGATAATGCCGCCGCTTTTGATATGCGGCTCCGCGTCCACCAGGCCGACAATATTGGCCCCGACGTCCCCAGCCAGCAGCGCTTGCATGGCAGCCGGCCCGCCCTTGTAAGGCACGTGGAACAGCTCGGTACCCGCATATTGCTGGAAGATTTCCATCAGCATATGCTGTGGATGTCCGTTACCGCCGCTTGAGTAATTGATTTGCTTTGGTTTGGACTTCGCCAAGGCGACGAACTGCTGCAGCGTTTTTACGCCGAGGTTCGGATTCACCACCAGCACATAGCTGGTCTTGCCCAGCAGGCTAACGGGCGCGAAGTCTTTGAGCGGGTCGTAGGGCAGTTTTGAGTAAATGGCTGGGTTGATGGTCATGCCGCCGATGTCGCCGGCCAGCAAGGTGTAACCGTCGGGCGCCGCCTTGGCCACCGCGTCGGTGCCCATGCCCTGGGCGGCGCCGGCGCGGTTGTCGACAAACAGGTTTCCACCTAGGGCTTGCGCAACGCCTGGCAGCGCTATGCGTGTCAGCACGTCGATCAGCGATCCGGCGGTGTTCGGCACGACGACCCTTATCGGCTTTGCCGGGAAGGCCTGCGCGAGCGCAAGGCGCGGCAGCAGCAACGGCAATCCCAGCGCTGGTAGGAATGCGCGGCGCGCAGCACCCGACGGGGTCATATCGTTTTTGCTCATCTTGTCTCCTTAACAAATGCCGCAGGTCAATGTCGCTTGGCGCCGCCGACGCCTCGATGTCGAAGCTGTTGAGCGGCATGGCAACGCTTGTATGGAAGCGGGTCGCCGTTACCAGTTCGACCAGCAGGCCGCCAAGCAGGATTGGCCGCGTCTATCGCTTTTGCTCGGCCGCGTCCGTTGATGCTGTCGCCCAGCTTGGCCATGTCCCACGGCCGGGTGTAGCCCCAGAGGCCGCGCTTCCATTGATTGCTGCTTACGCTGCCTCCGGCTGCTTGAAGACCGCTTGGCGCGCCGATGCGCATACGCCAACTTTAATTTAATTTTCAATTAAAACTGGGCGACCGTCAAGCGCCCAAAAGACGCACCGCCGGTCGGTATAAACTCTCGCCCCCAGCTATTTTTCTGGCGAAATAAAGCCCTTGACAGCGTTGTCATACAGGGCGTTGAGCAGTTTTTTGAGTTGCAGCACATCTGATTTTTTTATCCCCGCAATCAGCACACTCTCATGCTCCAAGCTGGCTTGGCGGCAGGCGCGCCCCAAGCGCTCGCCCTGTTTTGTAAGTTTCACCTGCACTGCTCGGCCGTCGGCCTCGTCGCGGTAGCGCTCCACTAGACCGGCTTTCTCAAGCCGTCTGAGGAGGTGCGACATGGTCGAAAAATCGATAGACACGAGCTCGACCAGATCGCCCGCCTTCAATGTCCCGAGTTCGCACAGTCCGATCAGCACGCGCGCTTCCGGAATGCTCAGGCCGTGGCTGCGAAAGAAGGGCTGCCCGATGCTATTGGTGACCGAAATGACCCGGTTGAGCAGAAATGTAAGCCGCCGCGAGATAAGGTGTTCATCAACGGCTTTGGAAATCGGAGCGGGCACGTAAAAGTCCTTGACAAAACAAATCGCCTTTTCATACATTTCGCGTAATGCTTGAATATTAAAATGATTGGCGAAAGACGATTCATCAGTGTATTCATCCGCGATGGCTGGCGACACGCTTTGAAAGACAGGCATGAGCGAAATCGACATATTCCGTCACCTGGAGGGCGCGAGCGCAAGCGAGCCGCCCCGCAGGGGCATTCGCCGCATCGTGACCGGCCATGATTCGGCCGGCAAGGCGGTGGTTTGGCTGGACGGCATCGCCACCAATGCCAAAGTGTCCGACCCTCACGTGACGTCAACGCTGATCTGGTCCACCGACACCACACCTGCCCAATTGAACGGAATCCAGGACGAAGGCGCGCGAATTCTCGGCACTCCGCCGCCGGCTAATGGCAGCCGCTTCGCGGTGATCGAACTGCAGCCAGGCAACGCCCGGCGGCCGCTGCACCGCACCGACACGGTGGACTACGTTATCTGCATAAGCGGCACGGTGGATATGGAGCTTGACGACTCCACGGTGACGATGCATGTCGGCGACGTGATGGTGCAGCGCGGCACCCGTCACAACTGGATCAATCGCAGCGGCGACGTCGCGGTGATCGCTTTCGTGCTGCTTGACGCAATGCCGAAACGGGAAGGTTCGGTGGAACCGATGAAGTCGGTCGAGTGGAAAGACAAACAGGAGAATTGATGAGGACATTAACTCGCCATTTTCTGGCAGCAGCGATAGGCATGCCGCTGCTGTCGATAGGCTCGGGCTTGGCAAGCCAGGCGGCCGCGCAGAACTTTCCTTCGAAGACCGTCGTCATCGTCGTGCCGTCGCCGCCTGGTGGTGTCACCGACGTCCTTGCCCGCGCGCTGTCGGTGGAACTGTCCGCAAAGTGGGCCCAGCCGGTGATCGTTGAAAACAAATCGGGCGCCAGCCAGATGGTGGGCACTTTGCTGGTGGTCAAGTCTGCACCTGACGGCTACACCCTACTGCTGGCAGGCGCCGACGCGGTGACCAGCAACCCACACCTCTATCCACGCATGCCCTACGATGCGCTGAATGATCTGGCGCCTGTCGCCAACGTTGGCAGCGCGTCGCCGGTTATCGCCGTGAACGCGGCGACACCGGCAACGACGTTGCAGGAACTCGTCGCGCTGGTGCGAAGCCAGCCGGGGAAATTCAGCTACGGCTCCTCCGGCAACGGCACCTACGCGCACGTTGGGATGGAAAAGTTCAAGCAGCTGAGCAAAACCTTCATCGTGCACGTGCCTTACCATGGCACGGCGCAGATTGTGCAGGACATGCTCGGCAACCAGATCCAGATGACGCTAACCAACGCCAGCGTCGTCCAGCCTTATGTGAATTCCGGCCAGGTCCGCATGCTGGCAGCCGCCGGGCCGCGCCGACTGGCGCAGTACCCCGCGATGCCGACAGTGGCCGAAAGCGGCTTCCCTGGATTCAGCGCGGGCACCTGGTGGGCTGTAATGGCGCCAGCCAAAACCCCGGCGCCGCTGCTTGAAAAAATCAATGCCGAGATCCGCACCGCCTTGCGCAGCCCGGCCTTCCGGCAAAGGACGTTGACGCAGCTCGGCCTGGAGGCGCCCGATTTCGGTCTGGCCGAGGTGGCCGCGCTGGTGCGCAGTGACCATGAACGCATCGGCAAGTCGATTCGCGAAACTGGAATCAAAGCCGACTGAGAATCTAAGAGCCGGACATCCTGTTGTCCGCTCGGTGTCAGCTGGCTCGCCTGCCGGCGCAGCTCGATGAATTTGTCGCGCTGCGCGCCGTGCTGGGCAAAGCGTGCCGATTCGGCCAGGTTCATCAAGACCGCCAAGGCTGCGGGCATTTCCTCGGGCGTGAGCTGCACAGCGAGCTTGCGGCCCCAGTCATAGCCGCCGCCGGGCAGGGTGCGAGCCGGCCTCCAGCGTATGCGCCGCGTCCCGGCCGAAGAGCTTAAGCTGAAGGGGCGCGGGAGATCGGGGCGGCAGCGGCCCGGGCTCTTCATGCCCTTCGTGCACCTGATCGCCAATACCGCTAACATTACCGAGCAGCTCGTGCGTGCCCGTAGCGCCCAGCGCCGCAGCGGGCGTGGGCGCGGCTCTGCCAGGCAATGCCCACAAGAGGTCTTCACGGCCTGGGTGCGCGGCAAAGGAATGCTCTGGCAGCTCCTGGAAGTCCAGCCGTGGCGCCGGACCAGGATCATCCTCACGCCGCGCTGACCCGTCCGGCCGCCCCTGCAACGCCAGCGCAGCACCAAGCGCCTCGACATCCTGCGGATTGCCTGCTAGCTGAGCAACACGCGCGGACATATCCCAGCCTGCCGACATGAGGACCACGCGTGCGGCAAAAAGAGCCGGCCCAGTGCAGTCCAGGCCGTGCGAGCGCACCTGCGCCATCAAAGCCGGGCGGGCTCAGGCCGCCGCCCAGGAAACACAAGCGAGTTCGCGCTGCTTTTCGCGCCCGTGCAGGCACAGCCGCAAGGCGTGCTCGAGCTTGCCTTTGGCCTGTTCGGGCAGTTGAGCCAGAAACCGGGCCACTTCCGATGGCTCCGGCAGCAGCGTGCCGCGCGCCCGGCACACCTGCAGCCACAGGCCGCAGCAGGGCTCAGCCGCCAAACTTCCGCCGTTGCCGTGTTGCATGAAAATCGATGCTGCCTTCTTTCAATAACGCTACTAAAGCTAGTAAAGGGCCGTCCGGGACCGCTCTGACCACGCGCTGGTCAGCTCGTTTTTCCGGGGTCCGTACGATCCACCGTATCGGCTCCCGATCCATCCTTATCATCCAGCGCCTGCAGTGGCACATGACACCGCCAACTGCCGTTGGCGGGTTGTTCGGCAAAGCTCTGTAGCGTGTCGGCTGCGCGGCCGACTAGCCCAGCAGCATCAAGCCGCTTGTCATCGAGATAGTGTTCCAGCTGCGCGATTGTTCTGGCGATAACGCCGAAACCACTCGCAAGCACGGCTGTGCACATCTCGGCAGCGCAGGCGCCGGCGAGCAGCATGCGCGCGACATCGAGTCCGTCCTGTGCCCCATTAGTTCCAATTAGCGGATAGTGCGGACCCAGCGTCTTGCGGGTTTTCGCAAGCCAGTAGCAAGAAAGCGGCAGTGCCCAGCGGCCGCCATAGGCCACATTCGTGTTGATTATTGGCCGCAGCGTTTCGAGGTCCGGCAGCATGCCCAGCGGTCTGCCTATCATCACGACAGCATCGGCGCCGGCTTGCTTAGCCGCCTTGGCAAGCGCGGCAACGTTCTCACTCTGGCCCGTGAGCTTGACCCAAAGCGCCGCACTATTGACTCCCTGGCGCATCGCGCGCACGACTGTTGCCACGCGTTCGGCCGAGCGCTCGGTAGTGACCACGCGGGCTTCGTCGCCGTAGGGGGTGCCGATGTTGAATTCAAGGATGCGCACCCCCGCGCGCTGGAATTTGCGCCCGATTTCAACGCCGGCATCGAGATCGGCAAGGATCACGCTGCCGGCGACATAAGCGTTGTGCCTTGCCGCCTCGGCATCGAGCATTGCGACTTCGGACACCCAGTCGTCGACCTCACGTCCGACAAGGCCCGAGCGGCTCAGGAAATAAGGCGGCACCGGCTCCTGAAAGGTCCAGGGCTGGACGTTCCAGTTTTCGTCGAGCAGGCAGTATTCGGCTTGCTCCAGCTGCAGCCGCGCGGCCACCGTTTCATTCGTTGACTTCGCGATCACGACCGCCGCCCCCGCTGCCAGTGCGGCACGAATGCCCGATGCGGTCTGCAAATGTTCGCCGGCCGCGGCGATGACGGGATTCTTGAGTTGAACAGTCCCAATCCGGGTCACCAGCGACGTCATTATTCCGGCTTGGCCCCGGAGGCCCGAATAATTTGCGCCCAGCGCGGCAGTTCGACGCGAATCTGTTGCGTCACACGCTCCGGCGCGCCGCCTTTGGGTTCTGCGCCGAGCACGGCGAGGCGCTCCTGCATTTCAGGCGATTTCAGCGCGGCGTTGAGTGCGGCATTGAGCGCCGCCACGATCTCGAGCGACGTTCCCTTAGGCGCAAGCAGCGAAAGCCATGAACTGACGTTGAAATTCCTGTAGCCAAGCTCCTGCAGCGTCGGGACGTCCGGCAGCTGGCGCGAGCGCTTTGCCGTAGTGACTGCAATCGCGCGCAGTTTGCCGGCCTTGACGTAGGGCGCCGCCGTTGGGACGATGTCCATCATCACATCTGCGCCGCCGCCAATCATGTCGGTGAGCGCCGGGCTGCTACCTTTGTAGGGAATGTGTACCCATTTCACGCCAGCCTGGCTCTGGAAATATTCACCCATCAAGTGATTAATGCTGCCGCTGCCGGCCGAGGCCATGTTGAGACCGGTGACGCTCGACTTGGACAGCGCGATTAGCTCCGGCAGATCAGCGGCTTTGAGACCGTTCTTCACAACTAGCACGCCCGGCGTGCTGGCAAACCAGATTACCGGTGCAAGCTGCGTGAGCGGGTCGAAGTCACGATCCTTGTAGAGAGACGGGCTGATCGTCAGGGGTCCTGCGGCGCCGACTGCGAGCGTGTAGCCATCCGGTGCCGATTTGGCCATCGCCTCCAGCGCGATCAGCCCACCGGCTCCGGGCCGATTCTCTACAATGAACGATTGGCGCAGTGCCGTCGTGAGAGCCTGCGCCATGATTCGTCCGGCAATATCGACCGCTCCGCCGCGAGCGAACGGCACGACCAGCCGAACCGGCTTCGTCGGATAGCTTTGCGCCGTTGCCGAACTGACGCTGACGGCCACCAAACATAACGGAAAAAGCAATGTTCTTGCGAGGTTCATGCGTTTTTCTTGCCTGTTTACTGTTGCTATGTACGTATCCGGCGGTGATATTTTCAGTGTTTCAACAATAGAGTCCGATCGGATCGGCAGCATTGGTTAATACCGTTTTGCGCACATCGGCCTCTCTATAATTCAGATTCAAAATGGTTTCATTTACATTTTAAAGCCATCGATAAGTCGCCGATTGCCAAGTGGCCATAGATGTTGAAAACCGGAGGTAAGACAAGCTTCTCGGTCGGCCCGAAAGGCCTAGAGCGGATTTCAAAATAACCGAAGGGACGGGATATTTTTGAAAAAGTAGAAG
>CAXSGT010000120.1:0-5008 GCA_964236835.1 uncultured Polaromonas sp.
CGCCGACAAGTTCGGCCTGGCGCAGCTGCACCAGCTGCGCGGCCGCGTCGGCCGCAGCCACCACCAGGCCTATGCGTATCTGATGGTTCCCGACCTGGAAGGCCTGACCAAGCAGGCCGGCCAGCGGCTGGACGCGATCCAGCAGATGGAGGAACTCGGCTCGGGCTTCTACCTGGCGATGCACGACCTGGAAATCCGAGGCACCGGCGAGGTGCTGGGCGAAAGCCAGAGCGGCAATATGCTGGAGATCGGCTTTCAGCTCTACAACGAGATGCTCGGCGAAGCGGTCGCGTCGCTCAAAGCCGGCCGCGAGCCGGACTTGCTTTCGCCGCTCAGCGTCACGACCGAGATCAACCTGCACGCCCCGGCGCTGTTGCCGAGCGACTACTGCGGCGACGTGCATCTGCGGCTGTCGTTCTACAAAAAGCTCGCCACCGCCAAGAAGACCGAGCAGATCGACGCGTTGCTCGAAGAAATCGTCGACCGCTTCGGCAAGCTGCCGGCGCAGGCGCAGACGCTCGTCGACGTGCACCGGCTGCGCGTGATCGCCAAGCCGTATGGCGTCGCCAAAGTCGATGCCGCGCCAGGCGCCATCACCATCACCTTTAGAAAAGACCCGCCGATCGACCCGGCGGCGATCATGCGGATGATCCAGAAAAACAAGCATATCAAGCTGGCCGGCAACGACAAGCTGCGCATCGAGCGCGCGCTGCCCGAAGCGAAGGACCGGGCGCAGCTGGTTCGCGATGTGCTCAGGAGTCTGGGGCAGCCAGTAGTGGCGGAAGCGTTGACATAGGCCATGGCATAGGCCAAACTTACATGGTTGCCATCTTATGGAGAAAAGCCATGGTTCAAGCTATCAAAAAACTTTCTGCGCATCCCGACGAAACGCCGGGGCGCCGGGTCAGGCTGTTTCGCAATGGCGCCAACCAGGCAGTGCGGATTCCCCGTGAATTCGAGTTGGCTGGAACCCAAGCCATGATGCGCAAGGTTGGAAACACCCTGCTGATAGAACTGTTTCCGGCGGAGTTTCCCCGAGGTTCCCCGCAGGCTTTTTTGCAGGCGCTGGACGAAATTGCCAAACTGGGCCCTGTCGATGAAGAATTCCCCAATGTGGATGCCGGCATGCTGCCGCTTGACGACATCGTGCTGTGAGTGCATCGAGTGGGGCCACGAGCGTCACCGAGCCCGGCATTTTTTTACTTGACACGAACATCATCAGCGACCTCATGAAGGGCGAGCGCAGCCTGGCGGCACAGCGCGGCCGCGCGGCAATTCAGCAGGGCCGGGTGGCCCTTCTATGCACCAGCGTAGTCGTGCAGTGCGAGTTGTTGTTCGGTCTCCTCAAGCGGCCATCCGCCCGTCTCCAAGCCGCCTACGATGTTGAAATAGCCCGGCTGCAGGTGATGCCACTGCTTGATACCGTGCCGCCGTTCTATGCTCGCCTGCGTGCGCGTCTGGAAGCCGAGGGCACGCCGATGGGTCCCAACGATGCGCTTATAGCCGCCCAAGCTCTGGCAATCGGCGCCACCCTGGTCAGCGCCGATGCGGAGTTTCTGCGCGTGCCGGGCCTGCGCGTCGAGAACTGGCTGTCTAGGGAAGGCCAGGACACCAGCCATGATCCGTCGGTGACGGCATGAGCGGGCCGCCACTGCTGCCTCTGGCGCTACTGGAGCGCGCGACACGCCCCTATCGCACAGCCGGCCTGCATCCTTGGCATTTTGCGCGCGGCAAGCTCAGGCACGATCCGGTGTTCGCCGGCCTGCTGCGCCTGGGGCTGATCCCGCACGGCGCACGCCTGCTCGACCTGGGCTGCGGCCAGGGATTGCTGGCCGCGCTGCTGCTGGCGGCCGAGGCGCCTGCGTCGGGCACCGGCTGGCCTGCGCACTGGGCCGAGGCGCCGCGGGGCGTCACGCTGCGCGGTATCGACGTTGCGGCGCGCGACATAGAGCGCGCGCAATGCGCCATGCTGGCGGCAGGCGCCAAGCCGGCGCGCGCACGATTCGAGCATGCCGATATCCGCGCTGCCGATTTCGGCGCGGCGGACATCGTGCTGCTGCTCGACGTGCTGCAGTACCTCGATTTCGATGATCAGCAGCGGGTGCTCGAACGCGCACGCGACTGCCTGGCGCCCGCCGGCACGCTGCTGCTGCGCGTCGCCGACGCGAACGCGGGCATGCGCTTTCGCTTTGGGCTGCTGGTCGATAGGGCGCTACTAGCGGCACGAGGCTTTCGCGGCGCGACCCTGTGCAGCCGGCCGCTCGCCGAATGGCGGAATTTTCTCGAAGCGCTTGGGTTTACAGTCGCAACGCTGCCCATGCACGCCGGCACGCCGTTCGCCAACCAGCTGCTGGTCTGCCGCATCGGCAAGACCTTCGGCGATGGCTCCGCATGACCAACGCCAAGCTTGGCTTCCCAGGCGCCGAAGGGCGAAGCAAAAAACTCAGTTGAAAAATTTCACCACGCTTTGCAAAGTGCGGTACACCCCCCAAGCCAGCGGAAGACCGACCGCAAGCCAGGCGAGCACGACCACGGCTGGGCTGACGGCGTCCGAGCCGCCGCCGCTGCGCTGCACTTCGGACGCCGCCTTCTTTTCATGCGCCAGCCGTTTTTCCTCGGCAAGCTCCGACTCGGTCATAAACCATTTGGGGTTTAGCGGGCGCACCATCAGGTTGCACACCAGTCCCAGCGCGAGCATTCCCACGAGGATGTACATGGTCTGGTTGTAAACCTGCTCACGCGGTAAACCTAGGCCGAGCTGGTACTCGCGCATGTAGTTCACGACGACCGGCCCGAGGATGCCGGCGGTGGCCCACGCCGTCAGGAGCCGGCCATGGATGGCGCCGACCATCTGCGTGCCGAAGATATCGGCCAGGTAGGCCGGCACCGTCGCAAAGCCGCCGCCATACATGCTCAAAATAATGCAGACCGCGCCCACGAACAGCGGAATGCTGCCGGCCGCGGCGCTTCCTGGAATGCTGGCGTAAAGAATGCCGCCGAGGATAAAAAAGATCGTGTAAGTCATTTTCCGGCCGAGCTTGTCGGACAGGCTGGCCCAGACTAAGCGGCCGCCGATATTAAAGAGGCTGAGCAACGCGGTGAAGCCGGCCGCGACGGTCGCGATGGCGGCAAGCTGCGTCTTGTCGAGGTCAACGAACCTTTTTCCGACGCCGATAAGCGAGCCGCCAAAAACTTCCTGCAGCATCGGCGACGACATGCCGATCACGCCGATGCCGGCGCTGACATTCATCGTCAGCACCATCCAGATCAGCCAGAACTGGGGAATGCCCCAAACTTTGCTCACATGCACATGGCGCTGCGTAATCATGGCGTTGCCCGCCTGCGCCGGCGGCGGCGTCCAGCCGGCGGGCGCCCAGCCGGTTTCAGGCACGCGGTAGCCGAATGCGCCGGCCATCATGAAGACGAAGTAGATCAGCGCCATCACGACAAAGGTCTGCATCACGCCGACGCCGGTCGGGCTGGCGAAATGTTTCATCAGGTCGGCCGCCAGCGGCGAGCCGATCATGGCGCCGCCGCCAAAGCCCATGATGGCCATGCCGGTGGCCATGCCGCGGCGGTCGGGGAACCACTTGATCAGCGTTGAAACGGGCGAGATGTAGCCCAGGCCAAGGCCGATGCCGCCGATAACCCCGGAGCCGAGAATCATCAGCCAGAACTGATGCAGGTAAATGCCCAGCGCGGAGATCAGCATGCCGCCGCACCAGCAAAGCGCCGACACGACGCCGGCCTTGCGCGGGCCGGCGCGCTCGAGCCAGCCGCCCCAGGTCGCCGCCGAGATGCCCAGCAGCACGAAAAACAAGGTGTACATCCATCCCAGCGTGGAGATTTTCCAGTCGCAGGTGGTGGTGAAAAGTTCCTTGAAAAATCCGACTTCCGGACCACATTTGATGGCGTCCTTGATTCCCAGCGCCTTCGACAGCGGCAGCCAGAACACGGAAAACCCATACGCCATGCCAATGCACAGGTGGATTGCCAGCGCGGCCGGCGGCACCAGCCAGCGGTTGAATCCCGGACCGGCGATGATGCGTTCCTTATCTAAAATTCCTGCCATGTCGCAAGTCTCCATTTCTGTTTAGTGAACTTCCCGTGAAAGTTTAAAAGAGCGTTGCCATGACTTTGCTTACAGTGACGTTGAATCGACCGATGGACTGGCTCAAAATTGTTGAAAGCCTTGAACCCATGCCTAGCCTGGACGTGGCTGACTCTGCAGGCGTGTCATCGCTGCCCGCCGGCTATAGCGACTTCCTGCTTGAAATCAAGGCGCAGATTCGCCAGCGCCAGTTTCAGGCGCTGCGGTCGGCGAACAAAGAACTGCTCGCACTGTATTGGTGGCTGGGCGAGAACATCAGCCAGCGGCAACTCGCGCTGGGCTGGGGAAAAGGCGTGGTTGAAAACCTGGCGCGTGATTTGCAGGCCGAGTTTCCGGGGCGCAACGGGTTTTCAGCGCGCAATTTATGGAACATGCGCGACTTTTATCGCGAATACGCAGAAAAGCCAAAACTGCAACCGCTGGTTGCAGAAATCAGCTGGGCCAAAAACCTCGTCATTCTGGCCCGCTGCAAAAACGACCTGGAGCGCGAGTTCTACCTGCGCGCCACCGCCCGCTTCGGCTGGACCAAGAATGTCCTCCAGCACCAGTTCGATAACCATAGCTATGCCCAGTACCTCAACGGCCAGACCAATTTCGACGCCGTCGTGCCTGACAGCATCAAGGCGCAGGCGTTGCTAGCCGTCAAAGACCACTACACCCTCGACTTTCTAGGCTTGGCCGAAGAACCCTCCGAACGCGAACTGGAGCAGGCGCTGGTGCGCACTATGACCCGCCCGCCGGGCCTTGCCACCTATACCGTGACCCCGCAACTGCCCGCCAGCTACTGGGCCGCCGAGCCCCGAGCAGATTGCGGCGCGCTTGCAGGGCTGGGCGGGAAGCGGCAAATTCTGAGCCCGCCCTAAGCCATACGGCGTCAAAATACCCAATAAATAGGCC
>CAXSGT010000120.1:5108-9973 GCA_964236835.1 uncultured Polaromonas sp.
CGCCCCCGGCCTCGTCGTCAACATCGCCACGCCCGACCTCAAGCTTTCGCACTTCAAGCTGATCGCCTTCGACATGGACTCGACGCTCATCAATATCGAATGCGTCGATGAAATCGCCGACGCCGTCGGACGCAAGGCCGAAGTGGCGGCGATTACCGAAGCGGCGATGCGCGGCGAAATCACCGACTTCAAGGACAGCCTGCGCCGGCGCGTCGCGCTGCTCAGGGGCGTCACCGCCCTAGACCTGGAAAGGGTGTGGCGCGAACGCCTGAGGCTCAACCCCGGCGCGGCCGAGCTGGTGCGGGCGTGCAAACAAGCCGGCCTGAAAATCCTGCTGGTCAGCGGCGGCTTCACCTTTTTCGCCGATCGGGTGTGCGAGATGCTGGAGATCGACTACGCCCGCGCCAATGTCCTGGAAATCAAGCACGGCCGGTTGACCGGCAAACTAGTCGATCAGCCGTGGGGCGACATTTGCGACGGCGAGGAAAAGCGCCGCATGCTGGTCGAGACCTGCGGCCGGCTCGGCATCGATCCGCTGCGGGCGATCGCCGTCGGCGACGGCGCAAACGACCTTCCGATGATGGGTGCGGCGGGCCTGTCGGTCGCCTACCACGCCAAGCCGAAGGTGCGCGAGCAGGCGATGGTGGCGATCAACGAGGGCGGACTGGACCGCTTGCTGGAGTTGGTGAGGTAAGGCCAGGGCCGGCCCTCCCCTGCTGGCGGTATGCCGATAGTGCCGCCTGGGGTACTGCAGCGATGAAAAATGTCCGGCAGACCAAAGGAGTCAGTCTTGGACACGATGAACGATCCGATGTTTAATTCTTTTCTCAACATCCACTTCTTCATGACTTCATGCCTTCAAACCATCCTTCCGAAGCTATTTCAGACGAAGAGTTCTTCCGCCAACGCGGCTTCGGCATAAAGATCGGCTTTGGCGCGCGACCGGCGCTGCTTGTGGTTGACCTCGCCCTTGCCTTTACGGATGCCGCGCGCCCGCTGGGGCGCTGACCTTTCAGCGCAGATTGGCGCCACAAACAACTTATTGGCTGCCGCGCATAACAAGAAACTCCCGGTTATTTTCACCAGCGTGCGTTATGACGACCAGCAACTTGCGGACGCGGGGATATGGGCCTTGAAGCAAAAAGGCACTTCCAGCCTGCTGGCCACAGGGGACGGACATCAACTGGATTCGCGCCTCGACGTTCATCCGCAAGATGCGCTGCTCTACAAGAAATATGCGTCGTGCTTTTTTGGCACGGATCTGGTCTCGCGACTCGTCACCGCAAGGATTGACACGCTGATCATTGCCGGAACATCAACCAGCGGATGCGTCCGTGCGACCGCCGTGGACGCCTGTCAGAACGGTTTTCGGCCGATGGTCGTTCGCGAGGCGGTGGGAGATCGATCGGTCGCGGCGCATCAGCAAAGCCTTTTTGACCTCAATGCGAAGTATGCCGACGTGGTCTCTCTGGAGGCCACGCTCGACTACCTCGCTGGACTTTCAACGACTTTTTAACTAAGGAATCCGCAGCATGTACCGCATCCTGGCAAAACCCGTCTTCCTGCTTTGCGTCGGCCTTTCATTTGCGACCCATGGCATCGCTGCCGACGAGTATCCGATACGCCCCGTAAAGATATTGGATGGTTATTCGCCTGGCGGCGGAACCGACTATCTGGCTCGCTATCTGGCTGCAAAAATAGCTCCGGATTTTGGCGCCGCGGTGGTTGTTGAGAATCGGCAGGGCGCCAGCGGCCAGATTGCCATGGCGTCCGTTGCGAAGTCGAAGCCCGATGGCTATACGCTCATGGCGATACCCAACGAGCTGTGGTCGGTCGCTCCGCTGCTCTACAAGAACCTGCCCTTCAACGTCGAACGCGAACTTGTGCCTATCGCCACGCTGGCCGAGGTGCCACTGGTTTTGACCGCCAATCCGAGAGTTGCCGCAACAAACCCACAGGAGCTCATTGCCTTTGCAAAGGCAAATCCAGGCAAACTGACTTTTGGCACGGCGGGTGCAGGCACCGTCCACCACCTCGCGGCGGAGTTGTTCAAGTCAATGGCAAAAATTGAGATGGTGCATGTGCCCTACAAGGGCACCTCTTTGGCGGTGAGCGATCTGCTCTCGGGTCAAATAGACCTTGTTTTCTCACCCATCACCGCGGTGCTGCCACACATCAAATCCGGAAAACTCAAGGCCCTCGCGGTGGCGGGCAAGAACAGGGTGGCCGCCTTGCCCGACACGCCTACGATTGCGGAATCCGGTCTGCCTGGGTATGAAAGCGGTGTCTGGGTCATTCTTGTCGGGCCTGCCCAAACGCCTACCCATGTGATTGACAAATGGATAACACAAACCCGCAAGGTCTTTTCCACGGACGACGCGCGCGCAGCGTTGGCTGTGCAAGGCGTAGAGCCTCTTCACATGTCGCAGGAAGAAATCCGGCAACGAAACAAGCAAGACATGGAGCGCTGGAGGAAAGTCATCAGCGAGGCAAAAATAACTATCGAGTAGTGCGGCGTTCGTGCCAAGGTTGCAAGGGTCACCCCTGGCGCGCCGGATTCGTTCAGCGGCTTGCTTCAGGCTTGCAGTGTCATGCCGTACGGATCGGTCGCGCATGAACTGGCGACAGGTCGGCTTTTAGCCCGGCGCATTTCTGCGCGGGCCACCCATCGACTAAAAGCCCTGAATTCGACGAGGGCTAGCCTTCTGGGCGCCAGAGCCCGTCTCGCGCCTATGCACCCTGCCTGGCAGGGCGGTCGAGGCCGGAACCCGGCCCGCCGCGTGGCGCTGGCCGTTGCAGACTTCATGGCTGATGGCGAGGTTCTCGGCGTGGCTGTTGCCGCCGTCGCTCAACGCCTGGATATGCTCGAGCGTCGCGGCCTCCGGCGTGACATGGTCGCCGCAGACCCAGCACGGCACAACGCCGTGAAGTTGCCGCGCGACGGTGTTGTAGATCTTGATGCGAAGGTGGCGCAAACTGCTCATGCGGGCATTTTCCTGCAAAACCTTGGGCTTGCCCGATGCCGCCGGCTCGGCGGAAAATAAGACAATAGCCCGATTCAAACCAAAAGAGGATTTCCCCATGAAAGGCGACCCACAAGTCATCACCTGGCTGCAGGCGCAGCTTAAAAACGAGCTGACCGCCATCAACCAGTATTTCGTGCATTACCGCATGTACAAGCACTGGGGCCTGGACAAGCTGGCGAAGAAGGAATACGACGAGTCGATCGGCGAGATGAAGCACGCCGATCGGCTGATGGACCGCCTTTTCATGCTCGACGCCCTGCCCAACCTGCAGGACCTGGGCAAGCTGATGATCGGCGAGGACGTGCTCGAAGCGATGAATTGCGACCTGCGGCTGGAGAGCGCCGCGCAGATCACGGTGAAGGACGGCATCGCGCATTGCGAGAGCGTTCGCGACTATGTCTCGCGCGACCTGCTGCAACTCATCCTCGACGACACCGAAGAGCACATCGACTTTCTGGAAACCCAGATCGAGCTGGCCGGCAAGGTCGGCATGCAGAATTATCTGCAAAGCCAGATGGGCGAGCTGGAATAAAGCCGCCTCCGGTCAATCCGTTGCCTGCGCCACCGGCCGGTCAAAAACGATCTGTCCGGCGGCAAGCGTGTTGACGGTCGCGGCGTCGGCTTCCATCCAGATGCTGGCGCGTTCGGCGACCAGCCAAGCCGTCAGGTGCAGCACCGGCCGCAGACCCTGGTCGTGCATCAGGCGCACTATCTTGAGCAGCGGCGCGCCGACCTCGCATCGCAGCAGCCCGGCGCGCATCGGGTCCCCGACCGTCGCGCTGATTTCCTGCACGACACGGCCGAACTGAACGCCCTGCGCCAGCAAAATTTCGTAAAGCGCGTTTTTCTGAAGGGCCTTGCGCGTCACCTTCCCGCCCAGCGCCTCGGGCACCCAGGCATCGGTCAGCACGACCGGCAAACCCTCGCCGTTGAGGCGCAGCCGCAAGGCATGCACCGCCGCCGCGCCCGGCGCCAGCTGCAGCAGCGTTGCAATATCCGGCGGCGGCCCGGTGCGCACGACGTCGAGCACTTGGACCACGGTTTGCGTCGCGGTCTGGCGCAGGCTGTCGATCACGCTCAGGCTGGGCGACGGCCGAGGCGGCGGCCGGCCGGCCCGAACGAACGTGCCCAGGCCATGGCGCCGCACCACCACGCCGGCCGCCGCAAGGTCGGCCAGGGCGCGCCGCACCGTGATGCGCGACACGCCGAAACGCTCGCCGAGCGCCTGCTCATTGGGCAGCGCGCCGGCCGGATAGAGGCCTCGGGCGATTTCATCGTTCAGCACCAGGAACATTTGCCGATGCAGTGCCGTGCCCTTGGCGCCGCTGGCAAGCGCTGGCCGCATGGCGGGCGCGGAATCGGAAAAATTTTTCATTGCCGAAGGATACCCTGTTGACATGTGATTATGTTGTCATATACTTAAAACAACTCAAAGCAATTAACCGATTATTTAACCGCCATGACACCAGTTCCCAGCCTGCGCCAGCAGCTCTCCGCCCCCGGCATGGTCATCGCCCCCGGCGCTTACGACGGCATCGGCGCGCGGCTGATCGAACAGGCCGGTTTCTCCGCCGTGTACATGACCGGCGCCGGCACGTCGGCGGCGCGCGGCTACCCCGACTTCGGCTTGCTTACGCTGACCGAGATGGTCGAGAACGCCGCGCTGATGGCGCGCGCCATCGGCGTGCCGCTGATCGCCGACGCCGACACCGGCTACGGCAACGAGCTCAATGTGACGCGCACGGTGCGCGAATACGAAGCGCGCGGCGTCGCTGCGATCCACATCGAGGACCAGGTCGCGCCCAAGCGCTGCGGCCATCTCGACGGCAAGGAAAAATT
>CAXSGT010000121.1:0-4958 GCA_964236835.1 uncultured Polaromonas sp.
TGTCGATCACGGCGGGCGGCGTCGCCGCCGGAACGACCATGCCGACCAGCGCCGCCGCCTCGACATTCTTGAAGCCGAGTTCGGCGAAAGTCGGCACGTCGGGCAGTTGCGGCAGCCGTGTCGCATTGGCCACCGCCAGCGCCCTGACCTTGCCGCCTTTGATAAAACCCGAGCCGGCGGCCAGATCGACCATCATCGCCGGCACCTGGCCGCCGACGACATCGGCCAGTGCCGGCGCCGCGCCGCGGTAGGGAACGTGGACCATGAAGAGGCCCGCCTGAACCTTCAGCAGCTCCATCGCCAGGTGGTGCGGGCTGCCGGCGCCGGCCGAGGCGTAGTTGAAGCCACCGGGCTTGGCTTTGGCCTTGGCGATGAAGTCTTTGGCCGATGTCGCGTCGCTGCCGGAGCCGACGACCAGGATCATCGGAAAACGCCCCATCAGCGTGACCGGCGCCAGGTCTTTCGTCGGGCTGTACGTTAGCGTCTTGTAGAGCGCCGGGTTGAACACCATGGTGCCGTTGTCGGCCGACAGCACGGTATAGCCGTCGGCCGGCGCGCGGGCGGTTTCGGCTGCCGCCAGCGCGGTATTGCCGCCGGGCTTGTTGTCGACCAGCACCGGCTGGCCGACCTGGGCGGAAAGCTTCTGGCCGATGGTGCGCGCCAGAAAGTCCGACCCGCCGCCGGCGGCATAGGGAACGAGCCATCGGATCGGCTTGGCTGGAAAGGCCTGCTGGGCGGTCGCAGGGTTTGCTGCGACGGTCAAAGCCAGCAACAGCGCCGCCAGCGGCTTGTTGATTGTCATAAAGCTATCTCCGTGGTTGTTTTCATAACTATAATACGCAATGCGTAAAATCTACCTTAGGGTTTTTACTTAGTCAAGCGATTGAGCAAATAGAAATTGAAAATGATTCACAAAACAAATATCCCAGCTGCGGCGCTCGAGGCCGGCGCATCGCGCGTGCTCGAGCGTCGCCAGCGCGTGCAGTCGGCCGAAACCGGCATGGCGGTGCTCAAGGGGCTTGCGGCCATCGGCGGCAGCGCCAGCCTGACGGCGCTGGCCGCGCACGTTGGCGAGAATCCGGCGAAAGTGCATCGCTATCTCGTCAGCCTGATGCAACAGGGCCTAGTCGCGCAGGACAGCGCGTCGCAGCGTTATGTGCTCGGCGCCGAGCTGATCCAGATCGGACTCGTGGCGATGCGGCAGGCCGAGCCCATCCGCCTTGCCGAGCCGGCGCTGATTCGCCTGCGCGAACAATTCGATGTCACCTGTTTTGTCGCTGTGATGGGCAACAAGGGGCCGACCGTCATGCGTATCGAAGAGCCGGGTCTGGCGGTGACGATCAATGTGCGGGCGGGCTCGGTGATGTCGCTGCTGTGGTCGGCGACCGGGCGGGTGTTCCTGGGATTGCTCGATGAGTCGCGGGTACGCTTGATGGCCGGGGAAGAGCTGGCGTCGGCGACGCCCTACCTGCGCGGGCTGCTGCCCGCGGCCAATCCGGTTGAGACACTGCAAAAAGAGATTCAGGCCCTGCGTTGCGCCGTAGTGCGCGACACCTACCAGCCCGGCATCAGCGCCGTGTCGGCGCCGGTGTATGACTTCACCGGGCGCGTCTGCGCGGTGCTCACGGCGCTCGGCGCCAGCGGCGGTTTCGATCCGTCGATCGACGGCGCCATCGCCATCGCCGTCCGGCGTGAAGCCGATGCGACGAGTCGGCTGCTGGGTTATTCAGGAACCACGTCCGACCGGCCTCGCTAGTCCGCTGTCAGCGCCGGCGGCGGCTGCGTCTCCTCGAAACTGCCGGGCGACGCTTCGATCTCATCGACCGTCAGCTCCTTGCCGATCATCTGCACATCGCCAAAGATCGTGGCGAAAGCGACATCCTTGGCGTCGCGCCCGGTGCCGATGCGCGTCAAGCGGTCGATGGACGCCAGCCGGGTCGGGTCGAACAGCACCCAGCGCCCGTCGAGCCAGGCCTCGAACACGGCGTGAAAATCCTGCGGCGGATCGGCGAAATGCACATACCCGACCACCAGCCGCGCCGGAATATTAAGCGCCCGGCAGAGCGTGATGCCCAGGTGCGCGAAGTCGCGGCAGATGCCGACGCGCTGCACGAAGACTTCCTGCGCGGTGGTCGTCGAATGGGTGAAACCCGGCAGGTAGTCGATCGACTCGTGTATCCAGTTTTCGATCGCGCGCACGCGCCCCAGGCCCGGCGGCAGCTGGCCGAACAGCTGCTGCGCCACGCGGCTGAGCGAGTCGGACTCGCAGTAGCGGCTGGGCATCAGGTAGGGCAGCACGTCGTCGGGCACCGCCGACACCGGCGCTTCATCCATCTGCGCGGCCAGCGGCGCCGCGTTCAGGCAGACGCGGGCATGGTAGTTGATCGACAGCACGCCCCGCGGCGCATCGAGCCGGATAAAGCGATTGCCGCTGCGCTCGTCGCAGAAGTTTCGCACCTTCATGCTCGGCGTGATGGTCAGCCGCTCCTGCATCACGTCCTGGGCATCGTGAAACGCCGCCTCGATGTTGAAAAGAAAGTGGGTGGGCGTTTTGACCTCGTATTCGAGCAGGCAATCGAGCAGGGAGATAAGCATGAATGGATAGACCCGAAAATAAAAAACACGTTCTTGCCGATGCGGCGCCGGCGCTGGCGCTGGCTTGCAATGCTGAATAACTATCGCGCACTGGCGCGCCAAAATGGAGCGCTAGTGGCGGCTGAGCGGAGAATTCTTGGCGTGGCCGGCAGCCGTGGCAAACCAGTTGCTGCACGTCACCAGCACCACCTGCGCCGCGCGCTCGAGCATCTCCGCGCAGAGCGCCGACCGGCTGCGCGCCCGCAGCCGAAACAGCAGTAAAAATTCGGCGATGCTGGCTGGAAAGCCCACGGCGCGCTTCAACGGCGGCGCGGACGCGACGGCCATGGATTTTTTCCGGGCGGGCGCTGCCGAAGCAACCCGCTCGTCGTTCGGTCCATCCAACGGCTTTGCCGGATTTGCGGGCGGCGGCGCAACAGGCGGCTTCATTTACTTCAACATTTTTTTGGCGGCGCCCACGCCGAGCGCGGCCAGAACGATAAAAACAACCGCCAAGATCAGGAACAGGCCGAACAGTATCTTGGCGATGCCGGCCGCACCGGCCGCGACCCCGGTAAAACCCAGCGCGCCGGCGATCAGCGCAATGACCGCAAAAATAACCGCATATTTGATCATCATCGACTTCCTTAAAAGTTTCATTCAGCAAGAGAAAGCGCCTTTTTATTGCAGCACGAAAGTCCAATTTGCGCTACGGGCAAGGGTAAAACTTTTCCGTCTTTACAAAAGAAGTCGCTGCCTGGACGCTTCGTAGGGCAAAACCTTTCACCAAACCAGCTTACTATTTTTTTAGTAGCAAACAATGCCCGTTGCACCTGTGAAAAACCCATATTTGATGACTTTTTTCACTTGTGGCGCCGCAGGTCGGGCCTTGGCCGCAGCGCAATCGCGCCAGTGCCGCTAGCATGGAGGGCCTTTTTTGCGTCGCTATTTTCAACCGCTTCCAACCCTGAAGGATTTCCCATGAAGCTTTACTACTCTCCCGGCGCCTGCTCGCTGTCGCCGCATATCACCCTGCACGAGTCCGGCCTGAAGTTCGAGCATATCCTCGCTCCGACGAAAACCCATCAGCTCGAAGACGGCACCGACTACTACACCATCAACCCGCTGGGCTATGTGCCGCTGCTCGAACTGGACGACGGCACGCGCCTGACCGAAGGCCCGGCGATCGTGCAGTACATCGCCGACCGGGCACCCGAGAAAAAGCTCGCTCCGGCCAATGGCACGGTGGCGCGCGCGCAGCTGCAGTCCTGGCTCAATTTCATCAGTACCGAGCTGCACAAGGGGTTCACTCCGCTCTTCAATCCCGCCACGCCGGCCGAGTACAAGGCCACGGCGACCGACAAGCTGATGTCGCGCCTGAAATGGGTCGACGGCGAGCTCGCCGGCAAGCAGTACCTGATGGGCGACGATTTCAGCGTCGCCGACCCTTATCTTTTCACCGTGACCAGCTGGGCGCCCAGGGTCG
Organism: uncultured Polaromonas sp.; assembly: GCA_964236835.1. GTDB lineage: Bacteria > Pseudomonadota > Gammaproteobacteria > Burkholderiales > Burkholderiaceae_C > Polaromonas. The sequence continues at coordinate 4,061 of CAXSGT010000121.1, forward strand.
GCGTCGATATCACAGGTTTTGCCAACCTGGCCGCTTTCCGCGAGCGCATGGCGGCGCGCCCGGCGGTGCAGGCGGCGATGAGGCACGAAGGCCTGCTCAAGTAGCGTGGCCGGCGCCGCCGCTGCGACAGCATCACGCCTGTCCTCGCTTTTGCGATGCGCGCGGGGTGCGGCAAGCCGCTACCGGGTGATTCTTATGCGGGCGGACGACAGGGTTTCGCCATCGGCCTCGGCAAGATGGCCCCGCACCAGCCTCAAGGCGCGGGTCATGACCGCCATGTCGTCCTTTCCGACGAGCCGCGTCATTTCCCGCTGCACGGCGGCCATGGCATCGCGTATGGCGTCCATCAGCCGCAAGCCCTCTTCGGCAAACAGCACGACCTTGGCGCGCCCGTCGTCCGGGTCATCAATCAGCCCGACGAGCCCGAGAATCTCGCATTCCCTGACGATCTGCCCCATCGCGCCCTTGGTAATGCCGGCGCGCGCGGCAAGCTCGACGATGCGCGTTCCGTCATAGTCGAGGTGGCGCAGCACATTGAAATGAACATAGCGGATCAGCGGAAAACCCGACGCGTGGACCCGCCGCATCAGCGCGGCCTCGAAGTAGCCGAATCCGGTCAGCAGCAGCCGGCCGACGTTTTCATGGCGCCAGCTGTGCTGGCTGTCCGCCTCGATGCCTGGGCCGCTGCGCGCTATCGTCATCGCTTTTCCTTTGATTCCGGAAAGTCTATACCAGCCGATTACACGCTTTCAACCGGCTCGAGAAACGGACTCATGCCCTTTGCTATCCGTTCGCGCCACTGGCCGTACGGCTCATAGCCTTCGCTGGCTTCGCACATTTTCTGGGTCAGCGCCGCGATTTCCGCGTCGGTCTTGTCGAATTCCAGCGGGATCAGGAA
>CAXSGT010000121.1:5058-9902 GCA_964236835.1 uncultured Polaromonas sp.
GAAAACCCGAGCGTGCCGGTGTAGAACGCTTCCATCCGGGCGATGTCCTTTACGCTCAGCCCCATGTGGCTGAACTTGAGGTTGGCGGCGCGCCTGGCGGGCGCGGCTGTGGCCGGGGCGGTGGCAGTCGCGGTCATAAGGTCTCCTCTGTTGCAGTGGTTGGAAAAAAAGGGGGGTCAGCCTGAAGTGCAGCGCGACCACAGGCTTTCAGCAAGAGCGCCGCCAGTTCCGCCAGCGACTCGCCACGCCAGGCGATGTACTGGTCGGGCCTGACCAGCACCCAGCGCGCGCCGTAGCTGGTGAATCCTTCGGCCGAAACAGCGCTCACGACCTTCAAGGGAACCGAGGCCAGCGCGCCGGCCGCTTGCGCCATCGCGGCCTCGTCGGCCGACGGGCTTTTTCCGCAGACGCACACCAGCGAGAAATCTTCGCCAAGCAGGTCGAAAATGGACTCGCCTTCGGCCAGCCACAGATGCGGAAATCGCCCGCCGGGAACGCCGGAAGGTATATACGTGATGGGCGAGTCCGGCGGCGCCCGGCCACCGTCGGCGAGGATGAGGCTGGAGCCGTCATAGCGCGCGCCGAGCTGCACGCCCGGCGTCACATATTCCATCGCGCCGAACTTTGCGACATGCTCGGAGATTGCTAGGCGCGCCGCGTCGCCCGCCGGCGTATCGTCCATCAGATGCGGCGATGTCGGCAGCAGGTGGTGCATGCGCGCCAGCCCGAGGGCGTAGGCCGTGTTGCGCTGGGCAACCGGTTTTCGCTCGTCCTCATAGCTTTGCAGCAGGCCGCTTCCATCCCAGCCCTGCACCAGCGCCGCGAGCTTCCAGGCCAGGTTGACGGCGTCTTCCACGCCGGTGTTGAGCCCGAAGCCGCCGGTCGGCGTAAACAGGTGCGCCGCGTCGCCGGCGATGGCGGCGCGGCGCTTGACATAGGCCTGCGCGACCAGCGCCTGCCCCGCGCGCCAGGGCGACGACGCCAAAATCTCATGCGGCACGTCGCGACCCACGGCCTGGCGCAGTTTTTCCGGGATGTCGATGTCTTGCGCCGTTTCCCCCGGCTCCAGCTGGGTATGCAGCAAAAATTCATCGACGCCGTTGAGCGCGACCATCAGCGAACGCTGCGACGGCGTGATGGACCAGTATTGCCATGCGGGCTTCATGCTACCCAGCGCGGCATACATCCCGGGCGCCCTGAAATGCGTGGCCACCATCTGCCCGCCCATGAAAGCGAAACTGGCGCCGCCTTCGCCTTCGAAACGGATGCCGCAGGCCTGGCGAACCAGGCTGCGCGCACCATCGCAGCCGACGACGTAGTCGGCTTCAACGGTCAGCGTTTCTCCATTGCTGTTCACGGCCTTGAGGGTGTTGCCATCGTCGCGCAGCTCGGCTTTAGTGACCTTCCAGCCGCGCTCGACCCGGACCGTTGGCAGTTGTTGCAAGCGGCGCTGCAATAGCGAATCGAGGTGCCATTGCGAGCAGCGGATCTGCGGCTCCGGCGTCGGCCACACGGGATCTCCGGCCTCTGCGCTTGCCAGCAGCTCATCATTGGACGGCAGCTTGACGCGCCAGAGCTCGTGCGCCAGAAACCGCGTGGCAAAAACGGCGTCGGTCGGATAGCCTTTGGGCAGCCCCAAATTCCTGAGCGCGCCTGAAAGCCCTAAGCGCCGGTAAATCTCCATCGACCGGGCGTTGTGTGTATTGGCGCGCGGATGGCGGGAAATCTCGGTTTTTTCCTCAAGCAGCAGGCAATTCACCTGCCTCATGCCAAGCTCGGCGGCAAGCACCATGCCGACCGGACCGGCGCCGACGATGGCTATGGGGACTCTAAGCGTTCTCAAACTGGATTCCTGTACGAAATTTTTGGTATTGTAGCAATACTACTTATTGCCATTGAATTGGCGTAAACCCTTAGCGGGCGCCGGCAGGCGATGCTTAAAAAACAAAGGAGTCAGAATGTTTGTCAGATGCGCATATTTCACCGGCCACCCCGTTCCCGGCAAGGAAAGCCAGCTGCAGGCCGAACTCGAAGCGGCCTTGCCGATGTATATGGACATGCCGCATATCGTGTCCGCAAATCTGTTGATGAGCCGGGAAGCCGAAGAAGGCGCGCCTGGAATCCATGCCATGCTGCAGATGGAATTCGCTTCCCCGGCGGACTTGGAGGACGCGCTGAAATCGCCGGCGCGCCAGCGCCTCAGGCAGCACTTTGTCGATGTGGTGTTTCCCCTATTCGAAGGCAGCATCACGCACATCAACCACAGCCAGACCGGCGTGCGCCAAAGCGGCCGGGCGGGCTAGGACCGGCGTGCGACTGATTCATCCACCAGGCCGGCCAGCTCGTTTTTCAGCACTTTGCCGGTTGCGTTTTTCGGCAGCTGCGCGAGCGTGACGTAGCGCTTGGGGCGCTTGAAGCGCGCGATATGGTCGAGGCAGAACCGGTCGAGCGCCGCGGCATCGACATCGCAGCCCGACCGCGCGACGATGAAGGCGACGACCGATTCACCCCAGTCGGCATCGGGCACGCCGATAACGGCCGCCTCGGCAACGCCGGGGTGCATCAGCAGCACTTCCTCGATCTCGCGCGGATAAATGTTCGAGCCGCCGCTGATAATCAGCTCCTTTGACCTGCCCAGCAAGTGCAGCCGTCCCGTGGCGTCGAAAGCGCCCAGGTCGCCGGTCATCAGAAGGCCATCGCGCAGCGCCGCGGCCGTGGCTTCGGGCGCGTTCCAGTAGCGCTGCATGACCGTAGGCGAGGCGACGGCGATTTCGCCGCATTCGCCGGGCGTGGTGACCGGCGCGCCGGAGGGATCGAGCAGCGTGATGCCGACCGACGTCTGCGGATAACCGACCGATGCCAGCGCCTCGGTATCGCCCGCCGCGACCGCCGCCGCAATTTCGCTGGCCGTGTGCGTGCTGATGGTCATCGGCGTTTCGCCCTGGCCGTACATCTGCGCGATGCGGCCGCCCAGGCAATCGACCGCCGCCTTGATGTCTTCCACATACAGCGGCGCACCGCCGGCGAAGATGGTTCTCAGCTTCGGCAGCACCTGTCTTGTTGCGCGGCAGTGGCCGACCAGCCGGTTGAGCATGGTCGGCGCGGCAAAAAAGCTCACGCTGCCCCAGTGCGAGACCAGTGCGCAAAGCTCGGCTTCGTCGAAACCGCCGCTTTCGGGGACGACCTGCAAACCGCCGCGCATCCAGTAGGGAATGCCGTACATGCCGCTGCCGTGCGACATCGGCGCCGCGTGCAGCAGCACATCGCTGTCGGTGACAGCCTGCAGGTCGAAGTGAAAGTTCAGCGCCATGTTGACCAGGTTGGCGTGGCTGAGCAACGCGCCCTTGGGCCTGCCGGTGGTGCCGCTGGTGTAGAAAAGCCAGGCGCCGGCGTCATTGGCGGCGCTTGCGGCGCCGGGCATTGCTTGCCCGGCTTGAAGCGCTTCGTAAGCCGCGGAACTTGTGTCAATGAATCTGCACGCGGGGCTTTCATACATGCTTGCGGCCTCCAGCCAGGTGCCGCGCGACAGGCAAACGCGGCTGCCCGAATCGCGCAGCACGAACTGCAGCTCTTTCGCATGCAGCTTCGCGTTGATGGGTACGGCGCACAGCCCGGCATACCAGATCGCCAGCAGGCATTCGGCATAGTCGGCCCCGTTGCCCATGACCAGCGCCACGCGGTCGCCGTCTGCAAGGCCCATCTGCGCGCGCAGCCAGTGCGCAAGACGCTGGACGCGCACGCCAAGCGCGGCATAGCTCAGCGGGTCTTGCGTGCCGGCGGCAAGGGCAGGCCGCGCGGCATACCTTGCCATGCTGCGGTCGAAAAGCCTTCCAAGATTCATGCTTGTCTCCAGCCGAAAAACGCCTGATGCATACACACACGTTCCCGACTACTAGTATAGTAATAATACTATTTTAGCGGCCTTGAAACTCTGTAAAAACAACTCCATGGCTACGCGCAGCCGTGTACAGGGTTTGCCCGCTAATAACCAAAATTTCAGTTCTCATTGAAATTGCCATCTACCGGGAAGCGGGATGATGGCTAGGATGCCTTTATCTAGACGAAAAAGGAGACGCTATGAATTTCATCAGGCAAACCGCGGCCCTCGCGCTTTGGGCATGTCTGGCGGCGTCGGCGCTGGCGCAGAACGCGACCGACAATTATCCGAGCCGTCCAGTGAAAGTGCTGGTGCCGTTGCCGGTAGGCTCCGGAATCGACGTTCTGGTTCGCGCGCTCGGCAAAGAGTTCTATGACAAGACCGGACAAACCCTGGTGGTTGAAAACCGCACCGGCGCCAACACGGTTGTCAGCACAAACGCCTGCGCCAAAGCAGCGCCGGACGGCTACACGCTGTGCGTGATCACGTCGAGCTATTCGCTCAACCCCTACCTTTACAAGAACATGCCCTTCGACTCGGAGAAGGACATCAAGCCGATCACCCAGCTTATTTTTGCGCCTGAGGTGGTGCTGATGAACCCGAAGCTGCCGGTCAATTCATTCAAGGAGCTCGTGGCTTACTCCAAGGCGAATCCAGGCAAGTTGAACTATGCGTCCTTCGGCGTGGGCGGCACGCCGCATCTGGCGTTCGAGTGGCTCAAGCATGACGGCGGGCTCGACATCACCCACGTCCCCTACGCCGGCAGCCCGCCCGCGATGCAGGCGCTGATGGCCGGGCAGGTCGATCTGGTGTTCGTCAGCGTGGGAAATCCGGGAATCCTTTCCGCGATTGAAAGCGGCAAAGTCAAGGCCATTTTGGTGCCCGGGAACAAGCGAAATCCGACGGTGCCCAACGTGCCCTCATTCGAAGAAGCCGGCTTGCCGCCATTTTCGGTGCGCACCTGGCA
>CAXSGT010000122.1:0-9893 GCA_964236835.1 uncultured Polaromonas sp.
GCACCTGCGCGCCGGCTTCGCTGACCTCGATCAGGCTGGAGCGCTTCTGGAAGTCATAGACCCCGAGCGGGCTCGAAAAGCGCGCCGTGCCACTGGTCGGCAGCACATGGTTCGGGCCGGCACAGTAGTCGCCCAGGCTTTCGCTGGTCCAGGCGCCCAGGAAAATCGCGCCGGCGTGCCTGAGCAGCGGCTCCCAGCGGTGCGGGTCGCGGCTGGAAACTTCGAGGTGTTCGGGCGCGATGCGGTTGGCTAGACTGCACGCCTCCTCCATGCTTCTGGTGTGGATCAGCGCGCCCCGGTCGGCAAGCGACCTGGCGATGATGGCGGCGCGCGGCATCGCCGGCAGCAGGCGGTTCATCGCTTGCTGCACAGCGTCGATATAGGCCGCGTCGGGACACAGCAGAATGCTTTGCGCCAGTTCGTCATGCTCGGCCTGGCTGAACAGATCCATCGCGACCCAGTCGGCGGGCGTCGTGCCGTCGGCGAGCACCAGGATTTCGGACGGCCCGGCGATCATGTCGATGCCGACCGCGCCGAACACGCGCTTCTTGGCACTCGCTACATAGGCGTTGCCGGGACCGGTGATCTTGTCGACCCTCGGCACGGTGGCCGTGCCGTACGCCAGCGCGGCAATCGCCTGCGCGCCGCCAATCGTGAAGGCGCGCGTCACGCCGGCCACGTAAGCGGCGGCCAGCACCAGGGCGTTTTTCTCGCCCCGGGGAGTGGGGACGACCATGATGATTTCGGCCACGCCCGCCACATGCGCGGGAATCGCGTTCATCAGCACCGACGACGGATACGCCGCCTTGCCGCCCGGAACGTAAATGCCGACGCGGTCGAGCGGCGTGACCTTCTGGCCGAGCAGCGTGCCGTCGTCGTCGCGGTAGCTCCAGCTTTCGCCGCTGGCCTTTTTCTGCGCCTCGTGGTACGCGCGCACGCGCCGGGCTGCGGCTTGCAGCGCGCCCTGCTGGGCGGCGGGAATCGCCTCGAACGCGGCCTTGAGTTCGGCCTGCGTGAGTTCGAGCCCGCCCACCGACGCGGCCTTTAGGCCGTCGAAGCGCGCGCTGTAGTCGAGCACCGCCGCGTCGCCGCGCAGCCGCACGTCGGCCAGGATGCCGGCGACGCGCCGCTCGATGTCGTCGTCGGTTTCGGCCGACCAGTGCAGTCGCGCCTTGAATTGAGCGTCGAAATCACTGTCAGCGCTTGACAGTCGGGCGGGAGCAGCTATTAACTTCATAGCGTCTGAATGATTTCGGGTTTGGCAAGGGCCGCCGCCAGCGCATCGATCAACTCGCGAATCGGCGCCTGGTTCAGCTTGAGCGCGGTCTGGTTCACGACCAGGTGCGAGCTGATGTCCATGATGTGCTCGACCTCGACCAGATGGTTCGCCTTGAGCGTGCCGCCGGTCGAAACCAGATCGACGATCGCGTCGGCAAGACCCGTCAGCGGGGCGAGCTCCATGCTGCCGTAGAGCTTGATCAGATCGACATGAACGCCCTTGGCGGCGAAAAACTCGCGCGCGATCGCGACGTATTTCGTCGCCACCTTCAGGCGCGATCCCTGCCTGACCGCCGCGGCATAGTCGAAACCCTGGCGCACCGCGACGCTGATGCGGCACTTGGCGATTTGCAGGTCCAGCGGCTGATACAGGCCCTGGCTGCCTGATTCGAGCAGCGTGTCCTTGCCGACGACGCGCAGGCCGGCGCCGCCGTACCGCACATAGGTCGGCACGTCGGTGGCGCGAACCAGCACGACGCGCAGGCCGGGATGGTTGGTGGAAAGGATCAGCTTGCGCGACTTTTCCGGGTCGTCGAAGACTTCGACGCCAGCGCTTTTGAGCAGCGGCAGGATGTCTTCGAAGATCCGGCCTTTCGAGAGGGCGAGCGTGATCATGCTTTCACCCTTTCGATGTCGGCGCCGATGCTGCGCAACTTCTCTTCCATGCGGTCGTAGCCCCGGTCGAGGTGGTAGATGCGTTCGACCAGCGTTTCGCCGTCGGCGACCAGGCCGGCGATCACCAGGCTGGCCGACGCCCGCAGGTCGGTCGCCATCACGGTGGCGCCCGAGAGCCTTTCAACGCCTTCGATAACCGCGACCCGGCCTTCGATCTGAATCTTCGCGCCGAGCCGCGCCATCTCGTTGACGTGCATGAAGCGGTTCTCGAAAATCGTTTCGGTTACTGTGCTGGCGCCTTGCGAAATCGCATTCAGCGCCATCAGCTGCGCCTGCATGTCGGTCGGAAAACCCGGGTACTCGGTCGTGCGAAACGACTGCGCCTTTAGCCGGCCCTGCGACCGGATGCGGATGAAACCCTCGCCCGCTGTCACCACCGCGCCCGCTTCGCGCAGTTTTTCGATCACGGCTTCAAGATGGTCGGCGCGGCCGTTCGTCAGCACCACGTCGCCGCCGGCAGCCGCGACGGCGCACAGGAAGGTGCCGGTTTCGATGCGATCGGCGACTACCTGGTGAACGCAGCCGTGCAGTTTTTCAACACCCTGGATGCGGATGCGGCGCGTGCCGTGGCCTTCGATTTTCGCGCCCATCCTAATGAGCATCTCGGCTAGGTCGCCGATCTCGGGCTCCTGCGCGGCGTTTTCGAGAATGGTGTCGCCTTCGGCGAGCGTGGCGGCCATCAGGAAATTCTCGGTGCCGGTGACCGTGACCATGTCGGTCGTGATGGCCGCGCCCCTGAGCCGCGTTTGCCCCGCCGGCAAGCGGGCCAGCATATAGCCGTGCTCGACGGTGATGTCGGCGCCCATCGCCTGCAAGCCCTTGATGTGCTGATCGACCGGCCTCGAGCCGATGGCGCAGCCGCCGGGCAGCGACACCCGCGCCTCGCCGAAGCGCGCCAGCAGCGGCCCGAGCGCCAGCACCGAGGCGCGCATGGTTTTAACCAGCTCGTAAGGCGCCTCAGGCGAGGTCAGCGAGCCGGCGTTGAGGGTCACTTCGCCGAGAACATCGGCGCTGCGCTCAGCCGATACGCCCATGTTGCGGATCAGCTTGAGCATCGTCGCCACGTCCTGCAAGCCCGGAACGTTGCGCAGCGTGACGGTATCGGCGGTCAGCAAAGCCGCGCACAGCTCAGGCAGCGCGGCGTTCTTCGCGCCCGAGATTTCGACCGAGCCGGCCAGCGAGCGGCCGCCCTTGATAAGCAGCTTGTCCATCGATCAGGTTTTTTCGCCGCTGGCGGCCCACTCGGCGGGCGTGAAAGTTTTCATCGACAGCGCATGCACCTCGTCGGTCTGCAACCTGCCCCCGAGCGTGGCATAGACCCGCTGGTGCCGCTGGATCAGGCGCTGGCCTGCAAAGGCGCTGGAAACAATGGTCGCGTACCAGTGCCGGCCGTCGCCGATGAGGTCAAGATGCTCGCAAGGCAAGCCAGCGGCGATAAGGGACTGAAGCTCTTCACGGTTCATAAATATCTTTGAAATATTGCAAGCGTAGAGGCAGCCCCTCCACACCAGCAGGGGCCGCGGGGCCGGCTTTGCCGGACCGCAGGCGCAGCGGCCCCCTCGGGGGGCAGCGCAGTACGCGAAGCGACAAGCGTGGAGGCCATATTCAGTGCCTGATCTTGTAGCCGGTGCGCAGCATGTTGACAGCGACCGCGCTGACGACGAGAAACGCCGTCAGCACCAGGCCCAGGCTAAGCCAGGGCGACACATCGCTGACGCCGAAAAAGCCGTAGCGAAAGCCGTCGATCATGTAGAAAAACGGATTCAGGTGGCTGACTTTTTGCCAGAAAGGCGGCAGCGAATGGATCGAGTAGAAAACGCCGCTCAGAAACGTCATCGGCATGATCGCGAAATTCTGGAAAGTCGCCATCTGGTCGAACTTTTCGGCCCACAGGCCGGCGATCACACCCAGCGCGCCGAGCATCGCCGAGCCAAGGATGGCGAAGACCACGATCCATAGCGGCGCGACGAAGCCGGGCTGGCCGAAAAACACCGTCACGACAAAGACGCCGGCGCCGACCAGCAGGCCGCGCGCGACCGACGAGCCGACATAGGCGAAAAACCAGTGCCAGTGCGACAGCGGCGTGAGCAGGATGAACACCAGGCTGCCCATGATCTTGCTCTGGATCAGCGACGACGAGCTGTTGGCGAACGAGTTTTGCAGCACGCTCATCATGACGAGGCCGGGCACCAGGAACGCGGTGTAGCTCACCTTGCCGTACACCAGCGCCTGCCCCTGCAGCACATGGCCGAAAATCAGCATGTAGAGCACGGCCGTCAGCACCGGTGCGCCGACGGTCTGAAAACCGACTTTCCAGAAGCGCAAAACCTCTTTGTAGAATAAGGTTTGCCAGCCAGTCATGCCGCAACCCCCGGCTTTTCGTTCATAACTTCCAAAAACACGTCTTCCAAATCGGCCTTGCGAATTTCAATGTCTTCGGCAACCAGGCCGGCTTCGCGAACCGCCGCCAGGTAATGCTCGATTTCACGCGCGTCGTGCGCCGGAAACTGCACGATTCGGCCTGTAATACGCGCCTGGCGCATGAGATGCAACGGAAGTTCGCTATCAATTTTAAAGCGCAGCACATTGCTCGATGCGGCCTTGAGCAGCTCCGACGTCTGCGCCAGCGCCACCACCCTGCCCTGCTTGAGCATGGCGATGCGGCTGCACAGCGCTTCGGCTTCTTCCAGGTAGTGCGTCGTCAAGAGCACCGTGCTGCCCTGCTTGTTGAGCTTGGCGATGAACTGCCACAGCGTCTGGCGCAGCTCGACATCGACGCCGGCCGTCGGCTCGTCGAGCACGATCACCTGGGGCTGGTGCACCAGCGCCTGCGCCACCAGCATCCGGCGCTTCATGCCGCCCGAGAGCTGGCGCATGTTGGCGTTGGCCTTGTCGGCCAGTCCGAGGTTGGCGAGCAGCTCGTCGATCCATTCGTCGTTGCGCTTGATGCCGAAATAGCCCGACTGGATGCGCAGCGCTTCGCGCACGGTGAAAAAAGGATCGAATACCAGCTCCTGCGGCACGACGCCGAGCTTGCGCCGGGCGGCGGCGTAGTCTGCCAGCACGTCGCTGCCATACACCAGCACACGCCCGCTGCTGGCGCGCGACAGGCCGGCCAGAATGCTGATGAGCGTGGTTTTGCCAGCGCCGTTGGGGCCGAGCAAGCCGAAGAATTCGCCGGGCTGGATGTCGAAGGTGACATCGTCGAGCGCCTTCAGGCCGGAGCCTGACTGATTTCGCGCGGGAGGATAGGTTTTTGAGACGGATTGAAAAGAAATAGCTGGCATGAGCCGGCTATTTTAGGGTGCAGCCGGAATCAAGGCTGCAACGCCATAGACGCCTGCGAGCTGAAGCAGCCGCTCCGGCGCATCCCGCACCGAAAAAGCTTTGCCCGCCGCCAGCGCCTGGCGGCGGTATTCGAGCAAAACCGCAAGCGCCGACGAGTCGAATTGCCGCAAAGCGCTGGCATCGACGACCATGTCGGTTGGCGCGGACGATTCTTCCTCGCCCATCAGCTGGAAAAATTTGGCTGCCACGGCATGGGTCAGGACAGCGGGAAGTTTCGGCATGTCGGATCGCGCTTACGACTTGGCGCTTCCCGCATTGGCCTTGTTGCGCTGCGCCATCGACGCGATCAATCCATCGATGCCGTTGGCGGTGATTTCTTGCGCGAACTGGGTGCGGTAGGTTTCCACCAGCCAGACACCCAGCACATTGAGGTCATAAATTTTCCAGCCGGTCGGCATTTTTTCCATGCGGTAGTCGAGTTGAACCGGGTCGCCATGGCCAAGAACCTCGGTGCGCACGGTCACTTCGGTGTCGGTGGGCGATGCGCGCAAGGGTTTGACGTTGAGCCTCTGGTCGTTGACCTGCGACAGCGCGCCGGAGTAGGTGCGTATCAAAAGGGCCTTGAACTCCTGCTGCAAACGGGTTTTCTGCTCGGGCGTGGCCTGGCGCCAGCTGCGGCCGACGGCCGACGCCGTCATGCGAGTGAAATTGACATTCGGCATGACCTTGGTGTCCACCAGCGCCAGCACCCGGTTCATCTCGCCCGATTGAATGGCCTTGTCGGACCTGATGGCGTCGAGCACCTCGCTGGAAACCCGCTTGATCAGCGCGTCCGGCGCTTCGTCGGCGGCGTGGACGAAAGAGACAGACGCGGCCAGCGCCAGGCCAAGGGTGGCGGCCAGCAAACGGCCAAGGGTTCTACGGTTCATGGTTTTTCTTTCGGAGCCAATATGAATAATGTTGCGGGTCGGTCTCGGCGTTGCCGATGAAGATGTACGGCGGTTTCGTAAAGCTTGTGACAAGGGCTTTTTTACCGGGTGCCCGACGCAGGTGCGACGGGCACGCCGCTTGACGGGCCTGCTTCCGGCAGGTCGAAGCGCTCTTCGGGCTCGGCGCGTTTTGCGGCGTCGTCCTTGCCTATCAGGCTGCGGCGCCGCTGCAGGTAGAAGTCGCGCGCGAAGGCGTACTTGTCGAGCGCGGCCTGGTCGAGCACATTGCCGGCTTCGAGCAGGCTGGCGCGGGTGTCGATCAGGTTCAGGCCGGTCAGGGAATTGCGTCCAGGCACATAGCCCATCCGCCCCACCAGGTTGCCCTGCCAATCGACCACCAGCCCCGCCGTGTCGCGCACGCTGGACGAACCCAGCACCGGCAGCACCAAATAGGGACCCGCATCCAACCCCCAGACGCCAAGCGTCTGGCCAAAATCCTCCCGGTGCTTGGGGATGTTCAGCTTGTTGCCGGCGACATCGAAAACACCGCCCACGCCCAAAAAGGTATTGGTCGTGAAACGGAAAAAGCTGTCTTTGGCTTGCGCCGGCTGACCCTGCAGCAAGTTGTTGACGAACGACCAGGCATCGGAAATATTTCCAAAAAAGTTGCCGACGCTGGTGCGCACCGGCGCCGGCAGGGTGTCGCGGTACGCGGTCGCCACGGGCTTGAGCACGGTGCGGTCGAGCCCTTCGTTGAAGCCGAAGACGCCGCGGTTGAAAGGCTCCAGCGGATCGGCCGGATTGGCCTGCGGCCCACTGGCGCAGCCTTGCAGCAGACTTACAGCCAAGGCGGCCGCGGTAGCTGCACAAGCCTGTTTTAGAGTAATCGATTGGGTCATTTTTTCTCTTTATTTCCGGTTGCGGGGGGCAATACGGGTGCGTTCGTGCCCGAGCCTGAACTTTCTTCGGCGGTCTTGCTGAACAAAAATTGCCCGATCAGATTTTCCAGCACCACGGCGGACTGGGTCTGCCTGATGACATCGCCCGCGACCAGATTTTCATCGGCGCCGCCCGCCTGTATGCCGATATATTGCTCGCCGAGCAAACCGCTGGTGAGAATTTTCAGCGAACTGTCCTTTGGGAAAGAATAACGGCTTTGCATGTCCAGCAGGACACGCGCCTGGAAAGTCTTGTCGTTGAAGGTGACTTGCTCGACACGCCCCACCACCACGCCGCCGCTGCGCACGGCGGCCTTGGTCTTGAGTCCGCCGATATTGTCGAACTCGGCGCTGATCTGGTAAGTCGACTGGAAATTGAGTTTTAGCAGGTTGGCCGCCTGCAGCGCCAGGAACAGGATGGCGACGGCGCCGATCAAAACGAACAGCCCAACCCAGACATCTATCTTCGAGCGTTGCATTTAACTTCTTCTTTCTAAACAGTAGGATGCTGTTTGCCTGGAGACTTCCCGGGCAATCAAGTCGTAAACATCATCGCGGTCAGGATGAAGTCGAGGCCCAGAACGGCCAGCGAGGCCATGACCACCGTGCGGGTCGTCGCGCTTGCAACCCCTTCGGGCGTGGGCTGCGCCTCGAAACCCTGCAGCAGCGCGACGAAGGTCACGGTGAAACCGAACACAATGCTTTTGATGATGCCGTTGCCGACGTCGCGCCAGACGTCGACGCTGCCCTGGATCTGGCTCCAGAACGAACCGGCGTCGATGCCGATCATCAGCACGCCGACCACCCAGCCGCCGATCACGCCCATGGCGCTGAACACGGCGGCCAGCAGCGGCATGGCGATCACGCCGGCCCAGAAACGCGGCGCCAGGATGCGCCGCACCGGATCGACCGCCATCATTTCCATGACGCTGATTTGCTCGCCCGCCCGCATCAGGCCGATCTCGGCCGTGAGCGACGTGCCGGCGCGGCCGGCAAACAGCAGCGCCGTCACCACCGGGCCGAGTTCGCGCACCAAAGTAAATGTGACCAGCTGGCCCAGCGCCTCGGTCGAGCCAAAGCGCAGCAAGGTGTAGTAGCCCTGCAAGCCGAACACAAATCCGACAAACAGGCCCGAGATGGCGATGATGGCCAGCGACAAATTGCCGAGAAAATAAATCTGGTCGCGCACCAGGCCAAAGCGCTTCAGGCTCGATGCCAGGGTCGCCAGGAGCCGAACAAACAACCGGGCGGCATTGCCCAGGTTGGCCAGCCAGCCGCGGGTCGCGAAACCCACGTCGGCGGGCTTGTACCAGCTCATGAGGACGCTCCGGCTTTCAGCGGCCGGGAGGTCGCCGCGACAGGCGCAAAGTCCTGCTCGACCGTGACGCCGGGATAGTCGAAACGGACCGGGCCGTCGGGCAAGGCGTTCACATACTGGTACACCAGCGGGTCGGTGCTTTTTCGCACCTCGTCGGGCGTACCCTGAATGGCGACCTTGCCATTGGCCAGAATGATCACATGGTCGGCAAGGGCAAATGTCTGCTCCAGCTCGTGCGAGACCAAAATACTCGTCAGTCCCATGCTGTCGTTGAAGTGGCGAATCAGGCGCGCCGCCGTTCCCAGCGAAATCGGATCGAGTCCCGAAAACGGTTCGTCATACATCACTAGTTCCGGGTCCAGCGCGATGGCGCGCGCCAGCGCAACGCGCCGCGCCATGCCGCCCGAGAGTTCACTCGGCATCAGCTCGCGCGCACCGCGCAGGCCCACCGCGTTGAGCTTCATCAGCACGATGTCGCGCAGCAGGGCTTCGGGCAGCTCGGTGTGCTCGCGCAGCGGAAAGGCCACGTTCTCGAACACGCTCAAGTCGGCAAACAGCGCGCCGAACTGGAACAGCATGCCCATGCGGCGCCGGGCTGCGTAAATCTGCGCCTGGTTCATGGGCGTCACGTCCCGGCCGTCGAACAGCAACTCGCCCGATTGCGCCTTGTTCTGCCCGCCGATCAGGCGCAGGACCGTCGTCTTGCCGCCACCCGAGGCACCCAGCAGGGCCGTGACCTTGCCCCGGGGAACCGACAGCGAAATGTCGTCCAGAATGACGCGCTCGCCGTAACCGAAGGTGAGGTGACGTAGTTCGACCAGGGAATCGATCACAGATAAGGCCATAAAAAAACAAAAAGCCTGACGTTCCGGCTTTTGAATCATAAGGGATTGCGCTAGCTAGCGCGGCAAGTCGCTGGAGCCCATAAGGAACTCGTCGACCGCGCGCGCCGCCTGCCTTCCCTCCCGGATCGCCCAGACGACCAGGCTCTGGCCGCGCCGGATGTCGCCGGCGGCAAACACTTTCGGCACATTCGTCGCATAGCCGCCGATGAAGTCGGTGCCGGCTTTGGCGTTGCCGCGGTTGTCCTTTTCGACGCCGAACGCGTCGAGCACCGACGCGACGGGCGAGACAAAACCCATCGCCAGCAGCACCAGGTCGGCTTCCAGCGTGGTCTCGGAGCCGGGCACTTCGACCAGCTTGCCGCCTTGCCATTCGACGCGGACGGTGGTCAGCCCGGTGACCTTTCCTTTTTCGCCCATCAGCGCCTTGGTCGAGATCGCGAACTCGCGCTCGCAGCCCTCTTCGTGGCTGGAACTGGTGCGCAGCTTGATCGGCCAGTACGGCCAGGTCAGCGGCCGGTTTTCCTCTTCGGGCGGCTGCGGCATCAGCTCGAACTGCGTGACGCTGGCGGCGCCGTGGCGGTTGCTGGTGCCGACGCAGTCGCTGCCGGTGTCGCCGCCGCCG
>CAXSGT010000123.1:0-9852 GCA_964236835.1 uncultured Polaromonas sp.
GCGACATGATCGCGCTCGACGGCGAGGTCATCGAAGGCGTCGCGTCGGTCGATGAGAGCGCCATCACAGGCGAATCGGCGCCGGTGGTGCGCGAGTCCGGCGGCGACTTCTCGGCGGTGACCGGCGGCACGCGCGTGCTGTCCGACTGGCTGGTGCTGCGCATCAGCGTCAATCCGGGCGAATCGTTTCTGGACCGGATGATCAGCATGGTCGAGGGCGCCAAGCGCGCCAAAACGCCGAATGAAATCGCGCTGACAATCCTGCTGGTGGCGCTGACGATCGTGTTCCTGATCGTCACGGTCACGCTGCTGCCGTTTTCAATCTTCAGCGTCGAGACGGCCAAGTCCGGCGCGGTCGTCAGCATCACGGCGCTGATCGCGCTGCTGGTCTGCCTGATCCCGACGACGATCGGCGGGCTGCTGTCGGCGGTGGGCGTCGCCGGCATGAGCCGCATGCTGCAGGCCAATGTCATCGCCACCTCGGGCCGCGCGGTCGAAGCCGCCGGCGACGTCGATGTACTACTGCTCGACAAGACCGGCACCATCACCCACGGCAACCGCCAGGCGTCGAGCTTTCTGCCGGCGCCCGGCGTGTCGGAAACGCAGCTTGCCGCCTGCGCCATGCAGGCGTCGATGACCGATGAAACGCCCGAGGGCCGCAGCATCGTCGCGCTGGCGCAAAAGCTGGGCGCTGGTCAGGCGCTGGTCGGCGCGACGATCGACGTTCCCTTCACGGCGCAAACCCGCATGAGCGGCATGGACGTGAAAAAGCCCGACGGCGGCGTGCGCCAGCTGCGCAAGGGCGCGGTCGATGCGATTCGCAGGCACGTCGAAGCGCTCGGCGGCAGCGTCGCGGCCGAGGTCATCCGCGCGTCCGACGAGGTGGCGCGCCGCGGCAGCACGCCGCTGGCCGTCGCCGACGGCAAGCAGGTGCTGGGAATCGTCGAGCTCAAGGACATCGTGAAAGCCGGCATCACCGAGCGCTTTGCCGAGCTGCGCCGCATGGGCATCAAGACCGTGATGATTACTGGCGACAACAAGCTGACCGCAGCGGCGATCGCGGCCGAGGCCGGCGTCGATGACTTTCTGGCCGAGGCGACGCCGGAAGACAAGCTCAAGCTGATCCGCCAGTACCAGGCCGAAGGCCGCCTGGTGGCGATGACCGGCGACGGCACCAACGACGCGCCGGCGCTGGCGCAGGCCGACGTGGCGGTTGCCATGAACAGCGGCACGCAGGCCGCCAAGGAGGCCGGCAACATGGTCGATCTGGACTCGAATCCGACCAAGCTGCTGGAGATCGTCGAGACCGGCAAGGCGCTGCTCATGACGCGCGGCTCGCTCACGACGTTCTCGATCGCCAACGACGTCGCCAAGTACTTCGCCATCATTCCGGCGATTTTCGTCGCCACCTATCCGCAGCTCGCGGCGCTGAACGTCATGCGGCTGGGCAGTCCTTCGTCAGCGATTTTGTCGGCGGTGATTTTCAACGCGCTGATCATCATGTTTTTGATTCCGCTGGCGCTCAAGGGCGTGAAATACCGCGCCGTCGGCGCCGCCGCGCTGCTGCGCCGCAATCTGTTGATCTACGGCCTGGGCGGCCTGGTCGTTCCTTTTATCGGCATCAAGGCGATCGACGTGCTGCTCGTCGCCTTGCACCTTGCCTGAATCCCGCCGCAACCACAGGAAAGCTTTTCATGAAAAACATTCTTCGCCCCATGCTGGTGGTATTTTTGCTGCTGACGCTGCTCGTCGGCGTGGCCTACCCGCTGGCGGTCACCGGCGCGGCAAAGGCGCTTTTCCCCGAGCAGGCCGCCGGCAGTTTGGTGATGCAGGGCGGCAAGGCTGTCGGCTCGGCGCTGATCGGCCAGAACTTCAGCGACCCGAAACATTTCTGGGGCCGCCCATCGGCCACCAGCCCGATGGCGTACAACGCCGCGGCTTCGAGCGGCTCGAACCAGGGGCCGCTCAATCCGGCGCTAACCGATGCGGTCAAGGGCCGGGTCGAAGCGCTGCGCGCCGCCGACCCCGGCAACACGGCGCCGGTGCCGGTTGACCTGGTCACGGCGTCGGCAAGCGGCCTGGATCCGCACATCAGCCCGGCGGCGGCGCGCTACCAGAGTGCGCGCGTTGCCAAAGCGCGTGGCCTGGCGCTCGATAAGGTCCGGGCGCTGGTCGAGGCGCAAACGGAAAAGCCGCTGTTCGGGTTTTTGGGCGAGCCGCAGGTGAATGCGCTCAAACTCAACCTGGCGCTGGACGCGCTGCGCTGACTGCCAGCGCATTTACTGTTTTTTGATACGCCGCCGGCCGCTTTAAAGCCTGTTTTTACAACAGCGCAGCCACAATTGACTTTCCGGTTTACACAAACCGCCATTCAAGGAAATCATGGCTTACGCCGCTTATCGCGATTCGTTCAACGCACTCAGTCCCAGCCGTGAACCGGCAGCGGGCTTGCCGCCCGCCAAGCTTGTGGTGCTCGATGTGACGGTGCCGAGCTGCGAGGCTTTTCATATGCGCCGGCTGATGGCCGGCTGCCCGAATACCGGTATCCTGCGCTGTGTGCCGCACCTTCGGGACCGCACGGTGATGCTCGAGATCCAAATGCCCGCCGAGCGCGTGCAGGACGTGATGCACACCGTGATGTCGGCAGTGCCGAGCGGCGAGGTCGGCGCGCTCCATTCGTGGCGCCAGCATATGGCGGCAAACGGCATGACGCATGGTTTCTGAGCCGCTGCGGCCGATCTAGCCGCTGATGGCCTAGTAGGCGCTCCCGCGTGCAACCGTCGAAAGAAAGCGCCTTGGCCCAAAACCCCGATATCCGCCCCGACCCCGACCAGCTGCTCGAGCAGCTGCGCGGCGCCGAAGACCGTACGAGCCGGGGCAGGTTGCGGATTTATTTTGGCGCCAGCGCCGGGGTGGGCAAGACCTACGCCATGCTCAGCGCCGCGCAGCGCGAGCACAAGGCCGGCCGCGATGTGCTGGTGGGGGTGATTGAAACCCATGGCCGGAGCGAGACCGCCGAACTGCTTGTTGGGCTCGCCGCCCTGCCGCTGCGCGAGGTTCCGTATCGGGGGCGCACGCTCAAGGAGTTCGATCTCGACGGCGCGCTCGAGCGCCGGCCGGCGGTGCTGCTGGTCGATGAACTCGCCCACAGCAACGTCGAAGGCTCGCGCCACCCGAAGCGCTGGCAGGATGTCGAGGAATTGCTCGGCGCGGGCATCGATGTCTGGTCGGCGCTCAATGTCCAGCATCTGGAAAGCCTGAACGGCACGATCGGCGCCATCACCGGCGTTCGCGTGCACGAGACCGTGCCCGACACGGTGCTCGACGATGCCGACGAAATCATTTTGGTCGATGTCACGCCCGACGAGCTGACGGCGCGCCTGAAGGCCGGCAAGGTGTACCTGCCGCAGCAGGCCGAGCGCGCCGCGCAAAACTTTTTCCGCAAGGGCAACCTGATCGCGCTGCGCGAGATCGCGCTGCGGCGCACCGCCGAGCATGTCGAGGACGACGTGCGCAGCTACCGCGTCGAAAAGTCGATCGCGCCGGTGTGGAACACCGAAGGCGCGATTCTGGTCTGCATCGGCGCGCGCGAGGGCGCCGAGCAGACCGTGCGCACGGCCGCGCGGCTTGCCGGCCAGCTCAATGTGCGCTGGCATGCGGCTTATGTGGAAACGCCGCGCCTGGCGCGGCTTGCCGTCGCCGAGCGCGACCGCATTCTGGCGGTGCTCAAGCTCGCCGAAGAACTCGGCGCGCAAACGGCGGTCCTGGCGGACAGCGACGCCGCCGGCGCGCTGGTGCGGCAGGCGCAATTGCTGAACTGCGCCACGCTGGTCGTGGGGCGCCCGCAACTGCCCGGCTGGTCGGCGCTGTGGAGCAGCCGCACGATGACGCGGCGCCTGGCCATGCTGGCGCCGACGCTGGACATCATCGAGGTCGGCCACGCCGACAGCGTGCGCCAGCTGAGCCGCGCGGCGCCGCGCCCAGCGAACGAGGGCGGCGCCACGGCCTGGCAAAGCGGCTTGCCGCGTTACGCCTGGGCGGTCGCGTCGAGCATCCTCATCACCTTGCTGGCGCTGCCGCTGGTGCGGTTTTTCGATCTGGCCAATATCGTCATGCTGTTTTTGCTCGGCACGGTGCTGGTCGCGCTTAAATTCGGCCGCGGCCCGTCAGCGCTCGCGGCGTTCCTGAACGTGGTCGCGTTCGACTACTTCTTCGTTCCGCCGCGCTTTTCCTTCGCCATCGGCGATGCGCAGTACTTGATGACATTTATCGTCATGCTGGCGGTCGGTTTGCTGACCGGGCAGCTCACGGCGGGGCTGCGTTTTCAGGCGCGGACCGCGTCGAGCCGCGAGCGCCGGGCGCTGTCGCTGTTCGAGCTGACGCGCGAGCTGTCGGCGGCGCTTTCGAGCGCTCAGGTCGCCGAATTGGGTGAGGCCGCCGTACGGCGCAATTTCGGCGGCGACGCGCTGGTGCTGATCACCGACGCCAGCGACCGCTTGGCGCTGCCCGTGAACGCGCCGGCCGGCTTCGACGCCAGCGTCGCCGACTGGGCGTTTCGCAACGGCCAGCCGGCGGGCCTGGCGACTTCGACTTTGTCGGCGCAGACCTGGCATTACGTGCCGCTGAAGGCGCCGATGCGGCTGCGCGGCGTGCTGGCGCTCAAGCCGGCGCAGCCGCGCTGGCTTTTGATTCCCGAGCAGCTGCGGCAAATCGACACGCTGGCGCGGCAAATCGCGATTGCGCTGGAGCGCGTGCATTATGTCGAGATCGCCCAGCAGGCGGTCGTGCAGATGGAGTCGGAGCGGCTGCGCAACACCTTGCTGGCGGCGATCTCGCACGATGTCCGCACCCCGCTGACCGCGCTGATCGGCCTGGCCGAGTCGTTGCAGCACGCGTCGCCGCCCTTGCCCGGCCCGCTGGCGGAAACTGCGGCGGCCATGGCCCAGCAGGCGCGCCAGCTGAGCGCGCTGGTGACGAATCTGCTCGATATGGCGCGGCTGCAAAACGGCGGCGTGAACCTGCGCCGCGACTGGCAGTCGGCGCAGGAGGTGGTGGGCTCGGCGATTCGCGCGGCGCGGCATTCGCTGGCCGGGCTCGAAGTGCGAACCGACGTGCCCGCCGATTTGCCGCTGGTCGAGTTCGACGCGGCGCTGCTTGAGCGCGTGCTCGTCAACCTGCTGGAAAACGCCGCCAAATACGGTGCGCCGCCGATCGTCGTCAGCGCCCAGGCCACGCCCGACGCCTTGCTGCTGACGGTGCGCGACCACGGACCCGGCCTGCCGCCGGCGCTCAAGGGGCGCGAGGCCGAACTGTTCGACAAATTCACCCGCGGCGAGGCTGAATCGGCAACGCCGGGCGTCGGGCTCGGGCTGGCGATCTGCAAGTCGGTCGTCGATGCGCACGGCGGCGACATCCAGGCCGGCGACGCGCCGGACGGCGGCGCGGAGTTTCGCGTCACGCTGCCGCGGCGGCCGCCGCCGCCCGAACCCCCCTAAACTGCGGGCATGCCACACCCCGTCGTTGTCGTCATCGAAGACGAGCCGCAAATCCGCCGCTTCGTTCGCAGCGCGCTCGAAGCCGAGGGCTGGCAGGTGCATGAGGCCGACACGGCGAAAAAAGGGCTGACCGAAGCCGGCACCCGCAAACCCGATCTGCTGGTGCTCGACCTGGGCCTGCCCGACGGCGACGGGCTCGAGTTGATTCGCGATGTGCGAAGCTGGTCGGCCGTGCCGATCATCGTGCTGTCGGCGCGCGCCGACGAGGCCGACAAAATTGCCGCGCTCGACGCCGGCGCCGACGACTATCTGACCAAGCCCTTTGGCGTCGGCGAATTGCTGGCGCGGGTTCGCGCCAACCTGCGCCGCCCCCGCGCCACCAACGGCAATGACATGGCGGCTGAAGAGAGCGATCCGGTGGCGCGTTTCGGCGAAGTCGAAGTCGACCGCCAGGCCAGGGTGGTGCGGCGGCGCGGCGCCGAGGTGCACCTGACGCCGATCGAATACCGGCTGCTGGGCGTGCTGCTGGCCAACGCCGGCCGCGTCCTGACGCACCGGCAGCTGCTGCGCGAAGTGTGGGGGCCGTCGCACGCCGGCCAGAGCCACTATTTGCGCATTTACATGGGGCACCTGCGGCAAAAGCTCGAAGTCGATCCCACGCAGCCGAAACATTTGTTGACCGAAACCGCCGTGGGGTACCGGTTGCTGTCAGGGTAAGGGCAGCACCAGGGTTTGCACTGCACCAGAAAAGGGAAGAAATCCGTGTTTCGGTGCGTCTCAACGGAACGCTTATGGGGTGCCAGGCACATCGGCGTCAAGGCTCTCAAGGCCAAAAATTGCGCGCAAATTGGTTTTGCTGCTGACTTTTCGGCCTAGGTCCAGGCTTTCTTCCAGGTCGTCTAGGTGCCTGCGCATCAATTCGGCTGCGCGTTTGGTTTGATGCGCCCGCAACAGCTCGATAAGTTTGTGGTGGTCGTCGTGCCAGCATCCCATTTCGCTGGCATTGTCATACAGGCTGGTCACCAGCGACGTGCGTGCAACCAGCTGCCGGACCTGGTCGGCCAAAATAGCGTTGTCCGCGATGTCGGCCAGAAGCAGATGAAACTGGCCGGAAAGCCTGACCGCGTCGCGCATTCGGCCGGCACGGCGATGGGTTTCCTCATCGGAGATATTTTTTGCCAGCATCTTGAAGTCCGCCCCCGACGCTCTTGCAGCAGCCAGTTCCACGACACCGGCCTCTATGGTTTTGCGCGCCGCAAAAATGGCGCGCGCCTCTTTTGCGTCCGGGCTGGCAACGAATGCGCCACGGTTGGCCACCATGCGAACCATATTTTCAAACGCCAGCCTCGAAAAAACGCGCTCCATCTCGCGCCGGGAGACTTTGAAGGCCTCGCACATCGCCAATTCGTTCAGGCGGGCGCCGGGAAGCAGCCGCTGATCGACAATGGCTTCCATCACGCTGCCGTACACCTCATCCATCGAAGGCGGCTGTTTCGCCGATCCGGCCGGTTCTTGCCGGGCCATCTTTGCCATGCTGGTTGTCATTTTTTCCTGTTTTATAAATTGCGCGCAATTTTAGTAAATTTTTGCGCTGAATAAATTATATAGATAGCGAACAAACTGGCATGCCGATTGCATCGTATCGATCGCAATATCGCAATTAACGACAGAGATGACTCATGGCCAAACTATTTCATTCGAGACTGAAGCGCAGGGCTCTGGTCGCCGCGGGCGCCGCATTCACCGCCCTGACGTGCATGGGATTTTCCGGCGCCGCCGCTGCGCAGCCGGCACTTACGGAAGTCAAGCTTTCCCTTAACGCGCCATTCGATGGCAGTAACGCCGCGTTTTTCCTGGCGCAGGAAAAGGGCTACTACGCCGCCGAAGGCATAGCGGTCAATATGGACCCTTCAGGCGGTTCCGGCGAGGCCGTGACCCGTATCGGCGGGGGTGCCTACGACTTCGGATTCGCCGATGTGAATGTGTTGCTCGAATTCAATGCCAAGAACCCCGGCAGCGCAGGCAAGGCGGTTTACATGCTGTATTACCGCTCGCCGCTGTCGATTGCCAGCTTTACAAAAGCGGGAATCAATAAGCCGGCCGACCTTGCGGGCAAGAAAATCGGCGGATCGCTGACCGACGGCGCCTACAAGCTGTTCCCGGTGTACGCCAGCCTGGCCGGCATTAAAACCGATGCCGTGAAGTGGGAATACGGCGATTTGCGCCTGCGCGAAGCCATGCTGCTCAAAGGCGATGTCCAGGCGATCCTCGGCTTCGACTCGACCATGTACTTCGGATTGACCAAGCAAGGCATCAAGCCTGCGGATATCAAGTTCCTGTATTACTCGGATATGGGAATGGACCTGTACGGCAACGGCATCGTGGCGTCGAAAAAGATGCTCGAAACCAAGCCCAACATCGTCAAGGGCTTTGTCCTGGCGTCGGCCAAAGGCTGGCGCGACGCCGTCGCCAATCCGGCCGCGGCCATCGCCGCGCTGAAAAAGCAGTCGCCGCTGACGGATGAAAAACTGGAACTTGAAAAACTGCAGTGGCTGATAAAAAACCAGATCACAACGCCTGAATCGGCGACCGATGGCATGGGCGGCGTGCGCGCGGTGCGGCTGGACAAGTCCGTCGCAATGCTGTCCAAGGCGTTTGAATTGCCGGGCAAGCCGACGGCGGCCGATGTCTATAGCAACGCGTTTTTGCCCGCAGCCGCTATCCGCAAGCTTCCATGACGTCGCAACGAGCGGATACCTGAGGAAAACCTGCCATGAAAATGAATGTGCGTACGCTGGAAAACGCCATGCCGTGGTGTTTTGTCATTGGCCTCCTGGTGTTATGGGAGGGCGCGTGCGTATTGTTCGACATCCCGCCCTTTCTGTTGCCAAGCCCGCACGCCATTGCGCAATCGATGGTTAAGTGGACTGCGCCCATTCTTGAAAACGCCGGCTATACGCTACTCGCCACGCTGGCGGGTTTTTTCCTGGCGGTGGTTCTGGGTGTCGCGCTGGGCGTCGGCATCGGCTCGTCGCGGCTTGTCTATCGCGGGCTTTACCCGGTGCTGGTGGCCTTTAACAGCGTTCCCAAGGTCGCCGTGGTGCCGGTCTTTGTGATCTGGTTCGGCGCGGGGACCGTCCCGGCCGTGCTGACGGCGTTCATGGTGTCGTTCTTTCCGATTGCCGTGAACATTGCGACCGGTCTGGCCACGGTCGAGCCCGAGTTGCTCGACGTGCTGCGGGCGCTGGGCGCCAGCAAACGCGACATCTTGGTGAAAGTAGGCTTTCCGCGTTCCATGCCGTACTTTTTTGCGTCGCTCAAGGTGGCGGTCACGCTGGCCTTTGTCGGCGCCATCATTTCCGAAACCGTGGCGTCCAAGCGCGGCATAGGCTATTTGATGATGGCCGCGACGTCCAATTTCGACACGCCGCTGGTGTTTTCCGGGCTGATCGTGACGTCGGTCATGGGTGTGGCGATGTACGCCGTTTTTGCACTGGTTGAAAAACGCACCACGTTCTGGTCGCAGCGCGACGACGGCATGCTGTCGTGATGCAACATTCGCTTTCTCATGAATGAATTCGACTTGCTTATTCGCGGCGGCACCGTCGCCACGGCCAGTGACACGTTCCGCAGCGATGTCGGCGTCAAGGACGGAAAAATCGTCGCGCTTGGCAGCGGGCTGACCGGCGCGCTGCGCACCCTGGACGCCGCGGGCAAGCTGGTTTTGCCCGGCGGCATCGACGCGCATTGCCATCTGGACCAGCCGCGCGCGCAGGGCCTGGCCTCGGGCGGCGCCATCATGGCCGACGGTTTCGAATCGGGCAGCCTGTCGGCGGCATTCGGCGGCACCACCACCATCATTCCGTTCGCTGTGCAGCACCGCGGGCAGTCGGTCAGGGCGGCGGTGGCGGACTACCACCGGCGCGCCACGGGCAAATCCTATGTGGACTATGGCTTTCATCTGATCGTCTCGGACCCGACGCAGGCGGTGCTGACCGAGGAACTGCCAGCGCTGATCGCCGAAGGCTATGCCTCGGTCAAGGTTTACATGACCTACGAGGCCATGCGCCTCTCGGACCGGCAGATTCTCGATGTGCTCGACGTCAACCAGCGCGCCGGCGCCCTGACGATGATCCATGCCGAAAATTACGAATGCATCGCCTGGCTGACCGAACGGCTCGAAGCCCAGGGCAAGACCGAACCACGCTTTCACGAGGATTCGCGGCCGATGGCGGTCGAGCGTGAAGCGACGCACCGCGCCATCACGCTGTCGGAAGTGGCGCAGGCCAGCCTGCTGATCGTCCATGTCTCGGGGCGCGAGGCGATCGAGGAAATACGCCGCGCCCGCGCGCGCGGCG
>CAXSGT010000124.1:0-9805 GCA_964236835.1 uncultured Polaromonas sp.
ATTCGTCGAGCGACTTCAGCAGCACCAGCTCATCGACCCGCGCCACCACGCCCTGGTGGCCGTGGCTGCCGCACAGCCTGGCCAGCCGCAGGCCGTCGGACTCGATCAGCCGCACGCCAGCTTCGCGCGCCCGGTCGATGAACTGGCGCATCCGGGCATCGCGGCGCGAGGCGTCGAAAAACACCTCGAGAACCGATTTCGGCGAGGTTTTTAGGCGCACCCCGACGGCGTGAAAACCGAAAAGAACTTTGGCAGGCGAGGACATCGGGCGATTATCGTCGCCGGCATGTGCGTCGAAATGTCTGGCTTCTCAGAACACCACCACCTGCCGGATCGCGACTCCCGCATGCAGCAGATCGAAGCCGTGATTTATATCCTCCAGCGCCAGGCGGCCGGTCAGCAGCTTGTCCACCGGGAGCCGGCCTTGCTGAAAGAGGGTGATATAGCGCGGCACGTCGCGCGATGGGACGCAAGTGCCGATGTAGCTGCCCTTCAAGGTGCGCTCCTCGGCGACCAGGCTCACCGCCAAAAGCGGCAGCGTCGCGGTCGATGGCGGCAGCCCGGCGGTCACCGTGGTGCCGCCGCGCCGCGTGACGCGCCAGGCCAGCTCGAGCGCGCGGATCGAGCCGGCGAACTCGAAGGCGTATTCGACGCCACCCGAGCTCGCGTCGCGAATTTGCTCCAGCGCATCGGCCTGCCCGGCATCAACGGTGTGCGTCGCGCCGAGCGTGCGCGCCAGCGCCAGCTTGTCCCCGGACAAATCGACGGCGATGATCTGCCGCGCGCCGGCCGCGACGGCGCCGAGCAGCGCCGCCAAGCCCACCCCGCCCAAGCCGACAATGGCGACCGACGAACCCAGGCGCACCTGCGCGGTATTGACCACCGCGCCGACGCCGGTCAGCACCGCGCAGCCGAACAGCGCCGCGTGGTCGAGCGCCACGCCAGAGTCGATCTTGACGAGCGAGTGCCGCGAGACGGTCGCGTATTCGGCGAAGACCGAGCAGCCGAGATGGTGGTTGACGGGCCGCCCGGCGCGGGAGATTCGGCGCGCCCCTGACAGCAGCGTGCCGGCGCCGTTCGCCGCCGCGCCCGGCTCGCAAAGCGCCGGCCGGCCCTCGGCGCAGGGCGCGCAATGGCCGCAGCTCGGAACGAACACGACGACCACATGGTCGCCGCGCCGCAGGTCGCCGACGCCGGCGCCGACCTCCTCGACGATGCCCGACGCCTCATGGCCCAGCGCCATCGGCACCGGGCGCGGCCGGTCGCCATTGATGACCGACAAGTCGGAATGGCACAGCCCTGCGGCCGCCACCTTGATGAGCACCTCGTTCGGGCCGGGCGGCTCGAGCTCGATTTGCTCGATGCGCAGCGGTCGCGAATTGGCGTAGGGGTGCGAAGCGCCCATCGCATCGAGCACGGCGGCTTTGATTTTCATCGACGGCTGTAGTTCAGGTCACGGGCTGCCGGCGCCCGAAGCGCGCTTAGCGCCCTTTCTTCGGGCCGGCCTGTGCCAGGACCGATCCGGCGACAGTCTTGCTGGCCGCGGCGGTGCGGCCGTCCCGCAGCACCTGCGACGCCTTCGAGGCGGCTTGCTTCGAACTTGTCTTTCCGGGGTCCACCTGCGACAGGGCGCTACCGGCGGCTGACTTCGATGCCTTGCCGGTATCGTCGCTGGACAGCACGCCCGACGCTTTTTTCGCCGTCTCGGCGCTGGTGGATTTGATCGACTTGCTTGCCATGGTGATGCTCCTTAAAGTGATGGGTCCGCGTATTTTGCGTCAAAGCATGCGCAAGCGGTGCAAAAAAAGTAGCGTGCAATGCTTTGACGCTCAGGCCGCAGGCACAATCCGCCCCGCCTCGATCGTAATGCGCCGCTCACACCTTGCCGCGATCGCCGCATCGTGCGTGACCAGCACCAGCGTCGTTCCCAATTCCTGGTTCAGCTCGAACATCAGCTTCATCACGGTCTCGCCGGTGGCGAAGTCCAGGCTGCCGGTCGGCTCGTCGGCCAGCAGCACCGCCGGCTTGACGACAAAGGCCCGCGCCAGCGCCACCCGCTGCTGCTCGCCGCCCGACAGCACTTTCGGGTAGTGGCCGAGTCGCTCGCCCAGGCCGACGCGCTTGAGCATGTCGGTCGCCAGCGCGCGCGCCTGCCGCACACCGGCGAGTTCGAGCGGCAGCATGACGTTTTCCAGCGCCGTCAGATTCCCCATGAGCTGAAAGCTCTGGAACACGAAACCGACTTTTTGCGCCCGCAGCGCCGCACGGTCGTCTTCGCCGAGCGCGAAGATATCCTGCCCCGCCAGACTGACCGTGCCCTCGGTGGGCGTGTCCAAGCCGGCGATGATCGACAGCAGCGTGCTTTTGCCCGAGCCCGATGCGCCGACGATGGCCGCGGTTTCGCGTGCCTGAAGCGTGAAATCGATATCGCGCAAAATAACGAGCGTGCCGGTCGAGTCGCTGACCGACTTGAAAACATGCTCGACGGAAACAATTGAAGAAGAAGCGGCAGCCGCGGCCGCGGTCGCAATTTCAGACGCCGCCACGGCGTCGCCATTCATCCGAACCCTAGATTCAGCCATGTCATCCTTATCGAAAAACTTGAAATTCGCTTTTGCCGACTGTAGCAAGCCCGGGCTGGCGGCGCGAAGCCGCTGGGCCAAGCCCTTGGGCGCGGTGCTGGCGGCGGCTTGGCTTTGCCTTCCCGGCATGCCGCGGGCGCAGGAGCGGACAGCGGCAAAAGCGCCGGCCGCCCCCACGATCCTGGTCGTCGGCGACTCCCTGAGCGCCGAATACGGCCTGAAACGCGGAACCGGCTGGGTGCCGCTGCTGGAAAAGCGGCTCGCCAGCGAACACAGCGATGTCCGGGTCGTCAACGCCAGCATCAGCGGCGACACCACCTCGGGCGGGCGCTCGCGATTGCCCGCCCTCCTGGCACAGCACAAGCCGGCCACGGTCGTGATCGAGCTCGGCGGCAACGACGCGCTGCGCGGCCTGCCGCTGGACATGACCGAGCGCAACCTGGCCGCCATGGCGCAGGCCGCCAAAAAGTCGGGCGCCAAGGTGCTGCTGGTCGGCATGCGGGTGCCGCCGAACTACGGCGGTGCTTATGGCGCGGCGTTTTCCGGCTTGTTCGCGAAGGTGGCGAGCGCTGAAAAAGTGCCGCTGGTGCCCTTTTTCCTTGAGGGCGTCGCCGATGGTGAAAACGCGGCGGCCAATTTTCAGGCAGACCGCATCCATCCCAACGAACAGTCGCAAGCCAGACTGCTGGCCAATGTCTGGCCGGCGCTGAAAAAGCTTGTCCCGTGAGCATCGAGCGCATTTCAGGCGCGGACGCATTGGACCGATTGGCCGAGTTTTCCGATGTGATTGACGCCAGGAGCGAGAGCGAATATGCCGAAGACCATCTGCCGGGCGCGGTGAACTGGCCCAGCCTGCATGACGACGAACGCAGGATCGTCGGCACGCGCTACAAGCAGATCAGCCAGTTCGAGGCAAAAAAACTGGGTGCGGCGCTGGTCGCAAAAAATATCGCCGAACATATCCAGCGGGATGTTCAGGGCAAGCCGAAGGAATGGCAGCCGCTGGTGTATTGTTGGCGCGGCGGCAAGCGCAGCGGCTCGCTGGCGTTGATCCTCGACCAGATCGGTTTCAGGGTAACGCTGGTCGATGGCGGCTACAAAGCCTTTCGGGCGGCGCTGATGGAGAATTTGTCGCCGCTCGCGGCGCGGCATCGCTGGCGGGTCGTTTGCGGCCCCACCGGCTCCGGCAAGACCCGCTTGCTGCAGGCGCTGGCGGCCGAGGGCGCGCAGGTGCTGGACCTCGAAGCGCTGGCGTGCCACCGCAGCTCGGTGCTGGGCGTGATTCCCGGCGTGCCGCAGCCGAGCCAAAAAGCCTTCGACAGCCGCGTCTGGACGGTGCTGCGCGGCTTCGACGCGGCGCGGCCGGTGTTTGTCGAAAGCGAAAGCAAGAAAGTCGGCAATGTCGCCGTGCCCGAGGGCGTTATCGAGGCGATGCGGGCCAGCCCGTGCCTGAACCTGGCGCTGCCGGAGGACGAACGCGTGGCGCTGTTGCTCGAGGACTATGATTTTTTCGTCAGGGACATCGAATTTTTCTGCGACCGGCTGGCGGCGCTGACCGAGGCGCGCGGCAAGGCGGTGGTTGGCGACTGGCAGGCGCGCGCGCGCGGCGGCGACGTGGCGTCGGTAGTGCGCGAATTGCTGCTCAGGCATTACGACCCGGTTTATCTGCAGTCGATGCGCCGCAATTTCGCGCACTACGAAACAGCCCAGCGCCTGTCGCCGGACGACCGCGGCGCGCAGGCGATGACGGCGCTGGCGCGGTCGTTGCTTGCCAAGGGCTGAAAGCTTCAGGCGCAAAAAACCCGGCAGCGCCTGGGGCGGCGGTGCCGGGCGCGGCGCCGGCGGCGCTGATCGAGATTTATTTCAGGATGGCGATGCGATGGGCGGCATGTCAGGCTGGCCATCGTGGGCGCTGTCGGGAGCCGGCATTCCGTCAGCGGCACCGTCTTCAGATTTGCCTTCGCCCTTGCGCTTGAGCTTGTCTTCTTTTTTGCGTTTTTTCGCAAGCTCCTTCTGGCGCTTTTCATAAGAGTAATTGGGAGTTGCCACGGCTTGCACTTTCGTAAATAGGTAGCCTTGACTGTAATGCATTGGCCTTGCGGCTTCGGCTAAAGCTGTTGCAGCGCCTGGGCGATGTCTTCCCGCAGGTCGGCCACCGCCTCCAGGCCGACCGAAAACCGCACCAGGATTCCTTGGTGCGGCCACGGCGGCGCGGTGCGCAGCGCGGGCATGTCGTAAGGCACGCACAGGCTGACCGGTCCGGCCCAGCTATAGCCGATCTTGAACAGCCGCAGGCTGTCGCAAAAGCGGTCGATGCGCTCCTGGCCGAACTCGGGCTTGAACACGGCGCTCACCAGGCACGCCGCGCCGCCGCAGTCGCGCTTCCAGGCCGCGTGGCCCGGGGAATCGCTTAGCGCGGGATGCAGCACGGCGGCGATCTGCGGCTGTGCCTGCAGCCAGACGGCGAGCTCGCGCGTGGCGTCGTCCTGTGCGGCGTAGCGCAGCGCGAGGGTGTTGAGGCCGCGCAGCACCAACTCGGCGTCGTTGGCGCCGACGCCGTAGCCTAGGCGCATATGGCAAAAATGGATTTGCAGATGCAACGCTTCGCTGACCGTCACGATCGAGCCCATCAACACGTCGGCGCCACCGCTCGGGTATTTGGTCAGCGCTTGCACCGAGATATCGGCGCCGAGCGCGAAGGCGTTGAACGCGATGCCAGCGCCCCAGGTGTTGTCCAGCGCGGTGACGGCGCCTTTCGGATGCGCCCGACCGGGCGCCGCATTGTGCGCCCTGACGACGGCCACCAGCGCCGGCAGGTCGGGGAACTCGAGCGTGACCGAGCCGGGGGCTTCGAGCCAAACGAGCCGGGTTCTGGCGGAAAGCCGAACGGCGAGGTCCGCCGGATTCATCGGATCGTAGAGCTGGCAGCCGACGCCCCAACCGGCGAGCTCGGCCTTGGCGAACGCCTGGTTCGGGCCGTAGGCGTTGTCGGGAATCAGCACCTCGTCGCCCGAGCGCAAAAACGCCATGTCGACCAGCGCCACCGCCGCCAGCCCGCTGGGCGCGAGCGTGCAGAACGTGCCGCCTTCGAGCGTGGCGATGCGCGCTTCCAGCGTGAAAGTGGTCGGCGTGCCGTGCAGGCCGTAGGTGTAGCCGGTCTTGTGCTTCCAGTCGCGGGCACGCAGCGCGGCGACACTGGGGAAAATGATGGTCGATGCCTTGTGGACCGCGGGTTGAACGGCGTCGAAGCCGGCCGGCGGCGCGTAGGGGTGGTGTATCAGCTGGGTCGATAGGTCGCTCATTCGCCGATGTTAACGGCAGCCGGCGGCGCCGCGGTCACTGCGCCGCGGCAAGCCCCTGCCGTTCCGGCGGATGCTGGAGTTTCCATTTGTCCATCAATTGCGCCGGCGTGAGCGCGTCGTAGCTCTCGAAGGGCTGGTGTATCCAGGGGTTGGTGGGCAGCGTCTGGACCGAATAATCGGGCTGGAAGGCCGAGGCGCCCTTGAGCCAGATCACCGCGCTGCGCAGCTCGGTGATCGGCTGGTAGCTGCGGCGCAGTTGCCCGATCACCGACTTCAAGGTAAGTCCCGAATCGGCCAGGTCGTCGACCAGCAGCACGCGGCCGGCGATCTCGCCTTTGGGCGTCGTGATGAAGCGGGCGATGTCGAGTTCGCCCTGCACCGTGCCGGCGTCGGCGCGGTAAGAGCTGGTGGACATGATCGCCAGCGGCTTGTCGAAAATGCGCGACAAGATGTCGCCGGGGCGCATGCCGCCGCGCGCCAGGCACAAGATGATGTCGAACTGCCAGCCGGACTGGTGGATCGTGATCGCCAGCTTTTCGATCAGGCCGTGGTATTCGTCGTAGCTGACGTACAGATGCTTGCCGTCTTCGGTCAACATGGGTTTGCTCCTGATTCAATAGCTGCATGCGCCCGTGGATATTGCGCAAAGCGCACTTTTCTCTGGAATTTCGTAAAGTCAGGCGGCATACGGGTTGCGCAGCACGATGGTGTGCTCGCGGTCCGGGCTGGTCGAGATCATGTCGATCGGCACCTCGGTGATTTCCTCGATGCGCCTCAGATAATGCCGCGCGGCGGCGGGCAGCTGGTGGTACTCGGTGACGCCGACCGAGCTCTGGCTCCAGCCCGGCAGGGTTTCATAGATCGGCGCGCAGCCGGCGATGTCGTCGGCGCCCAGCGGCAGGAGGTCGATGACGCGGCCGTCCAGCATATAGCCGGTGCACAGCTTGAGCTCTTCGAGGCCGTCCAGCACGTCGAGCTTGGTGATGCAAAGCCCCGACAGCCCGTTGACCTGCGCCGAGCGCTTGAGCAGCGCCGCGTCGAACCAGCCGCAGCGCCGGTAGCGCCCCGTGACCACGCCGCGCTCGGCCCCGACGGTGCTCATGTGGTGGCCCGGCGTGCCGGGCGTTTGCCAGTCGAGCTCGGTCGGGAACGGGCCGCCGCCGACACGCGTGCAGTACGCCTTGGTGATGCCCAGGATGTAGTGCAGCATGCCGGGACCGACGCCCGAGCCCACGGCGGCGTTGCCGGCGACGCAGTTGCTCGACGTGACGTACGGGTAGGTGCCGTGGTCCACGTCGAGCAGCGTGCCCTGGGCGCCTTCGAACAACAAATTGGCGCCGGCCTTGTGCGCCTCGTTCAACTCGCGCGACACGTCGGCCATCATCGGCAGCAGCCGCTCGGCGTGGCGCATGGCTTCGGCATAGGTGGCGTCGAAATCGACCGCCGGAGCGTTCAGGAACGTGGTCAGCACGTGGTTGTGCAGCGTCAGCAATTCGCGCAGCTTGGCGGCAAAGCGCGCCGGATGCCTCAAGTCCTGGACGCGCAGCGCGCGGCGGGCGATCTTGTCTTCGTAAGCGGGGCCGATGCCGCGGCCTGTGGTGCCGATCTTGCCTTCGCCCTTGGCGCTTTCAACCGCGCGGTCGAGCTGGGAATGTAACGGCAATATCAGGCAGCAATTATCAGCGATATACAAATTCTCGGGCGTAATCTTCAAACCCTTTTCCTGCAGCTGGCCGATTTCTTTAAGCAAATGCTCCGGGTCAAGCACCACGCCATTGCCAATTACCGAAATCTTGCCCGGGCGCACAATGCCGCTGGGCAACAGGCTCAATTTATAGGTCACACCATTAATAACCAGCGTATGCCCGGCATTATGCCCGCCCTGAAAGCGCACGATAACATCGGCGGATTCCGCCAGCAGATCAACGATCTTGCCTTTGCCTTCATCCCCCCATTGCGTGCCGATTATGCTGATATTCATAATGGCTAAAGCAAATAGCCGCTTTTTGTAAAAAAAGCTACGGTTTTTAGAAAAGAGTTTTTAAAAGCCTATCTGCGGCGCAATAATAAAGTGGCTACAGCGCCGATTGCCAAGGCAATTACACCGCTACGCACAGGATTGGCGCGCAGGTTATTACCGATGGCTTTTGAAGAATCATTCAGCCTGTCTTGCCCGCTTCATGCGCAAAATTAGTGATATCGCTGACCGATTCGTTAACCGGTGCGTTTGCATTACTGACGTCTTTTTTAGCGCTGTTGAAAATACCCATATTATTTCTCCGTTAAATGTTAGGGGAATAACTTATAACTATCGGTATAATTTTATTATAAGGATTTAAGCAATTTTACGCTCATAATTATCCCTGACATGCTTAGTAACATAAGTAGTCAACCCTTTACCTTGCACGGCCAGCTTCTTCATCGCTTCCACATCCTTCTTGCCGGGCCTGCCATATGTATAAAGATAAGCGCCGTCATGTTTAAACTTCAACACAATACTATCCTTCTCTATCTCATAAGCAGATATCCCTGAATTACCGGAGCTGTTTTTGTAGGGTTTCATAAAGTGTTGTTTATATGCTTATTGGTTTGCAATTACCTCAAATGTTTTTGCTAACCCCGAAACAACCCGTGCCATATATTCAAAATTAATCTTATCAATCGTATCCTCTTCAGTATGATAATATGGGTAACGATATGGAGCAGTATCAGTTATCATTAATCCCGGATACACAAATTGCCAGAAAGACCAGTGATCTGACCAGCCAACACCGCTTATATATTCAGTAATTGCCGCTCCTTCGGACGGAAATTGAGCGTTTTCGCGGAATATGCGCACAGTATTCTGCACCATTATTTTTGATTTAGCATTGCCCACAAATCCTATAAAATTGCCTGTATCTGGATAAAAGCGGCTTAAAGGAAATGGATAATGCTGGCTTCCCGGCTTATTTGAATAATAACCCATAGTTTCTAACGAAAAGGCGCCGATAATTTTCTCGCCTCTTTCATAGCTGCGTTTGGCATAAACCAGACTTCCCATGTTTTTGGTTTGAAAATAAGGCGGTTCTTCATTCACGAATGCTACAAAACGAATAGTCCGTTCAAATTTTGAAGTTTTTAGAATACGCGCCAATTCAAGCAATGCTGCAACGCCTGTTCCATTATCATTTGCAGCAACCGTATGCACGCTATCATAATGAGCGCCAATAACCAGAATTTCTTCTGGTTTTTTATTTCCTGGAAGCATTGCTTCAATATTGCTTACAAGCTTCCCAGATACGTTATATTGCTGATACTTAACATCATACCCTAATGCACGAAAACTTTCTGCAATATAGGCCTCAGATCTTTTTAGGTTTTCGTAATGATGCAAATTCCGTTCGCCGATATTTAGAGTAAGCTGCTCGATATGTTCGTGCAATAGCTGCTTGATTTCACCTTCTTCTTTTGTGAGCGGCAACAAGTTTCCCGCATAGGTTTGACCCGGCATTTTTAAAGTAAATGATAAATCACCCCGCAATAAAGGATTTAAAAAACCGGCGAAATAAAGAACTGCCACAAATGCCAGCAGGCGAATATAAAGCGGAATGCGTTTTTTGGATAAGGCTTTCAATTTAGCTAAATAGGTCATTATTTCACCTATATATGACTAGCATCATTATGCATATAAGATCGGGATTCTACAAATTTATTGATGGAAGCTATCTTGCGATATAAACGGCGTAAAAAATGGCGGGAGTGACGGCATACACATTCATAGGGTAACTTATTGAGCAATATAGTCAAATAGAATTTGTATCGGGCAAGATACCCCAAAATGTGCCCCTGTTCAACAGAAACAGCTTTTTAAGCTACACGTTGTTCCCCGTCGATAATGAGTGGGTTGTTTGGAGCTGGTAAATCTAAAGCTATGGCGCA
>CAXSGT010000125.1:0-9773 GCA_964236835.1 uncultured Polaromonas sp.
AGCTTCGCGATGATGCGCGGCGGCCACCTCGACATCTGCGTGCTCGGCGCTTTTCAGGTCTCCGCCACCGGCGACCTGGCCAACTGGAGCACCGGCGAGCCTGGCTCGATTCCCGCCGTCGGCGGCGCAATGGACCTGGCGATCGGCGCGAAACAGACCTGGGTCATGATGGACCTGTTGACCAAGAAGGGCGAGAGCAAGGTGGTCGCGCAATGCGGTTACCCGTTGACCGGCATCGGCTGCGTCAAGCGCATCTATTCCGAGCTGGCGACGCTCGAATGCACGCCGCACGGCCTCAAGCTGATCGACACGGTCGATGGCCTCGAACCCGCGGAACTGGAACGGCTCATCGGCCTTCCAATCGTCCTTTGACACAGTAATTTCCCGCACTCCGGAGATATTCCCATGACTGAAGCCTTTATCTGCGACGCCATCCGCACCCCTTTCGGCCGCTACGGCGGCGCCCTGAGCAGCGTTCGCGCCGACGACCTGGGCGCGATTCCGCTCAAAGCCTTGATGGCGCGAAACCCGAATGTCGATTGGCTGGCCGTGACCGACGTCATCTACGGCTGCGTCAACCAGGCCGGCGAGGACAACCGCAACGTGGCGCACATGGCGAGCCTGCTGGCTGGTCTGCCGCAGGAGCTGCCCGGCGCCACCATCAACCGGCTGTGCGGCTCGGGCATGGATGCCATTGGCACCGCGGCGCGCGCCATCAAAGCCGGCGAAGCTACTTTAATGATAGCGGGCGGCGTCGAGAGCATGAGCCGCGCGCCGTTCGTCATGGGCAAGGCCGAAACCGCCTTCAGCCGCAATGCGCAAATCTACGACACCACCATCGGCTGGCGTTTCATCAACCGGCTGATGAAGGAGAAGTACGGCGTCGATGCCATGCCCGAGACCGCCGAGAACGTCGCCACCGACTACAAAGTCAGCCGCGAGGACCAGGACAAGATGGCGCTGGCGAGCCAGCTCAAGGCAGTCGCCGCGCAAAAATCGGGCTACTTCGACGAGGAAATCACGCCGGTGGTGATTCCGCAGAAAAAAGGCGAGCCGCAGGTCGTGAGCCAGGACGAGCACCCGCGCGCCACGACGATGGAAACCCTGGGCAGGCTCAAAGGCGTGGTGCGGCCCGACGGCAGCGTAACCGCCGGCAACGCGTCGGGCGTCAACGACGGCGCCTGCGCCATGCTCGTCGCCACCGAAGACGCGGCGAAGAAAAACGGCTTGACGCCGCGCGCCCGCATCGTCGGCATGGCGACCGTCGGCGTGCCGCCGCGCATCATGGGCATCGGCCCGGCGCCGGCTACGCAAAAAGTGCTGGCGCTGACCGGCTTGAGCCTGACGCAAATGGACGTGATCGAGCTCAACGAGGCCTTCGCCGCACAGGGCCTGGCGGTGCTGCGCCTGCTCGGCCTGCGGGACGACGACCCACGCGTCAATCCGAACGGCGGCGCCATCGCGCTCGGCCACCCGCTCGGCGCGTCGGGCGCGCGCCTGACGATGACCGCCGTGCACCAATTGCAAAAAACCGGCGGCCGCTATGGGCTGTGCACCATGTGCATCGGCGTCGGGCAGGGGATTGCGCTGGTGGTGGAGCGGGTTTGATTGCTATAATTTTAATAGCTTCTCATGAATACCGGGCGCGCGGTGCGGCATGAAATGCCATTGAAACCGGCTGGCGCCGCGCCCCGCCGCCGGAAAACTACAAAGCCTCGTCAAGATTGAGGAATTTTGCCTTGACTGCCTTGATGCCCGGCCAGCTTTTGGGCGGATAAGGCAGCATCCGGCCTTCCCACTCGGCATGCAACGCTTTCAGGGAGGCGAAGCGGTCCGCGTTGCGCAGCTTCAAATTGGCCTGCTCGCGCTGGTCCGCGCCCAGGTCGAACAAGAATTCAAGCTTGCCGTCGCGCAAGTATTTCCAGTTGCCCGACCTTGCCGCCGCCTGTTCACGCGTTCGCCAGAACAACGTTCGTTCGATCGCGGCGTCGCCACCGAGCATCGGCAGCAGGTCGATGCCGTCGCTGGGTTTTGCGGCCGCCGGTGCGCTGTGGGCGGCGGCCAGAAACGTCGGCAGCCAATCCATGGTTGTGCAGACCTGGTCGCTGGTGCGGCCGCTGGCGATCCTGGCCGGCCACCGAACGATCGCCGGCACCCGCAGGCCGCCTTCGTAGAGGTCGCCCTTCTCGCCGATGAAAGGCCACATGTACGAAAAGCGCTCGCCGCCGTTGTCGCTGGTGAAGACGACCAGCGTGTTGCCGGCGTTGCCGCGCGCTTCGATGGCCCGCAGCACGCGACCGATCGACTGGTCGAGATGGCGCACCATCGACGCGAACACCGCCAGCGAGCCGCCATCGTAATGGACTAGCTTGTCCAGGTTGCGCGACACCGCCTCGTCGTTCGGCCCCTCCCACGGCCAGTGCGGCGCGGTGTAGTGCAGGCTGAGAAACAGCGGTTTTTCGCTTGGCTGGCGCAGCAGCTCTATCGCCCGGTCGGTAAAAAGGTCGGTCGTGTAGCCGGTGCGCGCAACCAGCGCCTCGCCGTCGTACAGGCCTTCGGTTTCGCCCGAGCCGATACCTGTCGTGGTGGTGTGCCTGAAATAGTCGAGTTCGCCGCCCATGGCGCCGAAGAATTCGTCGTAGCCGCTTTTCAGCGGGCCGAAGTCGGGCAGCCAGCCAAGATGCCATTTGCCGACCAGCGCCGTCCGGTAGCCCCGCTCGCGCAGCAGGCCGGGCAGCGTCGGGTGGCCTGCCGGCAAGCCGACGGCGCAGCCCGGAAGTATCGGCTCTTCAAGGCCTACCGGCAGCCGGTGCTGATAGCGGCCCGTCATCAAAGCGACGCGGGTCGGCGAGCAGGTCGATGAGTTCGCATACGCCTGGGTCAGCCGCATGCCTTGCGCCGCCAGCGCATCCAGGCAGGGCGTGGCGTAATCGGGCCGGCCGTAGCACGACAAATCGCCCCAGCCAAGGTCGTCGGCAAGAATGAAAACGATGTCCGGCTGGGCCGTTTGTTGAGTTTCAGCCATGGTTTTCCTGCTCAATCCAATGAAACGCCGAGCTGCCTCGTGAACTGTTCCCACTTCCCGACTTCCTGCTGAATCAGCGCGCCGAACTCGGCAGAGGTCGATGCAGCGGGCTCCATGCCGAGCGGGCCGAGCCTGTCCTTCAACTCCTGGCCCGCCACCGCCTTGGCCACTTCGGCGTTCAACAGGGCGGTGATTTCCGGCGGCATTCCGGCCGGGCCGACCAGGCCCATCCAGTCGCGGATGACGAAGTTCTTGAAACCGGCCTGCGCCATCGTGGGCAGCGCCGACAGGGCGGGCGACCGCCGGTCGCCGGTGACCGCGAGCGCATCGAGCTTGCCGCTCTTGACCAGCGGCAGGGCGACCGGCAGCGACAGGAACATCAGGTTGACGCGACCGCCGATGAGGTTGCTCATCGCGTCCACCGGCCCCTTGAACGGGATGTGGGCC
Organism: uncultured Polaromonas sp.; assembly: GCA_964236835.1. Lineage (GTDB taxonomy): Bacteria > Pseudomonadota > Gammaproteobacteria > Burkholderiales > Burkholderiaceae_C > Polaromonas. The sequence goes on from CAXSGT010000125.1 coordinate 3,473, forward strand.
ATGTCAACGCCCGCCTGCTGCTTGAACAGCTCGCCCGCCAGATGCGACGGCGTTCCGGTTCCGCCGGAGGCGTAGTTGATCTGGCCCGGCTTGGACTTGATGAAGGCAACAAGTTCACTAACCGATTTCGCCGGCGTTTCCTTGCTGACGACCAGCACGTTGAACAAATCGGCCGCCTTGGAAATCGGCGTGAAGCTTTGGCGAATGTTGTAGGGCGTCGCCTTGTACAGCGTCGAAAGCACGGTGTGCGGCATGAACATGATGCCCAGCGTGTAGCCGTCGGGCCTGGCCTTGGCGACTTGCGCCAGGCCCAGCGTCGCATAGGCTCCGGGCCGGTTTTCGACGATCACCGGCTGCTTGAGCGAGGCCGACAGGCTCTGGCCGAGCGAGCGCGCGATGACGTCGCCCGGCCCGCCGGCCTGGTCGCTGACGACGAGCGTGATCGGCTTTTCCGGATACGCCGCCAGCGCCGCCGCTGGAACGGCGCTGGCGCCGATCGCGGCGAAGGTCCAGCAGGCGATGCCGGCTTTCAAGTGGATAGGCATTTTTGTCTCCTTGTTGACGGTGAATAGGGCGCCGCCCAGGCGAGGGCGTTCAGCGCTGCTTGCCCGGCGCGGTCTCTTTCAGGCACAGCGCCACCACCAGCCCCACCGCCAGCGCGATCGCGGCCAGGTGCATGATGTACTCGATGCCGAAGTGCTTGGCGACATAGCCGGCGATGACCGGCGCGATGCCGCCGCCGAAGATCTCGCCGGTGCCGATGACGATGCCCGACGCGGTCGACATCAGCTTGGCCGGAACCGATTCGGCGCTGATCGGCCCCACCGTCAGGCAGATCAGGCTGAAAATAAAGAACAGCGTGGCGCCCAGGCTGGCGAACAGGCGCTGCGGCTCGGCGCCGGTGTGCATGAGAAAGTACAGTCCGACACCCGCGCCGATGACGGAAAAAACCGTGACCGGCTTGCGTCCGAAGCGGTCCGAGAGGCCTGGCATCACCAGCGTGCCGAGCGTGCCGCCGAAGCCGATGGCCGACAGCACCCCGCCCATTTGTTCCAGCGACAAATGCAGGTAATCGACCAAATAATTCGGCAGCAGGGCGCTGAGCACGACCAGGCAGGTCAGCCAGCACAGCATGCCCAGCATGTTCAAGGGGATGTTGCGGTATCTGAACACCTCGCTCCAGCGGTGATCGGACGCGTCATGGGTCGAGGTGTGCAGCGCCGCGACCGCTGGCGGGGTATTCCTGAGCACGCGATAAAGCAGGTAGGCCACGACCAGCCCCGGGATGGAGACCAGCGCGAAAATCCAGTGCCAGTCGATGACCCTGAGCAGTTGCGTCACAAGAATAGGCGCGATCCCCAGGCCGAACAGCGGCAGCGCCATCTGCTGGATCCCGATGTTCAGCCCCTGCCGCGTCGGCTTCGACGCGTCGAGCGTCGCGACGATGCTGGCCGGCGCGTAGGCGCCTTCGGCAAAGCCGATGAACGCCCGGATCGCCATCAGGCTCACGACGCCGGTGGCCAGGCCGCTGAAGCCGGCCAGCAACGAAAACACGATGATCGCGGGAATGATGACCTTGCGATGGCCAAGGCGATCGGAAAGGTTGCCCATGAACAGCGCGGCGACGCCCCAGGCGATCGCCAGGATGCCGGTGATCTGGCCGAGCTCCTGGTAGTCGAGCTTCAAGTCCTTGGCGATGACCGGAAAAAGCGGCAGCAGCATGAAGCGGTCGATGCCGACCAGGCCGAAGCCCAGGCACAGCAGCGTCACCGCTTTCCACTCGTAGCCGAGATCCCAGCGGGTCGATGCGGGTGGCGGGTTGACGCTGCTCTGGTCAAGGGGGACGGGCATGCTCATGGTGGTGGCTCCTGGCGTGGTGTGATCATGCAGCCGCGGTTTGCCGCTCGGCCGCGAAGTGGAGGTTCACGCCGTGGCGTTCCAGGTCCCCAGCCAGGTCATCGACCAGCCGGTTGATGTCGCTCGCCGTGGACGCCGCGCCGTACAAATAGAAGTCGGGCCGGACGAGCATCGCCTCGATGCCGTGCCGCTCCATGAATGGAATGTACTTGCCATCCAGATCGACCCAGGCATCCGGGTCGGCCGGCGTTGCAGCGGCCGAGACGACGACCCGCCTGGCGCCGAGCGCGTCGAGAAAAGCGCATTGCGGCTCGCCCAGCGCGGACTCGACGGCGGCGCTTTTGGACAGCAGCACGAACCCCAGGCCGGCCACCTCATCGAAGCGCCCCTGCCGATTTCCTGATCGAACGGTGCCGTGCGGGCTGAGCAGGCCGGCGGGAAATTGCACGGCGCCGCCGGCGCCCCGCCGCAGAATGCCGTCGGTCAGGCTGGGGAAGGGCGGCGGCGGCGGCGCCTCGCCGCTGAAGAAAGCCTCGTCGCGTTCGGCCGCTTTCGCCGCGTCGGGTATGCAGATGATCTTGCCCAGGTACATCGACAAATCGATGACATCGCTGACGTGCGGCCGCCGCTCGGGCTGGTAGGTGTCGAGCAGGCCGTCGCTGGCCTTGCCGTCCAGTATCAGGTCGAGCTTCCAGGCCAGGTTCCAGTCGTCGCGCAGGCCGGCGCACATGCCCTGGCCCATGAAGGGCGGCATCACGTGGGCGGCGTCGCCGGCGATCAGCATGCGGCCCTTGCGCCAGGTGTTGGCCAGCAGCGAGCGGAAGGTATAGACCTTGTGCCGAACGATGGTCGCCTGGTCGGGTTTGACCCAGGGCTCGAGCAGGCTCCAGGCGACATGCTCGTGCTCGAGCTCCTCGCGGGTTTCATGCGGCAGGCGCATGAATTCCCAGCGCCGGAAATAGCGCCCGTCCTTCACGCCCGCGGGAACGATGGTCGTCGGCCGCAGCGGATTGCAGTACTGCGCGGCGGGCGGTATGTCGAGCGTGACGCCCTCGTTGGGCAGCACGTCGATCACCAGCCAGTCGGCCTCGAAGCCCTTGTCTTCTTGCGTCGCGCCGATCGCCTGGCGCACCAGGCTGTTCGCGCCGTCGGCGCCGATCAGGTATTTGCCCCGGACGGTGCGGGTGGCGCCGGTGTCGGTGTCGCGAACGACGAGTTCGGCATAGTCGGCGGTCTGGCTGGCCTGCACGGCTTCGCACCCCAGGTGAAGATCGACGTTGGCGCAACCCTGCACGCGCTCCTCGAACAGTTTCTCGAGCGTCGGCTGATGCACGAAATTAACCTCCGGCCCGCCCGAAATCGACTCGGACTCCCAGTCGATCGCCAGCAGCTCGCGCCAGTCGGCGTTGAACCAGCGGTATTGCGGCCCGGCGTGGCTCACGGCGGGCAGCTCGCCTCCCATGCCCAGGGCCGAAAGCACGCGATACAGCTCGTGGTCGATGCACACCGCGCGCGGCAGCGGATAGCGCTCGCGCCAGCGCTCGAACACGGCGACCTTGCGGCCCTGCCGCGCCAGGGCAAGCGCCATGATTTCACTGACCGGGCCGTAGCCGGTCTGGATCACGTCGTACATCGGGACGGTGGCGTTCATGGTTTTCTCCGGTTAAATTAGCCAACTTGTATAAATCGAACTTTATTGGATATGACGATATTGTCAATATGACAGAATGAACAAAATAATAGGTGTTTTCCCTAGGGTTGCCGGTTTTTCCACACCGGCTTCGAAAAGTTTTACGCAATCGCGGTTTTCATCCAATCGGGCATGCCGCAAAAGTTGAAACATACCGAAACAATGGTTGAAGACCACCGTGTGCGCGTCGGCGCGCAGCGCCGTGGAAAAACCAGGCTGCGCCTCTTGCAAAGCGCTCTGGCCGTGTTCAACGACAAAGGGCCGGATGCGGCCGTCATCGACGACTTCATCGCCGCGGCCGGCGTGTCGCGCGGCACTTTTTACAATCATTTCAAGACCACGAACGAGCTGTTGCTCGCGCTTGCCACGGCCATGAGCGACGAGGTGCTGCGGATCGTCGATCCGCAGGTGCTGCGCCACGAGGACCCGATCCAGCGCTTTGCCGCCGGCACGCGCCTGTACATGCGGATGGCGGTGCGCTACCCGCTGTGGGGCGCCTTCATCACCCGCGTCGGCACGCGCATCGCGACGCGCGGCCAGCTGATCGACGTCTACCTGACGCGCGACCTCGACCTCGCCTACACGGCCGGGCGCTTGAGCATCGACAGCGTCCGGGTTGCGCGCGACATCGTGCTGGGCGCGATTTTTTACGGCATCGAGACCATGCTGACCGAGCCGACACGCAAGAACCACCCCGAGCAGATGGTGCGCTGTGTGCTGATCGGCTTTGGACTGGCGGCGCCCGAGGCCGAAGCGATCGCCCGCATGCCGCTGGACATTCCGCACGCGATCGAAGGACCCATCTTTTCCGCGCTGGCGGCCGGCAAGCCGGGGCCGCGCGCTTTGACAAAAGCGTCTTCCGGCGAGGTCGTCAGGGCCGGATAAGGCCGGGCTTTACCGCGTTACCACGTTACCGCTTTGGCAAAAGCGCCGAAAGTCATGCGCGCGTCAGGCTTTTCGGATGAAAAGGGCCTGCGGCGCACTAGGCATGGGAAAAGTTAGCTATTGATTTGATAGTTTTACCTATCTCGACGAACACAGCGGCCTGCGGCAATAGCGCCGCAAGCGACGCATTACCGCCGCCAAGACCCGTGCGCCAGTTCCACATCGCGCTCAGCCGCGGCCAGCGCCTGCTTTAGCCTCGCGACCTCAAGCGCAATGCAATAAGCCGGTTTGGCGCGCTCGAAGCGCCAGCCTTCGCTAAGCGGGCCGGCGTCCACCGTGTCGAAACCGAAGTCGTCGATCAGGCGGGTGACGATTTGCTTGGCCTGGGCGTCGTCGCCGGCAATCGGCAGCGCCCGCCGGTCCGGCGCGCCGGTGGGGCGGCCGTCTTTTTCCAGGTCGCCCTGCAAGATGGCGTTAAAGGCCTTGACCACTTTGGCGCCGGCCAGGTGCACAGCCAGCAACTCGCTCGTGGTCGTTTCATGCTTGTCCAGCGCCTCGATGGCGCCATCGCGCTGCGGATAGTAGTTGTTGGCATCGACGACGATCTTGCCTGCCAGCGGCGCTGCCGGAAGCTCCTGGTAGGCCAGCAGCGGGATGGCGACAAACACGACTTCGCCGAATTCGGCCGCGTCTTGCGCGGTGCCGATCCTGCAGCCGATCGCGACCGCGGTGCTGCCCAGCGTTCTGGGGTGGCGCGAGTTGCTGATCATGACGTCGTGTCCGCTCTTGACGGCCAGTGTGGCCAGCGCGCGGCCGATAAAGCCTGCGCCGATGATTCCGATTTGCATTGCTTTGACCCGATTCGTTTGGTGGGAAATCAACCGGCCGCGACCTGGCGCAGCGCCTCATGGACCAGATCGGGAACCTCGATCGCATTCGCCGCCAACCGCTTCGCCCGCTCGGCAATTGACCGGTCGAACGGCACGCGCACCGGCTCGCCCGGCTTGACTGGCCGCGTGGCGCGCACGCTGTCGGCATAGTCGGCGACGCGCTGCTGAAATTCTTCGGCGGAGCCGAGCAGGGCCGGATTGACGACGATCATGAAGAAGCCGCAGTCGCGCAGAAAATCAGGATTGGTCGTCTGGCCCGCCATCATTCCCAGCAGCTGAACGACCATCGCCAGCCCCGAGCCCTTGTGCCCGCCCCAGACGGTGAAAGCGCCCTTCAGCGCCGCGTCCGGGTCCCGCGTCGGCTGCCCCTGCGGGTCGAAGGCCAGGCCCTCCGGCAACTGCTCGCCAAGCCGTTTTCTGAGGATGACTTCGCCCAGCATGACGCTCGACGTGCCAATATCCCAGATGACGGGCGTGGTCGCCGATGGAAAGCCGAACGCGATCGGATTAGTGCTGAAGCGGCCTTCGGTGCCGCCCTGCGGCGCGACCTTTTGCCCGCCGCTGCCGGCGATCATTCCGGCAAAGCCGGCTTTCGTGACCCGCTCCAGGTAGTAGGAAAACATGCCGGTGTACCAGGTCTTGGACGCGCCGACGACGGCGATGCCGGTCTTGCCGGCCTTTTCGATGGCGATGTCGGTCGCCCGGCTTGCGACCAGGTAGCCGACCTGGTCGCCGCCGTCGAGCGACGCGGACACTGGCGATTCTTGCAGGATCGAGATGGGCCGCTTGGGCGTTGTCGTGTCGCGCAGGCGGTCGATCACCGACAGCGCGCGCGGCACGCCGCCGAACGACAGGCCGCGCAACTCGCAGTCGATCAAATGGTCGGCGATGACGGCGGCCTCCGCAGCCGTATAGCCGACCGCCGCCATGCTGGCATGGACCAGGGCGCGGGCGTCGTCGATGGAAAGAATCATGGTGG
>CAXSGT010000126.1:0-9566 GCA_964236835.1 uncultured Polaromonas sp.
GCCAAAACCTTAGAGGGCGAAATGCCTCAGCACGCTCTGCCCGGCGGCGTGTCCGCTGGCGAAACAGGCCGTCAGCAAATAGCCGCCGGTAGGCGCTTCCCAGTCGAGCATTTCGCCGGCGCAAAACAGCGGCGGAATCGGGTTTTCCGGAAAAATGACCCGCAGTTGCGAATCCATCGCCTCGAACTTCACGCCACCCGCGCTGCTGATGGCTTCATCGATCGGCTTTGCGCCAATCAGCCGTACCGGCAGCGACTTGATGGCGGCGGCAAGCTTTACCGGATCGGCAATGATTACCTTGTCGAGCACTTCATACAGCATCGCCGCCTTGATGCCCTCCAGGCTCAGGCGGCTTTTGAGGTGGCTCGAGAGCGAGCGCGAGCCGCGCGGATGCCGCAGCTCGACCAGTACCTGCTCATGCGACTTGTCGGGCAGAAGGTCGAGCCGGAAGGTGGCGCAGCCGTGCGCGGCGATTTCATCGCGCAGCAAGGGCGACACCGCATAGATGAGGCTGCCTTCGACCCCGGTGGCGGTCGCGACGAATTCGCCTTTGCGGCTGAAGGCGCGGCCCCGCGAGTCGGTGAAATCGAGCGCGACCGACTTGAACGGCTGGCCGGCGAAGCGGCTGGCGAAATGCTCGCTCCAGCCGGCCTGCGGCGCAGGGCTCTTGCCGACCAGTTCGCGGAAGAAATCGCGCCGGGTCTCGGCCGGCTCGGCAGCGGCGCCAGCAGGCCGCGCCGCCACGTCGAAGCCGCAGTTCGAAGGCAGCAAGGGCGCCATGGCGATGCCGCGCTCGGCCAGCCAGGGCGCCCACGCGCCGTCGGAACCCAGTCGGGTCCAGCTGCCGCCGCCGAGCGCGAGCACGACCGCGTCGGCCTGCGCCTCAACTTCGCCCGCCGGCGTCGAAAACTTCAAAGCGCCATCGCCGGACCAGCCGGTCCAACGGTGCCGCATCGAAAACCGCACACCGGCGCTTCGCAGCCGGTGCAGCCAGGCGCGCAGCAGCGGCGCGGCTTTCATGTCGGTGGGAAACACCCGGCCGGAACTGCCGACAAACGTCGGCACGCCGAGCGCCTCGGCCCAGGCGCGCACTTCGGCCGGTCCGAAGGCGTCGATCAAAGGCGCGAGCTGCGCGGCGCGCTCGCCGTAGCGGCTCATGAACGCCTCGGCGCCCTCGGAATGGGTGAGGTTCAACCCGCCTTTGCCGGCAAGCAAAAACTTGCGCCCGACCGAGGGCATAGCGTCATAAACCTGCACCGATAGCGCCGCCCCGGCGCCGGCGAGCACCTCGGCAGCCATCAAGCCGGCCGGGCCGCCGCCGATGACAGCCACGCGCGGCGGGTGTATTGCGGGAGCCGAGGGAAGCGAGTCGTTCAAGGGAAACTCTTAGCAAGCGGCATTGAGGGGTCCGGACAAAGAAAGAATTTCCAACGCATAGGCGCTTAGCAACACCTGCTGCTGCACGGCGGTGGCGTCCCGTTGCCGCTCGTCATGACCAGAAGGCGTGGGCAACACAGGCTGAAGCCAAGGTAAAACCGCCCAACACCCCTGCCACCAGCCGAAGCAGCTGACGGTGGCGTCCCACGCAAGCGCCTTGCGTATGGCCGATACCAAAGATAATCAGCGACATCGGCCCACAGCTTGGAATGCTTGCCATAAAAGAACGGCGCAAAAGCGACCCCTCGCCCTAGGCTCTATGGTGAAACCGGTCTTACTCGGCTTTGACGCCCAAGGCGCGGATCACGCCGCCAAACTGCGCGGTTTCGCTTTTGACAAACCGTTGCGCATCGGCGATAGAACCTGGCGTGACGTAGGTACCGAACTCACGGAACTTCGTCTGCAAATCGGTTTGCTGCAAAGCCAGATTGACTTCTGTGTTCAACCGCTGCAAGACAGCCGTTGGCGTGCCCTTGGGCGCCTGGATGCTGTACCAGCCGGAAACATTCATGCCCGGCACCGACTTGTTGAGCAGTGGAATTCCCTCAAGCCCGGCAAGCTCGGTATCCGACGTGACGGCAAGCGCGCGAAGCTTGCCCGCTTTGACCAGTTGCAGCAACGGCCCCATTGCATCGACATACAGAGCGACGTCGCCGTTGACCACCGCCTGCACGCCCTGCCCGGTATTGGAAAACGCGACGTGTTGAAACTTAGAGTCGGACTTCATGCCGACCATCTCGGCCGTCAGGTGCGGCAGCGACGTACGGGTCGGGTTCCCGATCGAAACCTGGTCAGGCTTCGCTTTGGCCATGGCGATCGCATCGTCTAGGTTTTTTGCGGGACTGGTGGCGTTGGTCACGAACATGATGGGCGACTTTCCAATGACCGCAATGGTTTCGAAATCGCGCTCGATGTCGTAATTTGCCTCCTTGAAAGTAAATGGCGTGACCACCACGACGGCCGCATGCGGCAGCGCCAGGGTGTAGCCGTCCGGAGGAGCCGCTTTCAACAGGTTCATCGCAACGATACCGCCAGCGCCTGGTCGGTTGTCGATCAGCACAGGCTGGCCGAGCTGGCGGCTCAGCTTTTCTCCAAGGATACGCGCAACCAGGTCGGGCCCCGTCCCCGCCGGCGCGGCGATGAGCAAGCGAATCGGTTTCTGCGGCCACGCGGCGGTCTGCGCCATGCTCGAGCCAATAGCGACGGCGCAGAACGCGGCGACTACAAACTTCGTTGGTAACTTGAATTTCATGATTTGTCTCCAGGGTTGACGGCTAAAACATTCGGTTCCGTTGAATCAAGGATCGCGACCATTTCTGCCGCGTCAACCGCCAGCTTGCGGGCGCTTGGGACCTTGAGGGCTGGTTTGTCGAGCTTGCCTGCCTTTTTTAACGGGAGCTCGGACACCACTTCAATGCGCTCTGGCCATTTTAATCGGGCAAGGCCTTCGCGCCGCAGGAACGCGCCGAGTTCCTCGACCGAACGCAAAGGCCTATGCTGCATTTTTACCGGTCAAACTCTTTCTTCGCGCCCTTTGCAACTTTGCGCCTTGACGTTGGAAATCCGTCTTCCAGGACACCAGCTTACATCGGCGGCGCAAAGCCGTTTCTGCCGACAGTCACCCGCAGCGCCGTCGGCTTGCCATCCTTTTCCTGCGCAGTGATCATCACTTTCGCGCCGGGCACCAGCAGCGCTTTTTCATCGTCCTTGCCGGGCTTGAAGCTGACGACCGGCGCGTTCGCCGGAACGATGACCATTTTTTCGCCGTCCTTGTATTTCAGCCTGAGCAACTGCCCGCCCGGAACGCTCGCGGGCGCCGCCATCAGGTCGGCCACCGTCGCATTCGTCATCGTGCTTTGCGGCTGCAGATCCCACGGGAAGTGGCCTTCGCCCGTGCCGCGCGCCGCTTCCGGAAAAACCAGCACCTCAAGGGCCAGCTGGCTGCCGTCGGGCTGCGGCATCGCGGCGGTGCCGATATAGCTGCCGGCCTTGATGTCGGCAAGCGCGATCGGAAACACCTCGGACACCGCCATGTCCGCCGGGCGCACCAAGGTGATCACCTCGCCCCGGCGGTCCTTGACCGTGATGCTGCCGGCGTCGATCGCCTCGATGGTGGCGCGAACGCGAACCGTGGGGTTGGCCGACGAGGCGGTTTGCGCCAGCGCCCAGGGAGTGCTTGCCAGCAGCGCGAGCGAAAAAGCAAGGGGTTTGAGCATGGGTTGTAACTTTCTAAAGTACGCCGGTGTTGCCGGCGCGGGTTGCAAAAATCGACAAGCGAGTGTGCCGCAATTCCCTGCGGCGCGCTGCCATGGGCCGATGCCTGAAATAGTAAAGTCCCCAGTCCATGCCATCGGCCCGCTCAACAAAAAATCCCCATGCCTCTCAAAAAATCAGCACTCTATTCATCCCTCTGGAAATCCTGCGACGAACTGCGCGGCGGCATGGACGCCAGCCAGTACAAAGACTATGTGCTGGTGCTGCTGTTCGTCAAATACGTCTCCGACAAATACGCCGGCGACCCGAATGCGCTGATCGACGTGCCCGCCGGCGGCCGTTTTGCCGACATGATGGCGCTGAAGAACGACAAGGAAATCGGCGACAAGATCAACAAACTGGTGGCCCGCCTGGCCGACGCCAACGAAACGCTCAAGGGCGCCATCAACGTCGCGGACTTCAACGATGAGGAAAAGCTCGGCCGGGGCAAGGAAATGGTCGACCGGCTCACCCGGCTGGTCGGCATTTTCGAGGGCCTGGACTTTGGCCGCAACCGGGTCGAAGGGGATGACCTGCTGGGGGATGCCTATGAATACCTGATGCGGCACTTTGCCACCGAATCCGGTAAGAGCAAGGGCCAGTTCTACACCCCGGCGGAAGTCTCGCGCGTGATGGCGCAGGTCATCGAGCTGGGCAAGGCCAGCGATGCCCGCCAGAGTATTTTCGACCCCACCTGCGGCTCGGGCTCGCTGCTGCTCAAGGCGCACGACGAGGCCAAAAGCCGCACCGGACTCGATTTGGCGCTGTACGGGCAGGAAATGGACAATGCCACCTCCGCGCTGGCCCGCATGAACATGGTGCTGCACGACTGCCCCACCGCCGAAATCTGGCAGGACAATTCGCTTGCGAACCCGCACTTTCTGCGCCAGGGCGCGCTGCAAACCTTCGACTATGTGGTCGCCAACCCGCCGTTTTCGACCAAGGCCTGGCGCAACGGGCTGGACCCGGCGAATGATCTTTACGGCCGCTTCGACTACGGCACGCCGCCCGACAAGAACGGCGACTACGCGTTTTTGCTGCACATCCTCAAATCGCTCAAAAGCACCGGCAAGGGCGCGGTCATCCTGCCGCACGGCGTGCTGTTTCGCGGCGGGGCCGAGGGCGGCATTCGCAAAAGCATCGTTCGCCAGGGTTATGTCAAAGGCATCATCGGGCTGCCGGCTAACCTGTTTTACGGCACTGGCATTCCGGCCTGCGTCATCGTGCTCGACAAGGAAGGCGCTGCCGGACGAAAAGGCATTTTCATGGTCGATGCCAGCAAGGGCTTCATCAAGGACGGCAACAAGAACCGCCTGCGCGCGCAGGACATTCACCGCATTGTCGATACCTTCACCCGCATGGCTGAAGTGCCTAAATACGCCCGCATGGTGCCGCTGGCCGAGATTGCCGGGAACGACTTCAACCTCAACCTGCCGCGCTATATCGACAGCAGCCAGCCCGAGGACCTTCAGGACATCGAGGCGCATCTGAAAGGCGGCATTCCCCTGCGCGACATCGACGGCCTGGCCGCGTACTGGCAAGAGCTGCCCGCCGTACGCCAGGCACTGTTTGCCGATGCCGACCGCGCCAGCTACTGCCGGCTCAAAGTCGAGCCCGGCCAGATCAAGGCCGCGATCTTCGGACACGCCGAATTCACCGCTTTCAACCAGACCGTCACCCGGCGCTTTGCCGACTGGAAGCAGGCGCATACGCCGTTGCTGACAGGCATCCAGCTCGGCGACCGGCCCAAGGCGCTGATTGAAGACCTGTCGGAGAGCTTGCTCGCCGCCTTCCAGGCCGCGCCGCTGATCGACGCCTACGACGTGTACCAGCACCTGATGGACTACTGGGCCGAAACCATGCAGGACGACGCCTGGATGATTGCCACCGACGGCTGGAAGGCGCTGCAGGAAGACAAACCGAACACCGACCTGGTTCCGCCCGCCTTGATCGTCGCCCGCCACCTTGCCGCCGAACAGCGGGCGGTTGAGGCGCTGCAGACCGAGTGCGACGCCCTTGGCCGCCAGATGGAGGAACTCGCGGAAGAGCATGGCGGTGACGACGGATTGCTGTCTGAAGCCACGACCGAAAAAGGCAAGCTCACCAAGGCTAGCGTCAAGGCCAGGCTCGGCGCCGCCGAGGAAGGCGGAATCGATGGGGCCGAGCCGGGTGAAATTGTCCTGCTCAAAAAGTACCTGGCCTTGATCGAGCGGGAGTCGCTTGCCGGCAAAAGAGCCAAAGACGCCCAAAAGGCGCTCGACGCCAAAGTCGCCACCCAGTACACGCAATTGAGCGCAGCCGACATTCAGACGCTGGTGGTGCAAGACAAATGGCTGGCAGCGCTCACCGGCAGCGTGCAAAGCGAACTCGACCGTGTGAGCCAGGCGCTGACCGGGCGCATCCGCCAGCTGGCCGAGCGCTACGCAACGCCGCTGCCCGCGCTGTGCGATGAGGTCGAGGTGCTGGCGCTACGGGTGGACGCGCATCTGAAGACCATGGGGTTTAAGCTGTGAACCCGACCCTTGTTTTTCATTCCCAACCAGAAGGTCGAGCAGATATGAGAGGAGAGCGGCTTTGGACGTACCCGAGGGGTACAAGCTGACGGAGGTGGGGGTGATTCCTGGGGATTGGGAGGTTAAACAGATCAGTGAGTTAGCCACCGTAGGCTCTGGTGGAACACCAAGTCGCAAAAATCCGGCGTTTTGGGGCGGTTCGATTTCGTGGGTCACGACTTCACAAATTGACTTCGGAACAATCTATTGGGCGGATCAGTTCATTACAGACGACGGCCTACAAAATTCCGCCGCTAAATTGCTTCCGGAAGGAACGCTACTTCTCGCGCTGTACGGGCAAGGAAAAACACGTGGAAAAGTGGGGATGCTCGGCTTTGCTGCTGCGACAAACCAAGCCTGTGCCTCAATTTCACTCTTTGACAATACGTCGCGAGAATACTTTCTACATTACTTGGCAAGCCAGTACGAGGCGCTCAGAAGCTCAAGCAATACTGGAAGTCAAGAAAATTTGAATGGAAAAATTGTCAAAGAATTTCCGGTCATCTGTCCACCACCTATAGAGCAACGCGCCATCGCCACCGCCCTGTCGGATGTGGATGCCCTGCTCGCCAAGCTCGACCAGCTCATCGCCAAGAAGCGCGACCTCAAACAGGCCGCCATGCAGCAACTCCTCACCGGCCAGACCCGGCTGCCGGGGTTTAGTGGGGAGTGGGAGGTAAAGCGGCTGGGAGATTTAGGGCATTTTCTGAAAGGCAGCGGAGTCAGAAAAGATGAATCGCTCAGTGGTGACCTGCGCTGCATCCGCTACGGAGAGATTTATACGCGGCACAACGATTACATCAAAGCATTCCATTCATGGATATCACCTGAAGTTGCGATGACAGCAATGAGGCTAAAACAAGGCGACTTGTGTTTCGCCGGTTCCGGCGAGACGAAGGAAGACATTGGGAAATGTGTCGCATTCATTGATGACTCTGAAGCCTATGCAGGCGGTGACATCGTTATTCTCAAGCCGGACCATGCGAATTCCGTGTTTTTAGGCCACTACCTGAATACCAGACCGATCAACGCGCAAAAGGCGAGCAGAGGACAAGGCGATGCTGTGGTCCACATCAGCGCTACGGCCCTATCCAGCATTGACGTGAAGGTGCCCAAGCTCGAAGAACAAACCGCCATCGCCACCCTCCTCTCCGACATGGATACCGAACTCGCCGCCCTTGAAGCCCGCCGCGACAAGACTCGCGCCCTCAAGCAAGGCATGATGCAGTCGCTATTGACCGGGCGTATTCGCCTCGTATAAACAAACGCCCTCCTGACGATCATTGACACTCAGCCAGCAATGTCGTAACATACAAACATTCAGGCGGATGACCGCACATGCGCAGCCCAGACAGGGAGATAAAAAATGTCCGTTCACACCTTCTCAAGCCGTAACTTCACGCGCGATGTGGGCGCGGCCAAGCGCGCCGCAGCCGAGGGTCCGGTTTTCATCACCGACCGCGGGCGGCCAGCCTTTGCGCTGCTGAAGATCGAGGACTACTACCACCTGGCAGGCCAGCAGGAAGCGTCGTTGCTGGATGTGATGGATGCTATTGCAGGCGGGGCGGGCATCGAGTTCGAAGCTCCGCGCCTGCAGGTCGAGTTCCGCGCCGCCGAGTTCGATTGAGTTCGGCTGCGGATGTTCGTTCTCGACACCAATGTGATCTCGGAGCTGCGCCAAGGCAAGCCTAACCAATCGCCCGAGGTACGGGCCTGGGCGGCAAGCCAGCCGGCGAGCCAGCTTTTCCTCTCGGCGATCTGCATTCTTGAACTGGAAAAAGGCGTGCTGGCGCTGGAGCGCAGGACACCGCCCCAGGGTAGCGCGCTGCGCGCCTGGCTGACGGGTGTGCGGGCCAGCTTCGCCGGCCGCATCCTGCCGTTTACCGACAACACCGCAACGCTGTGCGCGGCAATGCACGTGCCTAACCCGCGCTCGGACCGCGACGCGATGATCGCGGCAACGGCGCTGGAACACGGTATGACGGTGGTGACGCGCAACGTGGCCGATTTCACCGGCACCGGCGTGCAATTGATCAATCCGTTCATGCCATGAAAGAAAACCGGAACATCGAGTGGAATTTTTGGAGATACTGAAATGACCACCGTCGGCCAGATCGAAAAGCACACCCAGGCCCGCATCGTCGCGCTGCTGCGTGACCGCCTGAACTACAGCTACCTGGGCAGCTGGGCCGACCGCGCGGGCAATGCCAACATCGAGTCCGAGCGCCTGGGCGCGTGGCTGGCCGCGCAAGGCGTGGCGCCGGTGCTGGCCAGCCGCGCAATTTTCGAGCTGCAAAAGGTCGCTGGCGACACCAGCCAAAGCCTGTACGACCGCAACCGCGAGGTGTATCGCCTGCTGCGCTACGGCGTGAAGCTCAAGCCCGAGGTGGGCGAAAACACCGTCACCGTCTGGCTGATCGACTGGAAGCATTCAAAAGCCAACGATTTCGCGTTTGCCGAAGAAGTCACGGTAACGGCAGCCCATGCCAAAGCGGCGGACAAGCGGCCCGACATCGTGCTGTATGTCAACGGCTTGGCGCTGGGCGTGCTCGAACTCAAGCGCTCGACCGTGTCGGTGAGCGAAGGCATTCGTCAAAACCTGGACAACCAGATGAAGGAATTCATCCAGCCTTTCTTTACGACGCTGCAATGGCTGATGGCAGGCAACGACAGCGAAGGCCTGCGCTACGGCGCCATCGAGACGCCGGAAAAGTATTACCTCGGATGGGTCGAAGAAGGCGGCGAATTTGCCGCCGAGCCGAATCTGCTCGACCGCCATGTGCTGCAAGTCTGCCGCCCGGCCCGGCTGCTGGAGTTGATTCACGATTTCGTCGTGTTCGACGCGGGCATCAAAAAGCTGTGCCGCCAGAACCAGTACTTCGGCGTGAAGGCGGCGCAGGAATTCATCGCCCGGCGCGAGGGCGGCATCATCTGGCACACCCAGGGCAGCGGCAAGAGCCTGACGATGGTCTGGCTGGCGAAGTGGATTCTGGCGAACCGGCCAGGGGCGCGCGTGCTCATCATTACCGACCGTACCGAGCTGGACGAGCAGATCGAAAAGGTGTTTATTGGCGTGAGCGAAACCATCTGCCGAACGAAAAGCGGCGCCGAGTTGATTGAAAAATTAAACGACACGCAGGAAACGCTGCTTTGCGCGCTGGTGCACAAGTTTGGCGGCAAGGGCGGCGAGGACGACAGCGATGAAGCGGGCAAGCAGGCCACCCAGGCCTTCGTGGCATCGCTGCGCAGGCTGCCCGCCGACTTTGTGGGGCGGATTCAACCGGTCGATGCAACACACTAAAAACTGCGTAAGCAGAAGGAGTG
>CAXSGT010000127.1:0-9563 GCA_964236835.1 uncultured Polaromonas sp.
CCGACAACCTGGCGCACCAGCATTTCGGCCAGGTCATCGTCGCCTGCGAAAAGGCTGACTTGCGCCCGACGCCTTCAGGCATTGCGATTTATGCAGACAAGCAAAAGACATTCGACGCCCTGCCCGCGCCCTGGATTCCGCGCGGCGAAGTGATCGACGAGCTGTATGACACGGTAGTGAACGGCCGGCCCGGCGCTCACAGCGGCGAATGGGCGCGCGCCACGACGGCGGTTTGCCTGGCGATTCTGGACTCGGCAAGAAGCCAAAGCGACTGCCGGCCCGGCTTTCAAGTCGGCAACAATTGCCGGGCATGACGAACGACACGCAAAACATTCTTCACCATTGGCGCGAAGCGGTTCCCGACGACCGGCTGGCGCACCTGATTCGCGACGCCTCACGCGCCTTCAGGCGGGCGCTGCAAATCAGGCTGGCCCGGCATGGCGTGCCGTTTGGCCATTGGCGCTTTCTGCGCATACTCTGGGATAGCGAGGGACTGACCCAGAAAGACTTAAGCGCACGCGCCGGCGTGATGGAACCGACCACTTTCAGCGCCATGAAAGCGATGGAATTGCTGGGCTACATCGAACGCCGGCAAATTCCTACCAATAAGAAAAATGTGTACGTTTACCTGACCGACACCGGACGCGCGCTTGAACACCGCTTGGTGCCGCTGGCCGAGGACACGAACCATATCAGCATTAAAAATGTGGCTCCCGGCGACCTGGCAATCGCGCGCCGGGTGCTGCTGGCAATGATCGACAATCTGGCGCAAGACGAGCTGGCGCAGCAGGAAGATTCCACCAGGAAGAAATCGGCGCGCGGCCAATGAGCTTTGCGCTATTTTTCTGCTTCCTCGGCGCATCCATGGCGGCGGCTTGATACCGAATTCACCATGTTGCGCCCGACCAAAACAGACGCCCGCTGGTTAAGTAGCGTTTTTTCAGCCGCCATGACAGCAAGGTTCCTGGCGGTCGCCTTCGCGATTTTCCCGAATGGCGCGGCACAGGGCCGCCCCGGCGGTGAAGCCGGTGCGCCCCTCGCAGCCGCGATCTACGCCATTCAAGGCGGTGGCCCGGTGAGCCCGCTCGTCAATCGCCGCGTGACGACCAGCGGCGTGGTGACCAAGATCACGAACAATGGCTTCTTTATGCAGGACCCGGCGGGCGACGGCCTTCCCGCGACATCGGACGGCATCTTTGTCTTTACCGGAGCCGCCGCCCACCCGGCGGCGCGGGCCGGCAACCTGGTCGCAGTCACCGGCACGGTGATCGAGTTCAACACCGGCGCGGCGGGCAATGCTGACACCCTGCGCCATACCGTGACCGAGCTTGCCAAGGTGACCGATGTGACCCTGCTGGGCAGCGGCTTGGTCATCAACCCCACCGTCGTCGCGCTGCCGGAGGCGGTTGACGGCGGCCTTGAACGCTACGAAGGAATGCTTGTCACATTGAACGGGCCTTTCACCGTGCAGCAGAACTTTTTTCAAGGGCGCTTCGGCCAGTTGACGCTGGCCGTCGGCGGGCGCCTGGAAACGCCGACGAATCGCTTCCGGCCCGGCGCCGAGGCCATGGCGCTCGCCGCTGACAACGCTCGCCGCCGCATCATTTTGGATGACGCAAGCAGTCTGTTCTATCCGAACCCGACGCCGTATGCGGGACCGAACGGAGCGCCGCGCGCTGGCGACACCACGGGCTCGATCACCGGCGTGATCGATTACGGGCTTGCCACCGGCAGCAATATGGGCCTCGGCGACTACAGGATTCAGCCCACCACGACCCCGGTATTCGGCATAGGCAATGCGCGCACACTTCGGCCGGACAATGTGGGCGGAAACGTCAAGGTCGCCAGCTTCAACGTGCTGAACTTCTTCACCACGTTCACCGACGGCCGAACGGCGGGTGGCCGGTCGGGACAAGGCTGCGCGCTGGGCGGCGTCGTTCTTGCGAGCAATTGCCGGGGTGCGAACAACCTTGATGAGTTTTTGCGCCAGCGCGCCAAGACCGTCGAGGCGATGGCGGCAATCAACGCCGACGTGCTGGGCCTGATGGAAATCGAGAACAACGGCAACGTCGCCGTGCAGAACCTGGTCGATGCATTGAACGCCCGGATCGGCGCCGCGACCTATGCCGCCGTCGCGTTCCCCTCGGGAGGTGCGGGCACCGACGCCATCCGGGTCGCAATGATTTTCAAGCCCTCCAGACTCGGGCCAGCGGGCTCGCCGGCGAGCGACACGGCCGCGGTCAACAGCCGCCCGACGCTGGCCCAGACCTTTGCGCTGACCAATGGCGAGCGCTTTACGCTGATAGTCAACCACCTGAAGTCCAAAAGCGGCTGCCCGGCGCCAGGCGACGCCGGCGCCGGCGGAAACACCGACATCGGCGACGGCCAGGGCTGCTGGAACCTTCAGCGAACCCGGCAGTCCGCTCGCCTTCGGAGCTTCGTGGCACAGCGGCAGCTCGCTTCAGGCAGCGACGATGTGCTGTTGATCGGCGACTTCAACGCCTATGCCCAGGAAGACCCGATCGACGACCTGACCCGCCGCGGCTATGTCGATCAGATCGGCCGTTTCAACAGCTTTGGCTACTCCTATGTATTCGGCGGCGCGTCGGGCAGGCTTGACCACGCCATTTCGACTGCCAGCCTGTCGGGCAAAGTCAGCGGCGCCGCGCATTGGCACATCAACGCCGACGAATCGCCGCTCGGCGACTACAACACCGAATTCAAATTCCCGGCGACCGGCTGCGCCGCCGTGTGCCCGGCCGATCCCTACACGGTTTCGCCGTATCGCTCGTCGGACCATGACCCGGTCTTGGTCGGCTTGAATCTTTTGAGGACAGGCAGCGCGCCGCGCGCCGCCTACCCAACCGCACGGATGCAAAGTCCATAGGATTTGCCAGGCGCGATTAGTCAGGCCAGCAAACGCCTTTGCTCCATCCAGTCGATGTAATGCCCCGCGGCCACCGCCAGCAGTTCCGGCTGGCCGGCGAAATAGTGGCTGGCGCCCTTGATGCACAGCAGGGTCTTGTCCGCGCTGCCGGCGGCGTCATAAATACGCTGGGTATGCGGCTGCGGCACCGCGTCGTCGGCGCTGTGCTCGATCGCCAGGATCGGCACCGTAATACCCGCGGCGCTTTTTTCGCCGTGCGCATTCGTCTCGGGCGACCACTGCGACATCCACGACCGCAGCGTCGAAAACCGCGCCAGACCGACCGGGCCGTTGTTGACGGTTTCCGGCTTGCCCATATAGCAGCTACCAATGGGCCGGTCGTTCGGCTCGATCGACGCGTCTAGAAAGCGCGGCTCGGCCATCGTGCGGTGCGTGACGAAGCCGCGCTCCATTTCAAGCCCGGCTTTTCCGCGCAGGTCTTCGAGCTTTTGTTTGACCCAATCGGTGCGCCGCTGAATGCGGGCTTGCTGCGCGGCGCGGAAGCGCTGTAAAAATTCCGCCGAGTACGGTGGCTTGATGTCGGGGTGGTACAAATTGAGTTCCGGGTTCACGCGATCGGGGTCGTTTTCATCGATCACCGACGGGTCGATCCAGTCCGCAAGCACCACGGCGCGCGACAGGTGCGCCGCCTGGAAGATAAAGCCGTCGGCCGGTATCAGGCCGGCGGCGACAATGTTGCATGGGTCGCCCGCCGGCGTGTGCGTGACGCTGGGGCGCTCGGCCTGCGACTGGTAGAAAAGCGACAGCGAGCCGCCGCCCGACCAGCCCGCCATGACGATCTTTTCATAGCCCCAGACTTCTTTGGCATGGCGCACATAGGCGCCCAGGTCAACCACCACGTTTTCCATGATGAGCGCGCTGTCGTTGCGCGCATAGCGGCTGCCGGCGCACAGCACATGAACGCCGCGCTCGGCCATGGCGCGCGGCATCGGCAGCAGCTGCAGCGTCGACGCCGGGTGCATGTAGATCACCAGCGTGGCCGAGGGTTTGCCTTTGGGCAGGTAGCGTATGCCTTCGAGATGGACCACGCCCTGGTTGCCGGCAAAGCCGTAAACCTCCTTGAACGTCGATTTCTCCGCGTACTTTACATGCACCCATTCGGCCTGCACGTCGAACTTTTCCGCTATGGACGACATCGCTGGGATTCCTTCAATAAGTGTTTGACTTCAAGCCGCCACAGTGAGGCGGGCGTTTTTCTCCCGCATCCAGGCAGCGCAATCGGCGCGCGCACTTTGGCGAAAGGCTTTTGCCTCCTCCGGCGTGGATGTGCTGATGGTCAATTCCAGGCGGATACCGTTCGGATCAAAAAAATAGATCGAGCGGAAATAGCCGTCGTGCAATTTCGGCCCCAGGACCTCGACGCCGGCCGCCTGCAGGCGCTCCCTGGCTTCATCGACCTTGGCTTCGGACTCGACTCGCAGCGCCAGATGATTGACCCAGCCCGGCGTATTGGGCGACGGCTCGCCGGCGGTGTTGTCGCCGAGGTCGAAAAAGGCGACGTTGCTGCCGTCGGTCATCTCGAAAAACAGGTGGGCGAAAGCGCCCTGCTCGCCGGTGCTGACGGTGTCTCCGCGAACGACGTGCGTCAACGGAAGGCCCAGGATGTCTTCATAAAAATGGCGCGTCTCCTCGGCGTCGCGGCAGCGGTAGGCGACGTGATGCAGGCCATTGACGGGAACAAATTGATTCATGATTTTTTCCTGAAAGAAAGCTCAATAGGGTCAAGCGGCCTCGCGCCGCGCCGGAAGATGCCGCGTGACCCGTTGCAGCCACGCCTGGTCACCCGAAAGCGAGGCCAGCTCGGCGAGCGCCTCCTGCTGACTCTGCGTCCAGCGCTCGACCACCTTGACATCGTCCGCATCATCGCACTGATAGGAAAATTCGAGCCGGATGCTATTCGGATCCATGAAATAAACCGACCAGGTTCCAGAGCCGACCATAACCGGCCCGACCACCGGAACGGCCGCGGCGTGCAGCCGTTCGAGCAATTGCGCAAAACGCTCTTCAGTTGCCGTGAAAGCGCAATGCTGCATCGCCGCAAGCGCGTCCCGGTCGCCTTGCGTCTTGGCGCCCTTGGGCATCTCGAAAAAAGCCACGAGGGTGTCGCCGCCGGCGTCGAAAAAATAATGGCGCAAATTTTCAAACGGCGGATTGCCCCGGTTGGCCGGCCCGACGCCCACGCCCGGCGGCACCTTCAGCGCATGCACCAGCGGCATGCCCAGCACGGAGGTGTAGAAGTCGATCGTCATCTTCATGTCTTCGGTATTGAGCGCCAGATGATGAATGCCGCGTGTCAGTGGTTTCGCGCCGTGCCGCAGGCGGACGGAGGTGTTTTCCATGGCTTACCTTTCGCTTGTGCCGTCTATTGCCAAATTGAAATACAGCTGAGCCAGATCAGCCCGGCCGGCCAGCACCGAACTGCCCTCCACCAACGCGACATGTCCCTTGATCAGCACGTAGGCGCGGCTGGTGAACGCAAGCGCGATATCGAGCTTTTGCTCGACCAGCACCATTGTCAGCCCACCGTCCCGCAGCAGGTTCAGCGTGCGGCGGATTTCCTCGACCACCCTGGGCGCAAGGCCGAGAAAAGGCTCGTCGAGCAACAGCACGCGCGGCTTCGACATCAGCGCCCTGCCGATGGCGACCATCTGCTGCTCGCCCCCCGACAGGGTACCCGTCAATTGCCTGCGGCGCTCGGCGAGCCTGGGAAACAGCTTGTAAACATAGTCAAAACGTTCGAGGACATTGGCGGCGTTGCGCCCGGCCAGCCGCACCGTTCCCAGGCGCAGGTTGTCCTCGACCGACATCGGCGCGAACATGCGCCGCCCTTCAGGCACCTGCGCCAGGCCGTGTCCGACAATGGCGTGCGTCGGCAGCCGCAGCAGGTCAACGCCGTCCATCAACGCCCGTCCGCTACGTTCGCGCAAGGTTCCCGACAGCGCTGCAAGCAAGGTCGATTTGCCGGCGCCGTTCGGTCCCAGCAGCGCGACGGTTTCGCCGCGCGCCACATGCATATCGACGCCCTGCACAACCGGGCCATGGCCGTAGCCGGCATAAAGGCCTGAAATTTCAAGCATTTGCTGCTGTTTCCAGGTTGCCGATGTCGCCCAGGTAAGCGGCGACGACGGCCGTGTCGGCCTGCACCTGCGCCGGCGTTCCCTCTGCAATGGTGCGGCCGAAATTCAGCACCATCACCCGGTCGGCCAGCGCCATCAAAAAGCGCATGTCATGCTCGATCAGCAGCACGGCGATGCCGCGCCTGGCGATCTCGCGGATGATGTCCGACAGTCGGTCGCATTCGGCCGGCGTCAGCCCGGCGGCTGGCTCGTCGAACAGCAGCAGGCTGGGTTCGGACGCCAGGCCGCGGGCAATTTCAAGCAGCCGCCCCTGGCCGAACGACAGCGTGCCGACATCGGCATCGCACCATTCGCCCAGGCCGACGAAGTTCACCAGTTCGTTCGCCTGCAATGCGGCGTCACGCTCGGCCCTTGCCGCGCCGCGCGTTCCGGCAAGCACCCGCCAGAGTGAGCCGGCCAGCCGGGTGTGCATACCCATCATGACGTTCTCGCGCACGCTCATGCTGGCAAAGGGCTTGTTGTGCTGGAAGGTACGCATGATGCCGCGCGCCGCCATGGCATGGGTGGGCAGTCCGTTCAAGGCCTCGCCTTTGAAGTGCAGGCTGCCCGCCGAAGGCGCGAGCGCGCCTGCAATCATGCCGAAGGTGGTGCTTTTGCCAGCGCCGTTCGGCCCGATAACGCCCAGTATTTCGCCCGAATTCACTTCAAGATCGATGCCATCGACCGCCACCAGCCCGCCGAAGCGCTTGCCCAGGCCCTTGCACACGAGTAGCGGACTGGTGTTCATGCGATGCGGCTCTGGCGTGAAGCCCTCGCTTTCAGCCAATCCCAAAGGCCGATGATTCCCTTGGGCTGAAACAGCACGACGGCGACCATAAAAACGCCGAACACCAGTGCGTGGTGATGGCCGATGAGCGGTGACAGCACCAGTGGCATCAAGTAAAGCAGGACCGCTCCGACAATCGCGCCGGCATGGCGGCCGCTGCCGCCGACGATCACCATGAACAGCAGCAAAAACGAGTTCTGCAGGCCGAAGATCGGCGGGTTGACGGTGTTATCGACAAACGCGTACGCCATGCCGGCGATGCCAGCGAGCGCGCTGGTCAGCGTGTAGGCGACGATTTTCGTCTTCGCCACATTGACGCCCATCGCCTGCGCGGCCTGGGCGTCGTCGCGAACGGCGCGGCAGGCGCGGCCGAAATACGAACGGTCCAGGCGCCACAGCACGGCCAGCGTCGCCAGCATCAGCAGCACGATCAGCGCCGTGTACGCCGGGCTGCTGACTTTCATGCCGAACACATCGGGCAAGCGGTAATTGGCCAGTCCGCCGGCCGAACCGGTGACCGAACCGCCTTCGTCGAGCACCACGATAAAGAGCTGGGCAAAGGCCAGCGTCGCCAGCGCCAGATAAAAGCCTTCCAGCCGCGTCGCCGGAATCGCCACCATCAGCGCCAGCACCACGCAAATCGCAATGCCTGCGATGATGGCCAGCGGCAGCGGCAAACCGAGCTGGAAAATCAGGATCACGATGGCATAGGCGCCGATGCCGTAAAACGTGAAATGCGAAAACGCCACCTGGCCGGCAATGCCGAACAAAAAGTTGTAGCTCAGCGCGAGCGTGACCCAGAGCAGCACCTTGCGATAGACATCGGTCTGGTAGGAGCCGAGCATGAAACCGATCGCCGACAAAATCACCGCCGCGGCCAGGAAGCCGAGCAGTTGCTTCATGCCATCGCCTCGCGGGGCCGCAGCAGGCCGGTCGGCCGCACGAGCAAAAACAAAATCAGCAGCACCAGCGGCACGCCCATCGCCAGGCCGGGCGGTATCGGCGCATAGCGCACGGTCAGCTGCTCGACAAAGGCGAGGATCAGCCCGCCCAGCAGGGCGCCCTCGACGCGGCCGACGCCGCCGATGACCAGCGCGGTAAAGCCCTGAATCGCCAGCGGCAATCCCATCAAATAATGCGCCGACACATTGGGCGCGACCAGGAGCCCGGCCAGCCCGGCCACGACCGCGCTGCCGCCGAAAGCGAAAGCCGTGGTGCGGCGCAAATTGATGCCCATCAGCGCCGCGGCGCGCCGGTCGAGGGCGACGGCCTCGAATGATTTGCCGGCCAGCGTGCGCTCGAAAAAGTACCAAACCGCCGCAAACACCGCCAGCGTCACGGCGATGATGAAAAAGCTCTGGTAAGACCCGGCCACGGGTCCGAGTTCGAGCCGTCCGAAACCAAAAGCCGGCGGCACCGGCTGCGGGTCGGGGCCGATGGCGAGCGAGACGGTTTCGCGAAACACCACCAGCATGCCCAGCAGCGCCAGGATCGGCGCCAGCGGCGGCGCGCCGCGCTCGACCAGTGGGCGCACCGTCAGCCGTTCGGTCGCCCAGCCTACGAGAAACATGGCGATCAATGTCAAGGCAATGCCGACCGGATAGGGAAGCTCGGCTTTCGAAAGCAGCAAAAAGCCGCCGAATGCCGCGAGCATCGACCACTCGCCGACGGCGAAATTGATGATTCCGGTGGGCCGGGTGATCAGCAGGTACGACAGGGCGGCCAGCGCATAGATGCAACCGCTCGCCAGGGCGCCAACCGTCAACTCCAGAAAATCATTCACCTCAAGCCCTTGTTCGGGTATTTAGGCATAAAATCGGGCTTTTGCGCTTTACCCATAAGCTTTTCTAGCTATTAAATTAATAGCAAAATGGTTTCGCGGAACCGCAGTTGCGCAATTACTTCACGCCGACGTGCAATACCTTGCCCTGCTTGTCGCCTTCATAGACCCGAACCACCATGCCGTTGGTGTCGAAACCGGTGCGCCTGCCGTCGGCAAAACCGTAGGCGGCGTCGGCGCTGCCCATCACGCCCTTGTAGCCGCGGGTCGCCTGCATCGCGGCGCGGACTTTTTCGGCGTCGGTGCCGCCGGCGCGGGTGATCGCGTCGGCGACCATCATCATGCCGTCGTAGCCGTAGCCGATCAGGTTGTAGGGATCGGTGCCGGTGTCCTTTTTGTACGCCTCGATAAAGCGCTGCGTTGCCGGCTTGGACGGATCGAACGCATCGACAAAGGTAATGCCGTCGAGCAGCCCCTTGGCCGCGCTCATATACACAGGCACCGACAGGTTGTAGTTCGCCAGCACCGGAGTTTTCAGGCCTAGCTGACGGTACGATTTCAGGATCAGGAGGTTCGGCCCGGTGGTGATGCCGGTCATGAACAAGGCCTCGGGATTCGCCGCGCGAACTTTCTGCATCTGCGGGTCGGCTGTGGTGGCGCCGCCGGCGACCACTTCTTCGGCAACGATCTGGATGCCGGCTTTTTCCAGCCCGGCCTTGAAAAACTTGTTGGTCAGCTGGCCCAGGTCCGAGTTCTCGCCGATCAGCGCAACGCGTTTGTAATTCTTGTTCCTGGCATACGACAGCAGCGTGGCGATCTGCGTTGACGCCAGCGGTCCGGTTTGCCAGAAATTCGGGTTATCGACCTGCGTGGTGAGCGTGTCGCCGCTGTTCGACGGCGTCATGTCCGGCGTCCGGCTGTCCTTGGTGACCG
>CAXSGT010000128.1:0-9401 GCA_964236835.1 uncultured Polaromonas sp.
CCGCTGCATGAACATCCCGGCGCGCTACTGCACCGGCTACCTGGGCGACATCGGCATCCCGCCGGTGCCGTATCCGATGGACTTCAGCGCCTGGTTCGAGGTCTTCCTGGGCGGGCGCTGGTACACCTTCGACGCGCGCCACAACACGCCGCGCATCGGCCGCGTCGTGATGGCGCGCGGCCGCGACGCCGGCGACGTGCCGATCACGATGGCCTTCGGGCCGAACACGCTGCAGCGCTTTCAGGTCACGACCCACGAGGTCGATGCGCACGGCAACGCCATCAGCACGGTGTGACGCCGGGCGTGAGCACGCCTGGCGTCAGTGACGGCGACGCCCTGATCATCAGCTGCGAACACGGCGGCAACGAGGTTCCGCCCGCTTATGCGCCGCTGTTCGCGGGCCATGAAGCGCTGCTCGCCACGCATCGCGGCTGGGACCCCGGCGCCTTGGAACTGGCGCGGCAGATGGCGCGGGCGTTCGGCGCGCCGCTGTTCGCCGCGACGACGACGCGTTTGCTGATCGACCTGAACCGCTCCATCGGCCACCGCCAATTGCATTCCGAGGCGACGCGCGGCCTGCCGCTTACCGCCCGGCGCGAAATCGCGGCGCTTTATTACCGGCCGCATCGCGGCGCGGTCGAGTCCGAGGTCGCCCGCCAGATCGGTGTGGGCAGGCGCGTGCTGCATGTCGCGTCGCACAGCTTTACGCCGGAGCTCGGCGGCGTCGTTCGGCGGGCCGACGTGGCCTGGCTGTACGACCCGCGCCGCGCCGGCGAAGTTGAATTCGCGTCGCAGTGGCTGGCCGCCTTGAGGCAGCGCCGGCCTGAGCTGAAGCTGCGCCGCAACTATCCCTACGAGGGCAAGGGCGACGGGCTCACGTCGCTGCTGCGCAAGCGCCATGCGCCGGAGATGTACGTCGGCATCGAGCTTGAGGTGAACCAGCGGTTCGTCATCGAGGGCGGCGCGGCCTGGGCCAAGCTTTGCGCCGACATCGTCGAGGCGCTGGGTGATGCGCTGGCGGCGCCGCATTCTCAGGGTTCTCAGCGGCTGCGTCCGTCCCGGTAGCCGCCGCCGGCTTTCGCGCCCGCACCGCCCGCCGCCAGCGCCAGCCGCGCCATCGCCGCGCCGACGTGCGCGTGCGTGATCGCCAGCCCGAGCGCATCGGCGGCGTCCTGTCCCGGCGGCGATGGCAGCTTCAGAAGGCGCATCACCATCTGCTGCACCTCCGCCTTGCCGGCCTTGCCATAGCCGGCTACGGCCTTTTTCATCTGCAGCGCGGTGTATTCGGCAACCGGCAGACTGGTGAACACCAGCGCGGTGACGCAGGCGCCGCGCGCCTGGCCGAGCAGCAGCGTCGCCTGCGGATTGACGTTGACGAAAACGATCTCGACCGAGGCGCTTTGCGGCTGGTAGCGCTCGACGACTTCGCGAACGCCGTCGAACAGCGCCTTCAGCCGGCCCGGCAGGTCGCGCAGCGCCAGGTGCGTGGTCCGAATGGTGCCGCTGGCGACATAGCGCAAATTCGCGCCCTCGGTATCGACCACGCCGAAGCCGGTGGTCTGCAAGCCCGGATCGATACCCAAAATACGCATTTGCTATGGATTTAGTAGCTGCTCAGGCATGATGGTATTGCGTAAACGGCCAAAAACACGCCTAAAATCGGAAAAATGGCGTCTCTCAAGGCAATTCCACGCCGCCCATGCGGGCTGTGATGGTCCGGGCGCGCGCCGCCAGGTAGGCCGAGCCGGCGTGGCTTTCAAAATACTTCGGCTGCGGCAGCATGACCGCCAGCCGTGCCGCCTCATAGGCGCTCAGCTGCGAAGCCGGCTTGGCGAAGTAGTGCTGGGCGGCCGCCTCGGCGCCGAAAACGCCTTCGCCCCATTCGACGTTGTTCAGGTAAATCTCGAGGATGCGCTGCTTGCTCAGCAGCGCTTCGAGCAGCAGCGTCAGCAGCAGCTCCTGGCCCTTGCGCGGCAGGTTGCGCTCGCCCGAGAGAAAAAGGTTTTTCGCCAGTTGCTGCGTGATGGTCGAGCCGCCGACGATTTTGATCGGCTTGGCGGCTGGCAGCGTCGCCGCGCTCGGCGGCGCCTGCGCCGCGCGCTGCTCGGCCCTGGCGTTTTTTCCCCAGGCTTTTTCCAGCGCCTGCATATCGACGCCGTCGTGCAGCGTGAAGCCGGCGTCCTCGGACGCGATGACGGCGCGCTTGAGGTGCACCGATACGCTGGCGTACGGCACCCACTGCTGGCGCCAGCGCAGCGCCCCGGTCGGCGCGGCGACTCGCAACACCTCCGAGCGCTCGAACGTGCTGGACTCCGGGTTCAGCACCCGCATCAGGGCGATCCGGCCGGCAAAATAGCATTGCAGCGCCAGGCCGGCGAGCAGCGCCAGGCCGAAGAGGCGAAGCAAGGCCGTCATGCCGGCGGCGCGCGCAGTGGCGGCGCTTGCCGAGGTGCTTGCGCCAGCCGCAGTTCGCGCAGCACCCGCGCCGCCGGCGGGCGCACGCCGCGCCACAGGAAAAACGCCTCGGCCGCCTGCTCGACCAGCATGCCCAGGCCGTCGCGCGCGCTCGCGCCGTGCGCGCGCGCCCAGGCCATGAAGCCTTGCGCCGCCGGGCCGTACATCATGTCGTAGGCCAGGGCGCCAGGCTTGAGCGCGCTGGCGGCAACCGGCGCGCCGGCGCCGCCGAGGCTGCTTGAGCTGGCATTGATGACGACATCGAAATCGCCTTCCAGCGCCCATGGGTCCTGCACCTGCAGCTTCGTTTTTTGTAGCACTGGCCGCATTGCCGGATGCGACTGGTGGCGCGCCGCCAGCGCGTCGGCGCGGGCCCGTGTGCGGTTGGCCAGCACCAGCCGGCGCGGCGCGGCCGCGAGCAGCGGCGCCAGCGCGCCGGCCGCGGCGCCGCCCGCGCCGATCAGCAGCACGTCGCGCCCGGCCAGGGCGACGCCGGCGTTGTTCTGGATGTCTGCGATCAGTCCGGCGCCGTCGGTGTTGTCGGCATGAATCGTCTCCCCCTCGAACCAAAGCGTGTTGGCCGCCTGCGCCAGCCTGGCGCGCTCGGTGGGCGCATGCGACGCGTCGAAAGCCTGGCGCTTGAACGGCACTGTGACATTGCAGCCGCGCGCGCCGCCTTCAAGCAGCCGCGCCAGCGCCGCGGCGAAGCCGTCCAGCGGGGCGAGCTGCAACCGGTAGCCGAGCGCCTGCCCCGTCAACTCGGCGAAACGCGCATGAATCCGCGGCGACAGGCTGTGCGCGACCGGGTTGCCGAGCAAAAAATAGCTATCCATGCCGTGAGGCCGCGTCAAGGCGGCGAAAGCCGCGTTCGCAGGCTGTCGTCGCGCGTGAAGTTGAAGTGCGACACCACCACGATCTGGTCGGCGCTGCGGCGCATGGCGTCGCTGAACCGCGGGAACGGGCCGCTGCCCCGAACGATGTCCTGCGCCCGGCGGTCGAGCATCGGGTTGCCCGAGCCTTGAACGAGCTCGGTCGCCAGCACGTCGCCGTCGAAATTCACCGTCATCGTCATCGTGAGCTCGCCATAGAGCTTCTTGCCGGCCATGACCGGGAAATTCACCGTGCCCTTGTCCTCGATCCTGCGGCGCAGCGCGTCGTAGTACAGCGCATACATCTCCTCGCGCGTGGCCGGGCTGACATAGCGTTTTCTGGGCCCCGCGCTTTCTTCATTGACGCGCTTTTCGATTTCGGCGAGCAGTTTGCTCAAGTGCCTGGTTTTTTCTTCGTCGCCGGTCTGCCAAGCGGTATCGACCGGAACGACCGGCTCGGGCGGCGGCAGGGCGGCCGGCGCTTTTTCCGCTCGCACCAGCAGCTGCTCCAGCCGCTCCGGCTCAGGCTGCCGCGGCGGCGACGATTCGCTTCGGGCTTGCGCATCCTCGACCGCGTCGCCCGCTTTCGGCAGCGCCGTCGCTGGCAGCGGCGAGCTGGCGCGGCCTTGCGCCTGCGCGCCGCCGCCGGCCAGCGACGCCTGCGCGATGAGCCTGGCCGCATCGGGTTTTTCGCTCGATCTGGCGTTGACCAGGATCACCTCCAGCGGCGCCTCCTTGAACACGCGGCCGGCGCGCTCCGGATCGGCGAAATGCACCGCCAGCAGCAGCGCATGCAAGGCAACCGAGACGCCAAGGGCGATTTGCAGGGTGCTGGGAGTTTGCAAGGTATCGCTTGGCCGGCTGGATTGAGAAAATGTGTTTTCGCGGTAGGTTGGAAGTTGCGCCCCGTCGCCTCAAGCCGCCGCCGCGGCGGGCGCCTCGGCTTCGGATTCATCGACATCGACCGCGATCGATATCGGCCCTGCCGCCAGCGCTTCCTCGCCGTCTTCGCCATCCTCGCCGCCTTCAATCTCGGCCTCATCGATTTCGTCAGCCACCGCATCGAGGCGCTCGACGACGGCGCCCGAGATGTCGAGCGTGATCTCGTCGATCGCGCCGAGCCTGACGCGCACTTTGGCGCCGCGCGGCAGGCCTTGCGCGCCGAGCGCCGGCAGCACCAGCGGCAAGTCGTCGGCGCGAACCAGGTTGTCTTTCAAGCTCGTCGCCGTCAACTCGCTAATGCCGTTTTGCCGCAGGTATTTCAGCGTCCAGTAGCGCTCGATGCTCGACTGAAAGCCGTTGTAGGCGCTGTAGGCGGCGTCGAAGCCTGAGATCACCGAGAACAGCTCGGCGTCCTTCGGCTTGAAGGGCGCGGCCAGACCAGCCGTCCGGCCATGCCTGACGCAGGCGATGAGCTGCCACTGGTTCACCAGGTCGGTATAGCGGCGCAGCGGCGAGGTCGCCCAGGCATAGCTTTTGACGCCGAGGCCGGCATGCGGCAGCGCCCGGGTCCCCATGCGCACCTTCACGCCCGGCGCCAGGCTCGCCTGGCTGCGGTAAATTCCCGGAACGCCGTGCTCGTCGAGCCACTGGCCCCAGGTGCTGTTGGCCAGGATCATCGCCTCGGCGACGATCAAGTCGAGCGGCGCGCCGCGCTGGCGCGTGCCGATGCTGACGGTCTCGTCGCCCCGCGGCTCCTGACCGGCCGGATTGTCGAGCTTGAAGTTGTAGTCGGGCCGGTTGAAGTTCTCCGGCTTGCCGCGAACGAGCTCGCGTCCAGCCTTCAAATGCTTGGCCAGGCGGTGCAAAAACGTCAGTTCCACACCCCAGGGCACGTCCGCCGGCGGCTTCAGTGGGGTAGCTTGCGCCTGCTCGAAAAACGCTTCGGTAAACACGCTGTCGAGCTGGTCGTGGCGCAGGTTGGCGGCGATGGCAACCTGTTCCAGCCGGGTTTGGCTCCCGGTGATCGCCAGCGTCGCCTCGTCGAGCGTCAGGTACAGCGACAGGGCCAGGCAGTCGCGGCCTTCCTGCAAGGTGTAGGCCTGGACGATGGCGTCGGGCAGCATCGTCAGCTTG
Organism: uncultured Polaromonas sp.; assembly: GCA_964236835.1. Lineage (GTDB taxonomy): Bacteria > Pseudomonadota > Gammaproteobacteria > Burkholderiales > Burkholderiaceae_C > Polaromonas. The sequence continues at coordinate 5,400 of CAXSGT010000128.1, forward strand.
TAGCCCGGCATATACACGGTGGACATGCGCGCGCGGCCGACGGCGTCGATCGCGCTGCCCGGAAGCACGGCAAGGCCGGGCGCGGCGATATGAATGCCGAGCGTGACGGCGCCGCTGCCCAGGCCTTGCACCGAGAGCGCATCGTCGATCTCGGTGGTGCTCGAGTCGTCGATGGAAAAGGCGCGCACGCCCGCCGCCAGCGGCAGCTCGTCCTTCACTGGCGGCGCCTGCAGCGCTGGAAACGCCGTGCCTTTGGGAAAGTTCTCGAACAAAAAGCGCTTCCAGTGGAACTGGTAGGCCGAGGCGATCGCGCCGGCTTGTTGCAGCAGCTCAAGCGGCGCGGTCTGGGTCGCGCGCGACGCCTCGACCACGGCCTTGTATTCGGCGCTGTTCTTGTCGGGCTTGAACAAAATTTTATACAGCTGCTCGCGTATCGGCGCCGGGCACTCGCCGCGGCCGAGTTCATCGGCCCACGCGGCGATCTGCGCCGCGACCTGTTTTTTCTTCTCGATCGCCGCCAACGCCTGCTGCAAAATTTCGGCCGGGGCTTTCCTGAAGCGGCCCTTGCCGGCGCGGCGAAAATAGTGCGGCGCATCATTAAGGCGCAACAGCGCGCCCGCCTGCTGCTCCAGCGTCGCGGGTTTGGACGCATCGGCGCTGAAATACTCGCGCGCCAGGTCGGCGAAGCCGAATTCCTCGTCGCTGGCGAATTCCCACGCCAGGTCGAGCTCGATCGCTTCGGCCAGCCGCTGCCCATTGGCAACGAGCTCGGCCGGCGCGGGTTTGTCGAACTTCAGCAGCGCGTTGGCCGCTTTCACTTTCAGGCGCTTGCCCGAATCGAGTTCGACCTGCATCGAGGTGTCGGCCTCCGACAAAATCCGGCCGGCCAGAAACTTGCCGGCTTCTTCAAACAGTACGAACACAAAAAATCCTTTTGCCTGGGCTATTTTGCCTTGCGGCTAGTGTAATCAGCAGGCCTTTTCGAAGCGGGCTTTTCAGGCGAGGCCGAGAAAATCCAGGATCGGCGGCAGCTGCGCGTCGAAGTCGCTCAGCGCATGGTCGCCGCCTTCGAGCAGGCGGATTTGCGCGCCGGCGTAGCGCGCCGCCATTTCGCGCCAGTCAAGGACTTCGTCGCCTTTGGCAATGATTGCGAAGTAATTTGCCGGCTTTGCCAGGGGGCCGGTTCCCAGCGCGCGCAGTTCGCCGACGAAGCGCGGCTCGAAGAAAAATTTCTCGCCGGGGTCGTGCCAGGCGGTGTGCTCGCCGATGTAGGCCGCCAGGTCGCGCGCCGGAAACACGGCGGGATTGAGCAGCACCGCCTTGCAGCCGAAGCGCTCGGCCACCGCAGTGGCATAAAAGCCGCCGAGCGACGAGCCGATGACGGCCATTGATTCGCCCGACCAGCCGGCCAGACCTTTAGCCAGCAGCGCCATGGCGTCGCACGGCGAGGGCGGCAGCTGCGGGCACCACCAGCGCACGCCCGGATACTGCTGCGCGACCAGCGTTGCCATTCGCCGCGCTTTGGCGGACTGGGGCGAAGAGCGAAAGCCGTGGAGGTAAAGCAGGTGCGTGAGCGCAGGCATTTGAATTTCCCATCGGGCTTGTGTTGCAACTCGATTATCCTTTTGCCGCCAGCTGTCCTATTATTTGATCGCGCCGCAAGGCACCCCAACTTAAACCAAACTTTATGGAGACAAAAAAATGCCTACAGGAAAGAAACTGCGCCTGCTGTGTGCGCTTGCGCTCGCGGCGGCGGCGTGGCTGCCCGCCTTCAGCGCGGCGCAAACCGTGCTGAGAGCGTCGCCGTTCGGCCCGCCCGGCCACTTGCTGAACAAAAAAATACTGCAAGGCTGGGCCGAATCGGTCAGCCTGGCGACCGACGGCCGGGTGAAAATCGAAGTCCTTCCCGGACCGGTGGCCGCGCCTCCGGCAATACTCGACGCGATCAAAAGCGGACTTGCCGATGTGTCGCTGCTGTCTAACGGCGCGTTGACGACCAAGCTGCCGCTTAACTCCATGGTCGAGTTCGCCGGCCAGACGCCGAACTCGGAAACGGCGTCGCTGGCCTATCAGGGCGTGGTTCAGAGGCATCCCGCGTTCGCCAGCGAGTACGGCGATGTCCGGCTGCTCGGTGTTTTCACGCATGGGCCGGGCGTTCTTCTCATGAGCCGAAGCGGAGCCGCTGGCAAGAATGACTTCGGCGCGCTGACGATCAACGCCGGAGGCGCCGGCGGGCGGGCGGTGGCGCAGGACCTGGGTGCGAAACCTGTGATGTCGGCCCATCCACCCAAGCCCGAAGTTTTCGCCGAAGGGCAGGCCGACGGGACGGTGACGACGATCGACTCCTACAGCTCGTTCAATATTGCGGAACTGATCAAGGAAGTGATCACCATGCCGAACGGCTTTTACACCGCAGGCTTCGCGCTGGTTGCCAACGCTGCCAGGTGGAATGCGCTTGAGCCGCGGGACCAGGCCGCGATCCTGAAGGTTTCCGGCGTGGCATTGGCCCGGCTTGCCGGCAAAGCCTGGGACGCGGGCGATGCCGAGGCGTTGCAAAAGGTACGCGGCGCGGGTGTGCCGGTTTCGACGCTATCGCCGGCGCAGGCTTCGCGCATGGCGGAGGCGGGCGAGCGGCGGAAAAAGGCCTGGCTCGACAGCCTCGGCGCCAATGCGGGCGATGGCGCCGCCGCGGTTTCCGAATACCGGGCCGAGGTAGCGAAACAGTAGCGGTTCGCCGCGCGGCCGGCGCTGGCAGATAATCCCGCGCATGTCCGCCGTCTTCGACAAACCGTCGCTTTTCCGCCGCGCGCTGCCGCTGCTGCAGGGCTTCGACGGGCTGCTCGCTTTCGCGGTCTTCATGCTGGCCTGCGCCGGGCTGCTCATCATGTATTCGTCGGGTCACGACCATGGCACCCGCTTTGCCGACCATGGCCGCAACATGCTCATTGCCGGCGCGATCATGTTCGTCGTGGCGCAGGTTCCGCCGCAGCGCCTGATGCTGTTCGCCGTGCCGCTGTATCTCGCCGGCGTGGCGCTGCTGGTGGCCGTCGCCATGTTCGGCGTCACGAAAAAGGGCGCCAGGCGCTGGCTCAATGTCGGCGTCGTGATCCAACCGAGCGAAATCCTGAAAATCGCCATGCCGCTGATGCTCGCATGGTGGTTCCAAAAGCGTGCGGGACAGCTGCGGCCGCTCGATTTCATCGCTGGACTGGTGCTGTTGGCGCTGCCGGTCGGGCTTATCATGCGGCAGCCCGACCTGGGCACGTCGCTCCTGGTGCTGGCGGCCGGCCTGGCGGTCATTTTCTTTGCCGGGCTGAACTGGAAGCTGATCGCGCCGCCGGTGCTGCTTGGCCTGGCGGTCATTTTCCTGGTGGTCTGGTTCGAGCCGCAGCTGTGCGCCGACGGCATGCGCTGGCCGGTCCTGCACGACTACCAGCAGCAGCGCATCTGTACCCTGCTCGATCCGTCGCGCGACCCGCTCGGCAAGGGTTTTCACATCATCCAGGGAATGATCGCCATCGGCTCGGGCGGCGTCTTCGGCAAGGGTTTTATGGCCGGCACGCAGACGCACCTGGAGTTCATTCCCGAGCGCACCACCGACTTTATTTTTGCTGCCTTTTCCGAGGAGTTCGGCTTGGCGGGCAACCTGGCGTTGATCGCCGGTTTCATTTTTTTGATCGCGCGCGGCCTCGTGATCGCGATGGACGCGCCGACGCTGTTTTCGCGGCTGCTCGCCGGCGCGCTGACGATGATTATCTTTACCTATGCCTTCGTCAACATGGGCATGGTCAGCGGAATTTTGCCGGTGGTCGGCGTGCCGCTGCCCTTTATCAGCTACGGCGGCACGGCGATGGTGACGCTCGGGCTGGCGATCGGCATGCTGATGTCGATCGCGAAAGCCAAACGGCTGATGCAGATGTAGCCCCCACGCTCCGCACTTCGTGTCGTCGCTGCCCCCCGAGGGGGCCGCTGCGCCTGCGGCCCGGCTTAGCCGGTTCCGCG
>CAXSGT010000129.1:0-9360 GCA_964236835.1 uncultured Polaromonas sp.
CCTTGCAACCCCGGACTTCCTCAATTCAGTTGGTACGCCGGTAGGGGGCAGGTCAGGAAGAACGTACCGGTTCAGCTAATTCCGCCCACACAGTGAATCCGTCTCATCAAGGACTATGCTGCTTCCAAGGTGTCGAAAATATTTGTCTGAGCTCCACATCTAGCACTGTGCCCTGAGTCGGTGTTTATTCGCGTTTCCACCGACAAGACCTGCGTAACTTTTGAGCAACAATAATCTACGTTATCAATTAATTAGATTTCATATTTGCTCAAGGAAAATTCATGGTCAGTGCCTTTACGCGTGCGACTGAACTTAAGGCTACGCCTATCGAGGTTATCGATAAAACACGTGACATTCTCGGGGAGTCCGCAGTGTGGGATGCACAAGACCAAGTTCTCTGGTGGGTGGACGGCATCGGATGCAATATCCATTGCCTGAATCATTCGAGTGGTAAAAAGCGCAGTTGGAATTTCAATGAGGAGGTGGGATCAATAGGCCTGCGTGCTGCTGGCGGCCTGGTCGTTGGGATGCGCTCAGGTCTATTTACCTTTGATCCGGGCGATGGAGAGCTCACCGAAATTTGTCGTCCCGACGCGGACTTTCCCGATCACCGGTTTAACGATGGCAAGGTTGACAGATCTGGGAGGTTTTGGACGGGCACCATAAAAGCCGCTGAGTATGAGCCACGCGGCAGGGTGTTTCGTCTCAACCCCGACCGCACCACGAAGATGTTTTTGCAAGGCATTACCTGTGTGAACGGGCTGAGCTTCAGCCCCGACAACAGGCTGATGTATTTCTCCGATTCATTCAGCCGAAAAATCGAAGTCTTCGACTATGACGACATTGACGGCGAGATCTATAACCGCCGTTTCTTCGCGGAAGTGGCGCTGGGCCGGGGCGTCTGCGACGGTGCCACTGTCGATGCAGACGGGTGTCTTTGGAGCGCCAACGCCAATGGCTGGTGTGTCACCCGATACGACCCGCACGGAAAAGTGGACATGGTGTTCAATTTGCCGGTGCAAAAGCCCACTAGCCTGTGCTTTGGAGGGCCGGATTTAAGCACCCTTTTCATCACGACTGGGACGCGAAGGCTTTCTGACACAGAGCAGGCGCAACAACCCCTTGCTGGCAACTTGCTTGCGATTCGTCCAGGCGTCAAAGGCATAGCTGAAGGTCGATACGCTGGCTAACAAAAAATTGGAGGCAAAAGTGCTCAGATCAAAATGCATCGTAATAGCTTTTATATGCGTCGCCGCAATAGGACACGCAGCTAGCGCTTTTGTACAAGCTTCGAGCGGAAGGGTCACGAAAATAATCGTTCCGTTTCCGGCAGGAGGCGGGCTTGACCTGCTCGCGCGCAACATAGCCTTGGCCCTCAGCAAGCGAATTGGCTCGCCGGTAATTGTTGAGAACAAGGCTGGCGGGTCAGGTTCGGTAGGAGCCGACTTCGTTGCGAAGTCTCCTCCGGACGGTCAAACATTGTTGTTGTCGGAAAGCGGTCCTATTGTGATAGTGCCCAATCTTCGGGCTACCAGCTACAACCCACTAACTGATTTTGCGCTGTTGTCGCTTATAGGCCGGCAAACGCCAGTCTTGGCAGTGAGCAACCGACTTCCAGTGAATACGGTCGAAGAGTTTTTTGCCTATGCCAAGGTACATCCGGACCTGCCATTTGCGACCTCGGGTACCGGCACATACTTCCATGTGGCTATGATGCAGCTTCAAGAGGCCGCAGGGGTTAAATTTTTACATGTGCCTTACAAGGGTGCGGCCCAGGTTGTCACCGACTTGATTGGTGGGCAAGTGGACGCAACCATTGTGACGCTGCCTTCAGTAGAGCAGTTTGACAAGGCAAAAAAACTGAAAATACTGGCTACGGCGACCGAAAAGCGCGTGTCGTGGCGAAGCGATCTGCCAACAATCTCTGAAGTAGTCCCTAACTACTCTGTAAAAGTGTGGTTTGGAATGTTTGCCGCGCCAACGACTCCTCCTGCGATTTTGGATAAACTGACTGCGGACATTGTGGCAATCAGGTCAGACCCGGAATTTGTAAAGGGCACCCTGGATGTGCAGTTCATCACGCCAGGAACAGAAACTCGTCAAGCGTTTAGCGACATCGTGAAGGCCGACTTTGATCGATGGGGGCAATCGATTCGAAAACTTAAAATCACTGCTGATTGAGGTGACCGGGCAATTGTTGCTTAGCTTAATCGCTCCCCATTGGGAGGTTTCACCAAGTTAATTTTCTTGGGCGCCCAACCCTGGACCCGGTTCGCCACGCCAACAAGTGAAATGTTCCTAATTTTGGACCTTCGGTCGCCTGTATGAGCGCTTCTTCCTCATTGCTTCGCAGGGACGATCAGGTGCGTAGTCTTGCTCCCAGCTGGGTAACAAGCCGGCTCCATCGTTTGCGGTCCTGCTCAAGAAAGTCCCCGAACTGTTCAGGCGCTACTGATGGCGCTTCGTAACCCTGTTGCTGCAAAAAGCTTTCGCCAAAATCGCGGCTTGACGCAGTATCCCAAAACAGTTTGGATAATTTTTGGGTTACCACCTGCGGGGTTGCCGCCGGTGCAAACACGCCGAACCAGCCGCGCTGCTCAAAACCCGGCAAACCACTTTCATTGAATGTTGGTACAGCGGGCAGCAGTGGATGACGAGCGTGGCCGGTATAAGCAATTGCCTTGAGATTGCCTGCTTTTATGTGCGGCAATGGCAGGGTGATTGCCGCAAAAAGGAATTGGATTTCCCCTGCGAGCAGTGCGTTTAGGGCGGGTGCAATACCTTGGTAAGGCACGTGCAATACTTCAATACCGGCGCGTTGAGACAATGCCTCGAATGTTACGTGCGCCGGGCTTCCTATACCCAGCGATGCATAAACCATTTTCCCGGGATTGGCCTTCGCATAAGCTAGCATTTGCGTCACGTTGTCGGCCGGCGCTGACGGATGCGCCACCAGTAAGAAAGAATATTGCGCCAGCATGGACAGTGGCGCAAAGTCCTTTTGTGGTTGGTAGGGCAGCGCCGGTGTCATGGCCGGTGCGATTGAAAATGCCGCGTCGGTGCCAAGCAGCAAGGTATAGCCGTCCGGCGCTGAACGTGCGACAGTGCTCGCGCCCAACTGCGAGTTCGCACCCGCACGGCTTTCAAGCACCATGGGTTGCAAGAGGGCGGGGGCGATGCGGCTAGCGAGCTGCCGGCCTAGCACATCAAGCGATCCGCCTGCGGGAAAGGGCACAACCAATTTAATGGGGCGGTTGGGGTAGTCCTGTGCATGTGCGGCAAAAGGCAGCGCGGCAGCCAGTGCGCAAAAGGCCCGGCGCTTAATACGTAAGTTGCCTTTCATGTTGTCTCCGACGTCAGTGGCTGGGTTGATTTCAATGTCTGGTGGCTCTCAGCCAGCTGGTTTGTAAGGCCATAAATTTCCTTGGCTGCCTTCGCGCTTACGTAGCCTTTGGCCACGTCATCTAGTACTTGCTTTCGCGAGCGCGCGGTGGGCAGGCCGTAGCCGCCACCGCCGCCCGAATGCACGCCTACGACATCACCTTCAGCCAGCGCAACGTCCGCTTTCAGCAAAGACTCCTGCATACCATTGCCGCGTTTGACGATGACCTTGCCAGGCAATCCGGGCATGCCGCCATTGACACCCCAGGGCGGACACCGCGTGCGGTCAAAGCCTACATTTAGCCGGCAGTCCTGCAGCACCTCGTAGGCCTTTGTAATACCCAGGCCGCCACGGAATTGGCCGGCGCCTGCCGAATCAGTCCTGAGTGACAGCTCAATGACACGCAGCGGATAAAGCGCCTCTTGCAATTCGACAGGCACATTGAAGGTGTCCCCATGAGCAAAAGTCTTGAACGGGCCGCTGCCGTCATGTTGGCTGCTGCCGCCATAACCTCCTTGAGCAGTTTCAAGGTTTTTGAACAATTCGCCCGCTCGGTTGGTGCCATAAAAAACATGGACGCCAAATGTGCCGTGGTGGCCTCCAGCGACCCTGTCGGGCAATGCCTGGCCGACGGCGCGGAGCACGACATCTATAACGGTGGCCAGCGGTGCGCTGTATCTGGCCATGGGCGCGCTGGCAGGTGCGCTTAGAAACTTGCCATCGGGCAGGATGACGGACAGCGGACGGTAAGTTCCGTCATTAGGCCCTTCATCGGCATTGATAAGGTAGTTAAATGCGATACGGGCCGCTGTGATGCCCCCGCCCTTGGCGCCGGAATTGAAAGGGCCTTTAAGCACGCCAGCAACGTCTGAAAAATCGACTGTGAGTTCTTCGCCCTTGACTTGGAGGGTGACGGGTATGGGCACAGGCTTTCCGGTATCGACGCCATCATCGTCAAGCTCTGCTTCGGCATGATAATTGCCGTCCGGGATCGACCTGACAACCGCGCGGGCAACTGCTTCTGACTGGTCCCATATTTTGTCTATGGCCGCGCTGACCGTAGCAGAACCATAGCGCTCCATCATCTTCTGATACAAATCACGCCCCTGAAGGCAACCTGCAAGCTGCGAAGCTACGTCGCCCAGCACCACCATGGGAAAGCGCGTGTTGAACTCGATCATGCGATAAATATCTGCAGCAGGTTTGCCACTGCGCCATAGCTTGACGGTACGGAACTGTATGCCTTCCTGGAAGATATTGACGGTGTTGTTCGATGCTGAAGAACCCACATCGCGCCCACCCACGTCGGTCCAATGTGTGGCGATGGTCATAAAGGCCACCGGCGCGCAACTGTCGGCGCCATCAAATATCGGGGTGTACATCACCACGTTATTAAGATGTTGACCCAGCACGCCTGAATAGTTGCAGATCACCACGTCGCCGCGTGCAAAGCCTTCCTCCGCATACAGTGAAAGGCCATCTGCCACTGCCGCGCCCAACAGGTTGGCGCAGAAAAGCGGTATTCCTCCACGGCCTTGTGCAATCAGCCGGGCATCGTGGTCAATCAGCCCGACAGCAAAATCCTTGTACTCGTAAATCAGCGGGCTGTAGGCGGTGCGGACAATGTTGGCCTCGATCTGCTCATTGATCGCCGCGAGCCGGTGACGTATCACCTCAAGCGTGACGGGATCCACTGTTTGTTGCGTGCGGTTCATAACGCTGCTTCCTGCTTTGTCGTAGTGCCTACGCGAATTCGGATCTCGCCCAACTGCCCAATTTGCAGCATGTCGCCCACGTCCGCAAGACACGTTGAGCCGTAGTCTTCTACGACGACGGGGCCGGCGGTCTCAAAACCAATTGGCAGATCATCGCGACGGTAAACGGGTACGTCCTGCCAGCATTTTGGTACAGCCATAAAGACACGTCGATTGTGCGGTATAGGGGTTGCCTTAATATCTGGCGCGGCTGCCGGAAGTAAGGAAGGCCGCCGCCCTGGTACACGGACTTTGAGTGACAGCGAAACGAACTCCAACGGCGTCGAGGTTTGCGCGTGCCCATAGCGTTGGGTATAGGTGGCTTCAAAGCGGGCGCGGATTGCTGCAGCATCATCGCCCTCAAGCATATTGATGCGTAGCGTGTGCATCTGACCCTGGTAGCGCAATGCAGCGGAGCGATGAAACTCGCGCGCAGTTGACGCGGACTCTTCGCCGAGACCCTCGCTGGCTTGTGTTTTAAGCAGTTCCCATGCGTCGCCGAAGTCTCTGACAGACGCATCGGAAAGCAGCTTGCGAAAGGTCAGGCCGGCATCGCTTTCCAGGTCTGAAAACAGCATACCGACAGCGGAAAAAATGCCTGCGGCTTTTGGAATGACCACTAGCGGAATGTTCAGCTCACGCGCCAGTTCCACACTGTGCAGGGGCCCGCCCCCTCCATATGCAAGCATGGCGAAATCACGTGGATCCTCGCCGCGCTCAATGGTAATTTTTCGGATCGCACTGGCCATGACCACAGAGGCGATGGAAAGAACGCCGCAAGCCAGTTCGTCAATGCTGCTGTCGCCCTCGTAACCCAGCGGCTTGCCAAGCTGCGTCAGAATGGCTAGACGTGCGCCCGTGACGTCCAGCCGCATGCCATCACCCAGAAAGTGGTCTGGTGCGATGCGCCCCAGGGCCACGTTGGCGTCGGTCACGGTCGGCTGCTGTCCGCCGCGCCCGTAAGCGACGGGGCCGGGCGTCGATCCCGCGCTTTGCGGCCCGACACGCAAGCGGCCCGCCTCGTCCACCTGCGCGATGGAACCACCGCCGGCGCCCACTTCAACAATGTCGATGATGCTGCTGCGAATCGGGAAGCCTCGCTCATAGCCGCCTATCCAGTAAGTGGACTTGACGTCGATCTCGCCGCTTTGCACCAACGCGCACTTTGCCGTGGTGCCGCCTATATCAAAGGCAATCATCTTGCCGATGCCCAGTGCTGCTGCGTAGGCCGCGGCACCGATCAGGCCGCCGACCGGGCCGGACTCGACCAGACGCACCGGTTGTTCCGCGGCCTGCTTGAGCGAGATGGCGCCAGTCCCGGAGCCCATAAAAAAGCGCGGACCCGTGAATTCGCGCTCGTCCAGCATAGCTCCTAGCTGCTTGACGTAGCGAGCTACCTGGGGACCGACAAACGCGTTGGCGGCGGCGGTGATACTGCGTTCATATTCATACCACTCGCGGGAAAGCGCGGAACCGCTGCAGACAAACACCTCAGGGAGCAGCTCTCGCAGCCACTGCGCCACTGCTTGTTCATGGTCTGGACAGGCGTAAGCATTGATAAACGACACTGCGACAGACTCAACCTTTTCAGCCCGGAGCCGCATGACCAGTTCTATCACGTCATCACGACTGGGCGCTTGCAACGCGCTGCCGTCATTGCCCATGCGTTCGTCCAGTTCAAAGCGCAGTTCCCGCGGCACCAGCAACTCGTCGCGCCGGTAACCGAGCTGAAAGGGTAATGGACGGTTGCCGCGCCCGATCTCTATCACGTCGCGAAAGCCGCGCGTGGTAATCAATGCGGTGCGTGCACCAGCGCGCTGGATCAGCGCGTTAATCACCAGCGTCGTGCCATGCTTGAAACTGACTGCGTCCTTGAGCCGCAGATTTTTTGAATCCACGCATTCGTCGATGGCACGAAAAAGGTCGTCATAAGTCGTCAGGCGTTTGGCGGCCTGCAACTCGCCGGTTTCCATATCAATGGCGGCCATGTCGGTAAAAGTACCACCGATATCGATGGCGATAAATTGTTGGCTCACTACGGTCGTCTCCAAGGGGCAAGGCCATCGGGCTTGCGCTTTTGCTTAATGCAACCTAGGCTACCGGCCAGCTGCCAATCGCACAAATACTATATTTCTATCAAATCGATGCCAGAAAGGCATTGAACTCCGAGCAAGCTATGAACGACCTCAACCTGACCCGGCTGCGCTACTTCACCACCATCGCCGAGTTGGGCAATATGCATCGCGCTTCAGAGGCACTGCATATCGCGCAACCGGCACTTAGCCGCCATGTGCAGACGCTCGAAGATGGCCTCGGCGTGGCTCTGCTAACCCGAAATGCGCGCGGGGTTGTGCCGACCGAAGCGGGACAGTTGCTTATGCGTGGCGCAGACATGCTTATGCAAATGGCCGGCCAGCTACAGGCGGATATACGTTCCAAGGCGTCGATACCGCGTGGCGTCGTACGTATCGGCACTCTGCCATCAACCGCGCAGATTGTTTTGCCGCATGTCATTACGTCAGCGCGACTGGCTTTTCCAGAAATGACTTTTAGCACCAGCCAAGGCTATACCTCACAGCTGCAGGAAATGCTGCTGTCTGACCGGCTCGACCTTGCGGTGTTTACAGACCCTGGCGATCATCCCGACCTTGCGACCGAGCCGCTTTATCAGGAGGACATGTGGGCTGTAGGCCGCCAGGGCAGCCTTCCGGGAAAGGCCAAGACCCTGAACATCAGCGATCTGGCTGGCCTACCGCTGATCGTATCGCGGTTTTTGCGCAGCCAGCTCGAGCGACACCTAAGCGCGGGCGAGCTGCAAGTCGTGGTAGAGCTGGAATCCACTGTGCCATTCCATACATTGCTGGCCGAAGGAGTGGGTATTTATTTTGGGCCGGCATCGTTGTTTTGGGATGGCATTTGCAGTGGTGAGCTTGAGGGCCGGCCTATCAGGCGGATGCGGTCGCTGCGGGTACTAGCGAGGCGGCGCATGCGGCCGCAAACCGCAGCCAACCTGGCGATATCAGCGCAACTGCACGCCTCGGTCCTCCTGCTGGCGAAACGCAAGAATTCGCCTATCAAGTTGCTCGGACTTCGTGGCAGAGAACCTGTTTGACGGCCGTAAGCTGCGCATGCTCACGGCACTCAAAGGGGAAGACGTGGTGCGTGTCCTGAACATCATCGTGCGTCGGCGCGGAAAGCCTCAAACAATCAAGTCTGACAATGGCGGCAAGTTCACAAGCAAAGCCATGGACAGATGAGCCTATGAGCGCTGTGGAACTCGACTTGAGTAGGCCAGTCAAGCCGGTCGACAACGCCATGGCCGGGAGCTCAACGGCCGGCTAAGCCAGAAGTGTTTGAACGAACACTGGTTCATGAGCCTGGCAGATGCACAAGATAGAGGCGCCAGCAATATAACGAGGCTAGACTGGCTTACTCCCACGGAGCTCGCCTGCCAGACCGGGCCCAGGGCCGGTCTGGCGGCCAACCAAGAGCCAGAAAATCCAACTTCTGAACGGTAAGGAATCCGGGTCAGGTGCAGACAGCAAAAAAGCACCAAGGTTGTTTCGGATACTGCGCTGACGGATAGGAGCCTGTCATCCGGGGCAGGGCCCGGGCCGTTGTTACGGTGGTCACTTTACTGCTCGCAAATCACCATCAGGACACAAAGACATGAACAAGGTATTGCTTTCATTGGCAGCGCTCGCAGTTTCATTCGCAGCTTCGGCTGGCCAGCCCAGGCCGGTGCACTTTGACTCTGGCAGTGCCCGCATCGAGCGCATCGAGCTGGCCAGGTACAAGCCGCACCAGCGGCAAAAGGTCTGGTTGCCCGTTCATCGCTCGCATGGCCGCCTGGTCAGAGGCCACTACATCAGGCGCTAGGGCGCTAGGGCGCTTGGCTCGCTCGGCTACGCCTGGGAACCGCTGACACGGGAGACTTGAAACTCGGGCGGTTTTTCATCCCCGCCGGGCGGCGCCGCCAACCTTGATCGGAGAACATACTTTAGCCATGATGATGGCGCGCTTAGCGGACCGGGAGCGCAAGGTGCCGGCCGAGTTTGCGCTCGACGACAAAGCGGGCGGCGGCCTGGGCCGAGGACTGGCGCAAACGACAGCCGCTTCTGGACTTTGACTACCCGCGACTTTTATTTCGGCCAAGCTTGCGGCCGCAGCTATTTAGTCGTCCCTGAGAAACTCGATTTTCAAGTAGCCTGAGGCATTAGTCGG
>CAXSGT010000130.1:0-9340 GCA_964236835.1 uncultured Polaromonas sp.
TGAACCCGATGGACCTGAAGCGCGGCATCGACAAGGCCGTCACGGCGCTGGTCGAAGAGCTGAAAAAAGCTTCGAAAGCCACCACCACCTCGAAGGAAATCGCGCAGGTCGGCTCGATTTCGGCCAACTCCGACGAAACCATCGGCAAGATCATTGCCGATGCGATGGACAAGGTCGGCAAGGAAGGCGTGATCACCGTCGAAGACGGCAAGTCGCTCGAGTCCGAACTCGACGTCGTCGAAGGCATGCAGTTCGACCGCGGCTACCTCTCGCCCTACTTCATCAACAACCCTGAAAAGCAGTCGGCACTGCTCGATAACCCGTTTGTGCTGCTCTACGACAAGAAGATCAGTAACATTCGTGACCTGCTGCCGACGCTGGAGCAAGTCGCCAAGGCCGGCCGTCCGCTGCTGATCGTCGCTGAAGAAGTCGAGGGCGAAGCCCTGGCAACGCTGGTGGTGAACACGCTGCGCGGCATTCTGAAAGTGGTTGCCGTCAAGGCGCCGGGCTTCGGCGACCGCCGCAAGGCCATGCTCGAAGACATCGCTGTGTTGACCGGCGGCAAGGTCATCGCCGAAGAAGTCGGCATGTCGCTTGAAAAAGTGACGCTGGCCGACCTCGGCCAGGCCAAGCGCATCGAAGTCGGCAAGGAAAACACCATCATCATCGACGGCGCGGGCGAAGCCGGCGACATCGAAGCGCGCGTCAAGCAAGTCCGCGTGCAAATCGAGGAAGCGACCAGCGACTACGACCGTGAAAAACTGCAGGAACGCGTGGCCAAGCTGGCCGGCGGTGTTGCCGTGATCAAGGTCGGCGCCGCGACCGAAGTCGAGATGAAGGAAAAGAAAGCCCGTGTTGAAGACGCGCTGCACGCAACCCGCGCCGCTGTTGAAGAAGGCATCGTGGCTGGCGGCGGCGTGGCGCTGCTGCGCGCCAAGCAAGCGGCTGGCACCGTCAAAGGCGACAACGCCGACCAGGACGCCGGCATCAAGCTGGTCATGCGTGCCATCGAAGCGCCGTTGCGCGAAATCGTCTACAACGCAGGCGGCGAAGCGTCGGTGGTGGTGAACGCCGTGATGGCCGGAACCGGCAACTACGGCTTCAACGCCGCGAACGACAGCTACGGCGACATGATCGAAATGGGTATTCTGGACCCGACGAAAGTGACCCGCACCGCACTGCAGAATGCGGCTTCCGTCGCATCGCTGATGCTGACGACCGAAGCCATGGTCGCTGAGTCCGCCAAGGACGACGCGCCTGCCGGTGGCATGGGCGGCGGCATGGGTGGTGGCGGCATGGGTGGCATGGGTGGCATGGGCGACATGGGTATGTAATCAAAACCAGGGGCGCAAGCGGTCTTTATCAAAAGACCGATCACGTTTCTCCAAGTTTTGCGGCATCCAGCCAAAAGGGCCACAGCGCGAAAGCGCTGTGGCCCTTTTCCTTTTTTACTCAACTATTCCCGACTTACAGCCGCAATAAAAACAGCTTAAATGAACAAAACTCACGCCAGGCTTGATCCGTGGCCGCCGACATCGCCCGACGTGGGCTGAACCCACCAGTACAGCAGCACGAGCCAGCCAATTCCCGTTAGCTCAAGAAGTTGCCACCAACCGCTCCTACCGATGTCGTGAAGGCGGCGGGTTCCAACAGCGATTATGGGCAGCAACAAGCCCAAACCCACCACGATATACAGCTTTTCGTTGATTGCGGCTGCTGCAACCAACGCCAGTAGCTGGAACAGGGAAAACCACCAGAATTCGGAACGCGAGGCGCGGCCGGCAAAGGTTGCATACTGGCTTAGGCAGCTTGAAACGGCTTGGCCAAAATTCATGATTCTTTCCCTCCAAAATTGCTAAAGATTAATTTCCCGCCTTGATGATATCTTATTTATATTAAAATGTAACAAAATGATTCGATCTCGCAATCATTTTATTTTTTCCGAAGGCGTTGCAGCAATCCCGCCGTAGAGCCATCGAGCCCGGAAATATCGCCGCTTTCCAGGCGCGGCTCGATGTCTTTGGCCAGCGCCTTGCCCAGCTCGACGCCCCACTGGTCAAAACTGTTGATGCCCCAAATTGCGCCGCTGACGAATACGCGGTGCTCCTGCAGGGCAATCAAGGCGCCCAGGCTGGCTGGCGTGAGCCGCTCGAGCAGCAAAAATGTACTGGGCCGGTTGCCCGGAAAATCTTTATGACCGTCCGCATCGGCTTTGCCGACCATCAGCGCCCGCGCCTGCGCCAGCGCATTGGCAAGCAGTTGGCAATGATGTCCGGGCAGGTCGTTCGGTGTATGCGCCGCTTTTTTTATCGCAACGAATTCGACCGGCACCACCGAAGTTCCCTGATGCAGCATCTGAAAATAGGCATGCTGGCCATTGGTGCCCGGTTCGCCCCAGAGCACCGGCGCTGTCTCGAAGGGCACTAGCTGGCCGTCCGCATCCACCCGCTTGCCGTTGCTCTCCATTTCAAGCTGCTGCAAGTACGCCGGCCAGCGGCGCAGGGCGCTGCTGTACGGCGCGATGCTGCGGCTCGTGAAGTTGTGGAAATTTCGGTACCAGACATCCAGCAATCCCAGATGAACCGGCAGGTTTTGCGCAAGCGGCGCGCCGGCAAAATGTTCGTCCATCGCCTGTGCGCCCGCCAGGAAGTCGCGAAACCCGTCAGCGCCTTGCGCTATCGCAATCGGCAAGCCGATGGCGGACCACAGCGAATAGCGCCCTCCCACCCAGTCCCAAAAGCCGAACGTGTCGCGAATGCCGAATGCATGGGCTGCCGCAACATTCGTCGTCAGCGCCGCAAAATGCGCGCCGATGTCCCGGCCGCCCCGCGCCTCGAACCAGCGCCTGGCGGACTGCGCGTTGGTCATCGTCTCGATCGTCGTGAAGGTCTTTGAGGCTATCAGAAAAAGCGTGTTTTGCGGCTTGCAGCGCGCCAGCACCGCGGCAAGCTCCTGGCCGTCGATGTTCGAGACAAAATGAAAGCGCTTGCCTTCGATCTGAAATTCAGCCAGCGCCAGCACCGCCATCTGCGGCCCGAGATCGGAGCCGCCGATGCCGATGTTGACGATGTCGGTGATGTGTTCGTCGGCTCGCACCCGCTCCGCATAGGCCAGCATGGCCTCGCGTGTCGTTTGCACTTGCGCCTGCGCTTCTGCTATTTTATTTATAGCTGAAACTTCATATGGACCGTGTGCCGCAGGCTGTTTTCGTAGTAAATAGTGCATCACGGAACGGTTTTCGGTGCCGTTGACCGGTTCGCCCGCGAACATGGCGTCGCGCTGCTGCTCGAGCCGGCACTGGCGCGCCAGCTCGAGCAGCAGCGCCTCTATGCCGGCGTCGATCAGATTTTTTGACAGGTCGGCAAAAACATAGGGCGCGGCATAACTGAAGCTGTCAAAGCGCCGCGGGTCATTGGCAAACGCAGCGCGCAAGTCGAAGGCTTTGCCGGACAGGTCGAACAACTCTTGCAGCGCCGTCCAGGCAGCGGTCTGATCGCAACGCGGGCGCATCATTTGGCCGCCAGCATCAGTTGCTCAAGCGCAATGGCATCGGCTGCAAATGCGCGAATGCCTTCGGCGAGCTTTTCGCTCGCCATCGCATCCTGGTTGAGCGCATAGCGAAATGCGGCTTCGTCAAAACTGGCGGCAGGCAGATCCAGCGCTTTCGCGGCATTCGGGTCGAGCACGCGCGTCAATGGCGCATCGATTGCCGCCAGCTGCGCCAAAAGCTCGGGGCTGATCGTCAGCAGGTCGCAGCCCGCCAGGGCCGCGATCTGGCCGACGTTGCGAAAGCTCGCGCCCATGACCTCGGTCGTAATGCCAAAGTGCTTGTAATGGTTATAAATTTCGCGTACCGACCGCACGCCGGGATCGTTGGCGCCGGCGTTGTCGGCTTCGACCCACTCGGCGCCTTTCGATTTTTTATGCCAGTCATAAATCCGTCCGACAAACGGTGAAACCAGCCGCACACCGGCCTGTCCGCAGGCCACCGCCTGGCACAGCGAAAACAGCAGCGTCAGGTTGGTATGAATGCCGCGCTGCTCCAGTTTTCGGGCCGCCTGAATACCCTCCCAGGTCGCCGCCACCTTGATGAGTACGCGATCGGGAGCAATGCCTTCGGCCTGATAAAGCGCGATGATGCGTTCGCCGCGCGTGCAGGTGGCTTCGGCATCGAAGCTCAGGCGCGCATCGACCTCGGTCGAGACGCGGCCTGGAACAATAGTCAGAATTTCGCAGCCAAACCGCACCACCAGCCGGTCCATGGTTTCATCCAATGCGCGGCTGCGGAACCGCGCCACTGTCTGGGGCAGCAGCGACCGGTAATCGGGTTTCTGCACCGCCTTGAGTATCAGCGACGGGTTGGTCGTGGCGTCCTGCGGCTTGAATTGCGCCAGCTGTCTGAAGTCACCCGTATCGGCAACGATGGTCGTGAATTGTTTGATGGCGTCGAGTTGATTCATGGCGAAAATGCGGGTGGCGCACGCGTGGCGGACTGATGGGAAAAGCGCTTCGATGCGTTAGGATTATGCCCAGCATCGTTGATCCGCTGTTACTAAGCGCCGAATGGAAAACAATAAATGAGTTTCGACCTGATTTTGTTCGGCGGCACGGGCGATCTGGTGTGGCGCAAATTGCTGCCCGCCTTGTTTCAGGCCTTTCGCCACGGCTCTTTGCCCGCCGGCGGCCGGATTGTGGGCGTTGCGCGCGACGATTTGACCGACGACCGATACCGCGCCTTGATCAAGTCACGCTTTGACGGAGTTGAGCTCGCCAAACGTCCAAGCGAAGAAGAGTTTTCGCGCTTCGCGGCGCTGCTTTGTTACCTGCGCATGGACCTGTCCAGTCCGGTCGACTATCCACGGCTGGCGGATTTGCTGCAAGCGCATGCCGCCGATACGGTGGTGATGTACCTGGCCACCGCTCCTGGGCTGTTCACCACGTTTTGCGAGAACATTGCGGCCCAGCGCCTCAACGGCCCGCAGATGCGGATCGTGCTGGAAAAGCCGCTCGGTCATGACCTTGCATCGAATCGCGCCATCAACGAAAGCGTGCGCCGTGCGTTCAGCGAGCGGCAAATTTTCCGCATCGACCATTACCTGGGCAAGCCGTCGGTGCAAAACCTGTTTGCGCTGCGTTTTGGCAATGCCTTGTTCGAGCCGCTATGGCGGCGTGAAAACATCGCCAACATTCAGATCACCATCGCCGAGGAGCTCGGCATTGAAAAGCGCGGCACGTTCTACGACAGCACCGGCGCGCTGCGCGACATGGTGCAAAACCATGCGCTGCAACTGCTGTGCGCCGTTGCCATGGAGCCGCCGATCAATACCCATGCCGATGCGATCCGCGATGAAAAGCTCAAAGTGCTGCGCTCGCTGCGACCCTGGACGCCGGAAACGCTCGGCCAGCACGTGGTCAGGGGCCAGTACGGCGCCGGAACGATCGAGGGGGCGCCGGTGCCCGCTTACCGCCAGGAAAAAGGCGTGGCCGAGGCCAGCACGACCGAAACCTTCGTCGCCCTGC
The DNA here is from genome assembly GCA_964236835.1 of uncultured Polaromonas sp. GTDB lineage: Bacteria > Pseudomonadota > Gammaproteobacteria > Burkholderiales > Burkholderiaceae_C > Polaromonas. The sequence goes on from CAXSGT010000130.1 coordinate 5,521, forward strand.
GCTGCGAGATCGCCAACTGGCGCTGGGCCGGCGTACCGTTTTACATCCGCACCGGCAAGCGCCTGGCGGAACGGTCCGCGTATATCGAGGTCAATTTCAGGCCCGCGCCGCACGCCATCTTCAAGTCGCCGGTGGGCGTTGCGAATCGGTTGCTGATTCATCTGCAACCCAAGGACGGGCTGGAACTTCACCTGTTGGCGCAAGGGCAGGACCAGCGGCGCGCCAGCCAGACATTGGCACCGGTGCAGCTCGATCTCGACTTCGACAAGCGCTTCGGCTCCGAACGCGTCGGCGCTTATGAGCGGCTGTTGCTCGACGTGCTCGATGGACGGCTCAATCTGTTTGTTCGCAGCGACGAGCAGGAAGAAGCCTGGCGCTGGGTCGAGCCCATCATGCAGGCCTGGAATAGCGACGTTGACGGCCTGCGCCTTTATGCGGCTGGGACCTGGGGGCCGAGCGCATCGAGCGCGATGATTGCGCGTGACGGCTTTTGCTGGAGTGAAGAGTGTTAGACAGACCCGCCATTTGATGCCGCATTTGCCTTTTGATCAGACAATAAAAAACCCCGCTGCTTGCAGCGGGGTTTTTATCGGCTAATTCACGACTGGACTGGCCAGCCTAGCAAATTAGAACGAGTGCATCACACCGATAATGGATTTGCGGTCTTTGTAGAACGTGCCGCCGGTGCCACCGGCAGCAACGGCAACACCGTTGCCACCCAACGATGCGGCGTCATTCTTGGTTTCACCATAGAACACATAAGCGGTCGTGCGCTTGCTCAGGCTGTAGCGAACACCGACTTGATACTGTTTGTAGTCTTCAGTACGGTTGGTCGCGCCTGCGGCGTTGGTGGCACCGATACCAAAGGCGTTGTCGCTGTCGGTGCGTGCGCGGCCATAAGTTGCGAATGGCACAAAAGCGCCGAGTGGCACGGACACGCCGACTTGATAAGCACGGTAGTCGGAGTTGAAGCCGGCGGTGCCGAACAGCGAACCGGCAGGGGCAGCGGCGGCGCCGCCATTTTTGCCCTTGTTGTAGGTGCCGGCGATCTTGGCAACGCCAAAATCGTAGCTGCCGCCAATCTGGAACAACCTGAAGGTGCGGTCTTGACCGGTCAGCGGCGTCGTGCCAGCCGGAGCGATCACGCCGTTGTAAACGTTCACTCCCGCCGGCGCAAGACCGAGTCCAACAACGCCAGCGGCATTTTGCGACTTGGCTTGGGTATACGCGGCGGAGGCGGAAATCGGGCCGTTGGCGTACTGCAGCATGATGCCGCCTTTGCGCAGCTTGTCATAGGTCAGGCCGTTGGTGCCAGCCAGCGCGCCTGGGGCTTCGACTTTTTCACGGTCAGCGCCAGCGCCATATTGCAGGCGTGCGGTGAAGCCGCTGAAATTAGGGCTGATGTACTGGATCATGTTCGAGCGGGTGCCGCCACCGACGCCGAACTGGCCGTGCAAGTGAGCCTTGTCGGCGCCGGGAACGCCTTCGGTGCCGGTGTTGTAGCCCGACAGCGTGCCCAGCTCATACAGCACCGTGTACTGGTAGCCGATATTCAGGGTACCAATGGCGGCGTTAGACAGGCCCACATAGGTCTGACGATTCGTGCCGGTGACATATGCCCCGGCAGCGCCGTTCAGTTGCGTTGCGGAACCAGCGCTTTGGAAGCCGGTGATCTGATGGCCGGCAGTGCCGCTACGAACGCCGAACAGCGCACCGTTGGTCGGGCTGATGCCTTGCTCAATGACGAAGTTGGCTTTCAGACCACCACCGAGGTCTTCCGTGCCACGAAAACCGATACGGTTGCCGGCATTGGCGCCGTCCATTACGCCGGAGCTTTTGATAGCACCGGTTCCGTTGCGGGTTTCGGTTTTCTGCGAGCCATAACCAATATCGAGAATACCGTACAGAGTGACCGAAGACTGAGCGGAAGCTGCGCCTACGGCTGCAAGCGCAGCCAGAGCGATCAGAGATTTTTTCATTTGAGAGTTTCTCCAAGGTTAAACATAGGGCTCCAGGATTTGGATCCCCGGGCCAACCTCCGTTTAGGAAGTTGCCTCTATTGCACCAGACACAGCCCGCTTAGGCAAAGAAATTGGCGAATAAAGCACGAATAAAAATCGGTTTCGTTGCAGCGCTGCAACATAGCCAAGCGATGGATTCCCGGATTGCTGAATCATCACCGAAAGCTGCATAGGTTCGGCTGCGAATTTTGATAAATTCTTATTGAAAGCGTGTCTGTGATAGCCTGAGTTGCGTAAATCCACGTCTGGCGCGGCAGCACAGAATGTGGTTTTTAAAACCCACTTTCAGATTTTCAACCTCATGGACAGCTTGATTAAAGCCACCGACAACGCCTTGCGCACATTGTTCGCAAAGCCGCGCGCCGGCAGGCCGTGCCCGACGATTGCCAACCGAGGCACTGAACTGGTGCCTCCGGACAAGGCGCTGGCGGGCGCCCTGATGCGCGTCAACCATGTGGGCGAGGTATGCGCGCAGGCGCTTTACGCCGCGCAAGCGCTGGGCACGCAAGATCCGGCGCTGCGCCGGCATTTCGCCGCGGCCAGCCAGGAGGAAACCGACCACCTGGCGTGGACGCGCCAGCGGCTCGACGAGCTGGGCGCCAGGCCATCGCTGCTAAATCCGCTCTGGTATGCCGGAGCCTTTGGCCTGGGCTTGCTGGCGGGCCGGCTGGGCGACCGCGTCAGCCTGGGGTTTCTGGTGGAGACCGAACGGCAGGTGGAAGCGCATCTGGCAGGCCATATGGAGCGGCTGCCGCCGGGCGACCACGAATCGCGCGCCATTGTCGCGCAAATGAAGAGCGATGAAGCGCGCCACGCCGCCGAAGCATCGCATGCCGGGGCGCTCGAATTGCCTGAGCCGGTGAAGTTTCTGATGCGCTCGGCGGCCAAGGTCATGACGACGGTGGCGCACCGGGTGTGAGCTCGGGCGGCAGTTTTGGAGCGTAAACCGCTTTGAGTTTGAGCGGGTCAACAAAGTGACGGCCGCCATGAAGTTGATCTACCCTAAACCCCCACCAGCTCAAAACTGGTCGTGATGTCCGCCGTCTTGCTCAGCATGATCGTGGCCGAGCAATATTTTTCGTGGCTCATGGCAATGGCGCGCTCCACCGCGCTGGGCGCCAGGGCGCGGCCAGTCACGACAAAATGCATGTGGATTTTGGTGAACACCCTGGGATCAATGGGCGCTCTTTCGGAGCTGAGCCTGACCGCGCAGCCGCGCACATCATGGCGGCCACGCTTGAGGATCAGCACCACGTCGTAAGCGGTACAGCCGCCCGCGCCCGCCAGCATGGTTTCCATCGGTCGCGGCGCGAGGTTGGCGCCGCCATTTTCAGGCTTGCCCGCGTCGGGCGCGCCATCCATCACCAGCGTGTGGCCGCTGCCGGTTTCAGCCAGGAAGGTCATCCCCGAGCGCGACCCGTTCGCCGCGTTGCCGCCTGTCCAGCTTACTGTGCATTCCATATCGGCCATTGCGCCATTTCCTTCTACAAAATAATCGGTCTGATTGGCATGCGTACTCTTGAGCACGCTAGCCGCCTTAGCCTTGCGTGTAGGGAAATATCTCCAAATCGCAAAATTTTCAACTTTCACCCGATTTTAATTGTGCAGTGCAGCATTGCTCGCTATACTTCAAGCCAACGCATCACTGCACGGTCTTTCCCGATACGCTGCATTTTTGCACTGGTTGTCTCCTCCACTTTCTCAAAGAGTGGATTTACAGGCCCAGACCGCATGGTCTGGGCCTTTTTTTTCGTGCCCCTATGATGCGGGAGCCCAGCCGGCAGCAAAAGAAAATGCCT
>CAXSGT010000131.1:0-9334 GCA_964236835.1 uncultured Polaromonas sp.
TCAACGAGAACGACACCGTCGTCAACGACGAGATCAAGTTCGGCGACAACGACACGCTGGGCGCGCTGGTGGCGAACCTGGTGGAAGCCGACGCGCTGATCATTCTGACCGACCAGAAAGGCCTCTATACCGCCGATCCGCGCAAGAATCCCGCGGCCGCCTTCGTCCATGAGGCCAAGGCCGGCGACGCGGCGCTCGAAGCGATGGCGGGCGGCGCGGGCTCGAGCATCGGCAGCGGCGGCATGATCACCAAAATCCTGGCGGCCAAGCGCGCCGCGGGCTCGGGCGCCTCGACGGTGATCGCCTGGGGGCGCGAACCGCAGGCGCTGACCCGGCTGGTCCGGGGAGAAGCGATCGGCACGCTGCTGGTGGCGCAGACGCAAAAGACGCAGGCACGCAAACAATGGATCGCCGATCATTTGCAGCTGCGCGGCTCGGTCAGCGTCGATCAGGGCGCGGCCAGCAAGGTTCGGGACGATGGCAAAAGCCTGCTGCCTATCGGCATGACGGCTGTGCAGGGCGATTTTTCACGCGGCGACGTGATCGCCGTCAAAGACGCCGACGGCGTTGAAATCGCGCGCGGCCTGGCCAACTATTCCAGCTCCGAAGCGCGGCTGCTCTGCCGCAAAGCGTCTGCGGAATTTGAAAAACTGCTGGGCTACACCGGCGAGCCCGAGATGGTGCACCGGACCAATTTGGTGCTGACCCGCTAGGCCCGCTTTCAAAACGCCATCAGGCCCGATCCTACGGTTATTGCGAAATCTGGAGATTCGGCTCCTTCAGCCTCTTCACCAGGAGATCGACCGAATCCGGCACCAAGGTGTTGTCGCAGGCGCCGGCCTTGGCAAAGGCCAATGCGTGCCTGGAGCGCAAATTGTTCCCGCTCAGAGAAATCCATTCCGGGTTTGCCACGCTCTGCCAGCCGCCACCGGCCGAGTAGCGGGCATAGGTCTTGACTTGCGCGGTCGAGCAGCGCAGCGCCTCGTACATGACGTTGCTTGCCCCACCAGGGCTGCGGGCGACCATGACGTAGCGCACCAAGCCGTCGCCCTGTGTAATTTTGATCGATGCCGGATCGACGCCATAGAGCAGCGCCGACGTCGATGAAACGTCGAATTGAACCAGCTTGCCCATATCGAAAGGCGGCGGCGCGGGCGCCTGCGACTCCTGCCAGTCCGGATCTTCCGGCGCGAGCTGCGCCCGGGTCGCGCCGCCCGAAGCAAGCAGCAAAGCGCCAACCGACGCAGCGGCCAGAATGCGCTTCATGGTTTCTTCACTAGCGCATCAACGCCGAAACTGGTTTTGGGATCGGGATCGAAAGTGGCGCCGGGGGGCAGCTCGAACGCCGCGCAGGGCCGCACCGCGTAAAAAGGCTCGGCGCCGCCAGTGTTCGCCCTGACGCCGCTCTGGCTGGGCAGTGCGTTGCGCTGTTGCAGCCCGGCGCGCAGGTAGCGGTTTCGCGGGTCTGGATGCGCGTCGAGTCTGAAATCGAAGCGCGGCACGAATCGCGACAGCTCAGTCAGCGCCATTTCATAGACGCCGCGCTTGAACTCGACGACGACATCGAGCGGCACCCAGTAGTCGTTCCAGCGCCAGGCGTCGAACTCGGGATGATTGGTGGCGCGCAAATTCAAATCCCAGTCGTGGCCGACCAGCTGGAGCAGAAACCAGATTTGCTTCTGGCCTTTGTAATGGCCGCGCGCATCGCGGCGGATGAATCTGTCAGGCACCTCATAGCGCAACCAGTCTCGGGTCCGGGCCAGCACCTGTACATGCTGCGGCTGCAATCCGACCTCCTCATGCAGCTCGCGGAACATCGCCTGTTCGGGATTTTCGCCCCGATCAATGCCGCCCTGCGGAAACTGCCACGAGTGGGTGCGTATGCGTTTGCCCCAAAATACCTGACTCTTCTGGTTGAGCAAGATGATGCCGACATTGGGCCGAAAACCGTCCCGGTCAAGCATAATCAACCCTCGAATTTTTAAACTGATTCCATTATGCACAGCGCCGGCGCTCTTCGCCAAGCGCGGCGCCGGATGACACTCCGCGAAGCAAGAGAATCGAGCAAAAAGCCTGCCCATGAAAGCCTCGCAGTTTTACATTTCCACGCTCAAGGAAGCGCCCGCCGATGCTGAAATCGCCAGCCACCGCTTGATGATGCGCGCCGGGCTCGTCAAGAAGCTGGGCGCCGGCATCTACACCCACATGCCGATGGGCCTGCGCGTCATTCGCAAGGTCGAGGCGATCGTTCGCGAGGAGATGAACCGCGCCGGCGCGATCGAGATGAGCATGCCCATCGTCCAGCCGGCCGAACTCTGGCAGGAAACCGGCCGGTTCGAAAAAATGGGGCCTGAGCTGCTGCGTATCAAAGACCGGCACGGCCGCGATTTTGTCGTCCAGCCGACCAGCGAGGAAGTGGTCACCGACGTGATGCGCCAGGACATCAAGAGCTACAAGCAGCTGCCGAAAAATCTGTATCAAATCCAGACCAAGTTCCGCGACGAGCGAAGGCCGCGCTTCGGCCTCATGCGCGGGCGCGAATTCATCATGAAGGACGCGTACAGCTTCGACCGCGACCCAGATGCCGCCAAAGTCAGCTATGACAACATGGCGCTGGCGTATCGGCGGATTTTCGACCGTTTCGGTTTGCGCTACCGCGCCGTCGCGGCGGACAGCGGCGCCATCGGCGGCGACTTGAGCGAAGAGTTCCAGGTCATCGCCGCCACCGGCGAGGACGCGATCGTCTATTGCCCCACGAGCGACTATGCGGCGAACCTGGAAAAGGCCGAAGCGCTGGCGCCTGCAGGCCCGCGCAAACCGGCATCGCTGCCCATGGTTGAAACAGCCACGCCAGGCATGGCGACTTGCGCGGATGTCGCCGCGCTTGTGCAAATTCCGCTGGCGTCGACCGTCAAGTCGCTGGTGCTGGCCACCGACCGAACCAACGCAGCCGGCGAAGTCGCTCAGCCGCAGGTGTGGCTGCTGCTGCTGCGCGGCGACCACGACATGAATGAGGTCAAGGTCGGCAAGGTGCCCGGCCTCGATGCCGGCTTTCGCTTCGCCACGCCGGCCGAAATCGACGCGCACTTCGGCTGCGAGCCTGGCTATCTTGGGCCGGTCAAGCTGAAAAAGCCCGTCAGGCTGGTGGTGGACCGCGAAGTCGCCGTGTTGTCCGACTGGGTCTGCGGCGCGAATACGCCAGGCTTTCACTTGACCGGCGTGAACTGGGGCCGCGACCTGCCCGAGCCCGACCTGATCGCCGACATCCGCAACGTGGTCGCGGGCGACGCGTCACCCGACGGCAAGGGCGTGCTCGCCATCGAGCGCGGCATCGAAGTCGGCCATATTTTCTACCTCGGCACCAAGTACAGCCGGGCGATGAACGCGACCTTCCTCGGCGAAAACGGCAAGCCGCAATTCTTCGAGATGGGCTGCTACGGCATCGGCATCACGCGCCTGCCAGCGGCGGCGATCGAGCAAAACCACGATGAGCGCGGCATTATCTGGCCCGATGCGATCGCGCCATTTTCCGTCGTGCTCTGCCCCATCAGCCCGGAGCGTTTCCCCGACGTCAAAGCCGCCGCCGACAAGCTCCATGACGAACTGGCCGCCGCCGGTGTGGACGTGATGCTCGACGACCGCGGCGAGAGGCCGGGCGCCATGTTCGCCGACTGGGAATTGATCGGCGTGCCGCACCGCGTAACCATCGGCGACCGCGGCCTGAAGCTCGGACAGCTCGAATACCAGCACCGCCGCGACACGGTGGCCACCCCGATCGAAGCTGCAAGCGCGCTGGACTTCATCAAAGCCAAGCTGGCGCTTTGACCGCGGCGCGGCTTTTTTCCGCCTGGTCGATGGCTCCAATCGAAATCTCCAGAAGAAAGTGGCTGTTGCGCTTGCCAGCCGGGTGTATACCGCTATTATTTTTAGAGCAGGCAAGTGCTGGCGGACAGCTCGAAGAGCCGCTGATGGATTCGGTCCGCCTGGCGCTCGGTGCGGCCATTGCGAACCACGCGCCGCCGGTTCCCGAGTTCAGGAACACCGAAAGCCGGCTCGCCTATCTGCGCTGGCTCGGCGCCACCGGCGACAAACTGAAAAAGAAAATTCCGCTGTGGCAGGACCGCAAGGAGTTTTTGCAGACCGTCTGGTACGAAAGCAAGCGCGCCGGGCTCGACGTGACGCTGGTCATGGGCCTGATCCAGGTCGAAAGCAATTTCCGCAAGTTCGCCGTGAGCAACGTCGGCGCGCGCGGCTACATGCAGGTCATGCCGTTCTGGACGCGAGTGATCGGCGACGGCGACGCGGGCAAGCTGTTTCACATGCAGACCAACCTGCGTTTCGGCTGCGTGATTCTTCGCCATTACCTTGATCGCGACCGCGGCGACAACTTCATGGGCCTGGGCCGCTACAACGGCTCGCGCGGCAAGGCGCCGTATCCGAATGCGGTGCTGGCGGCAAGCAGGCAGTGGGAGTTCACCGCCTGATGACCGCTTGCCCCCAGCGTGCGGCAGGAAAGCTGCTAGGCGCAAGACTGGCAGCCGCGCTCTTCGGCAAACCAGCGCAACACCGGAACCGTCCCCGGCAACACCGGCTGCACTGTCAGCGGCAGCGTTTCCCAGGCGAACGACTGGCCTTCGCGCATCTGCAGGTCGCCGGTCCAGTCGAACACCTTGCAAAAGTTGAGCCGCACCAGCGCATGCGGATAGTCGACCATCTCGACTTTCCACGCGTGCACGGCGCCGATGACAATGCCTATTTCCTCCCGCAGCTCGCGCCGCAGCGCCTCTTCGACACTCTCGCCCGCTTCGAGCTTGCCACCGGGAAATTCCCAAAATCCTTCATACACCTTGCCGGGCGGGCGCGACGTAAGCAGAAACCGGCCGTCAGCCTGGATCAGCACGCCGACCGCGACTTCGACAGCCTTGCGGCCGGCGCCGCCCTCGCGGGCAAGCGCGGCGTCGGCGACCAGAATCGGTGCCGTCACCGCGCTACGCTCGCGCCGCGCCGGCCCGCATAGTCGCGGGCGAACTGCCAGGCCACCCGGCCGCTGCGCGAGCCGCGCTCGAGCGCCCAGACCAGCGACGCGGGACGCGCGGCGAGGATAGCCGGTGCGTCCACGCCGAACGACGACAGCCACTGCGCCACGATCGTCAGGTACTCGTCCTGGGTAAACGGATAAAAGCTGACCCACAGACCAAAGCGCTCGGACAGCGAAATTTTCTCTTCGACGACTTCGCCGGGATGCACTTCACCGTCTTCGGTGTGCGTATAAGTCAGGTTTTCAGCCAGGTACTCGGGCAGCAAATGGCGCCTGTTGCTAGTGGCGTAGATCAGCACATTCGGCGTTGCCGCGGCGATCGAGCCGTCGAGGATCGATTTGAGCGCCTTGTAGCCAGGCTCGCCCTCCTCAAAGCTCAGGTCGTCGCAGAAAACGATGAATTTCTCGCTCAAGCCCGACACCACATCGACAATATCGGGCAGGTCGGTCAGGTCGGCCTTGTCGACTTCGATCAGCCGCAGGCCTCGGGCTGAATACTCGTTCAGGCAGGCTTTGATCAGCGACGATTTCCCGGTGCCGCGCGAGCCGGTCAGCAGCACATTGTTGGCCGGCTTGCCGCTGACGAACTGCTCGGTGTTGCGCTGGATTTTTTCCTTCTGTTCGCCGATTTCCTTCAAGTCGTCGAGGCCGATGGCGCCGATATGCCTGACGGGCTCGAGCGCGCCATGGCCGGTTCCGCGTTTTCGGTAACGCCAGGCGACCGACGCGCGCCAGTCCGGCGCCGACAAGGGCTGCGGCAGTACCGACTCGATGCGCGTCAGCAGCGACTCGACGCGCGACATGAGCCGGTCAATTTGTTCATTCATGGTGGCTGGCCTTGGCTTCACTACAGTATTACCTGCGGTATTAACTGCGGTAATCGGCGTTGATTTTCACGTAGTCGTACGACAGGTCGCAGGTCCAGACGGCGTCCGCCGCGGCGCCCCGGCCGAGCAGCACGCGCACCGTGATTTCGCTCTGCTTCATGACGCGCTGGCCGTCGGACTCGGCATAGCCTTCATGCCGGCCGCCGTCTTTCGCCACCAGCACGTCGTCCAGGTACAAATCGAGTTTCGCCGGGTCCAGGTCGACGATGCCGGCATATCCCACCGCCGCCAGAATACGGCCCAGGTTCGGGTCGCTGGCGAAAAAAGCGGTCTTCACCAGCGGCGAATGGGCAATCGCGTAGGCGACCTGGCGGCATTCTTCGCCGGTTTTCCCGCCTTCGACCCGGATCGTGATGAACTTGGTCGCGCCCTCGCCATCGCGAACGATCGCCTGCGCCAGCTTTTGGGCAATGCCGAGCATGGCGGCGCGCAAGGCCTGCCCATCGACGCTGTCAAGCGATGTCAAAGGTTCATGGCCGGCCTGGTTCGTGGCAATGACGACGAACGAATCATTGGTCGAAGTGTCGCCGTCGATGGTGATGCGGTTGAACGACGCGTCGGCAATTTTCCTGGCAAGCTGGTCCATCAACCCTTGCGGCACACGGGCATCGGTCGCCAGAAAACCCAGCATCGTCGCCATGTTCGGCCGGATCATTCCCGCACCCTTGGCGATGCCGGTGATGGTAACGGGCGCGCCCGCCAGCTCGATGCGGGTGGAAAACGCTTTCGGCACGGTGTCGGTGGTCATGATGGCCTCAGCCGCGTCGGCCCAGTTGTCGGCGCCGGCATTTTGCAGCGCTGCGGCAAGCCCCGCCTCGATCCGCTCATGCGGCAGCGGCTCCATGATCACGCCGGTTGAAAACGGCAGGATTTGTTCCGGCGCGACATCGAGTTCGCGCGCCAGGGCGATACAGGTCGAGCGGGCGCGGACCAGGCCCTCGTGGCCGGTGCCGGCGTTGGCGTTGCCGGTGTTGACCAGCAGCGCCCGGATGCCATGGCTTCGGCCGGAGTTTTCAGCCAGATGTTCGCGGCAAATCAGCACCGGCGCGGCGCAAAACCGGTTTTGCGTGAAGACGGCGCCGACCGACGCGCCTTCGTCGAGCAGCAGCACGGCAAGGTCCTTGCGATGGGCCTTGCGGATGCCTGCCTCGGCAACGCCCCAGCGCACGCCGGCAACCGGATTCAGCTCGGAAGCGGGCGTGGGAAGCAGATTGACGGGCATGTGGGCGACTCCGGTAAATGAATAATCTGGTTCTGGGCGGTGGCCGCGCCGCAGGTCAAGTCAGCTTGCCGTGGCAGTTCTTGTATTTCTTGCCGGAGCCGCAGGGGCAGGGATCGTTGCGGCCCACACGCGGCACGCTGGCGCCCGCAGCCGCCTGCTGCCTGTGCCACGACGCTTCATCGACGGTTGTTTCGACTTCGCCGGTTTCCGTCGGCGCGGTGTAGGTGACATTGGCGATGTTTTCGGCCCGGCTTTCCATGGCTTCGGCCGCCTCGCCGAGCTGTTCGCCCGACTGCACCTGCACCGTCATCAGCGCTTTGGTGACTTCGTTCTTGACGCTGTCGAGCAATTGGCCGAACAGCTCGAACGCTTCGCGCTTGTATTCCTGCTTGGGCTGCTTTTGCGCGTAGCCGCGCAGGTGGATGCCCTGGCGCAGATAGTCGAGCGCGCTCAGGTGCTCGCGCCAGTGGCTGTCGATGCTTTGCAGCAGCACGATGCGCTCGAACTGGGTGAAATTTTCCACACCGACCTTTTCGAGCTTTTCGGCGAACGCGGCATTGGCGGCGGCAATCACTTTTTCCAGCACGTCGTCGTCGGTGATGGCGGTCGCGGCTTCGAGTTGTTCCCTAAGCGGCAGCTCGATGTGCCACTCGTCGCGCAGCACTTTCTCTAACCCGGCGATATCCCACTGCTCCTCGACGCTTTCGACCGGAACGTACTGCCGCGTCAGATCGGTGAAGCAGCCTTCGCGCAGCGCCGCGATTTGCGGCTGCAAGTCGCTCGCGTCCATGATGTCGTTGCGCTGCTGGTAGATCACCTTGCGCTGGTCGTTGGACACGTCGTCGTATTCGAGCAATTGCTTGCGGATGTCGAAATTGCGCGCTTCGACCTTGCGCTGGGCGGACTCGATGCTGCGCGTGACGATGCCGGCCTCGATCGCCTCGCCATCAGGCATTTTCAGCCGCTCCATGATCGCCTTGACGCGCTCGCCGGCGAAAATGCGCATCAAGGGGTCGTCCAGGCTGAGGAAAAAGCGCGACGAGCCGGGGTCGCCCTGGCGGCCCGACCGGCCGCGCAGCTGGTTGTCGATGCGGCGCGACTCGTGGCGCTCGGTCGCGATGATGCGCAGCCCGCCCAGCCCGGTGACCTGCTCGTGCTCGCGCGTCCATTCGGCTCGCAGGCGGGCGATTTCGGCTTCTTTCGCGGCGCCGCCCGGCGACGCCGCGTCGGCCTCGACCGCTTCGATCAGCTTTTCGACATTGCCGCCGAGCACGATGTCGGTGCCCCGGCCCGCCATGTTGGTCGCGATGGTGATCATTTTCAGGCGCCCGGCCTGCGCCACGATGTCGGCCTCCCTGGCATGCTGCTTGGCGTTGAGCACCTGGTGCGGCAATTTCTCCTTGACCAGCAAGGCGTCGATGACCTCCGAATTCTCGATCGAGGTCGTCCCCACCAGCACCGGCTGGCCGCGCTCATAGCAGTCGCGAATATCCTTGATCGCCGCTTCGTACTTCTCCCGCGTGGTTTTGTACACCCGGTCGAGCTGGTCTTCGCGCCGGCTCACCTTGTTCGGCGGAATCACCGTGGTTTCCAGCCCGTAGATTTCCTGGAACTCGTAGGCCTCGGTGTCGGCGGTCCCGGTCATGCCGGCCAGCTTCTTGTAGAGGCGAAAATAGTTCTGGAAGGTGATCGACGCCAGCGTCTGGTTTTCAGCCTGGATCTGCACGCCTTCTTTCGCTTCGACCGCCTGGTGCAGGCCCTCGCTCCAGCGGCGGCCCGACATCAGGCGGCCGGTGAACTCATCGACAATCACGACCTCGCCGTCCTGCACCACGTAATGCTGGTCGCGGTGGTAGAGCAAATTGCCGCGCAAGGCCGCATACACATGGTGCATCAGCGAGATATTGGCCGGATCGTACAGCGTCGCGCCTTCGGGAATGAGGCCCAGATCGAACAAAATGCGTTCGGCGCTTTCATGCCCCTGCTCGGTGAGAAACACCTGCCTTGTTTTCTCGTCGATGGTGTAGTCGCCGGGCTTGGTCACCCCCTCGCCGGTTCGCGGATCGGCTTCGCCTTCCTGGAGCGTCAACAGCGGCACGACGCTGTTCATCGCCAGGTACATCTCGGTGTGGTCTTCGGCCTGGCCGCTGATGATGAGCGGCGTGCGCGCCTCGTCGATCAGGATCG
>CAXSGT010000132.1:0-9331 GCA_964236835.1 uncultured Polaromonas sp.
CGGAGACGACCATGACCCGCAAACTTGTCGATTTGTCGATTTTTCTTGAGAACGATGTCATCAGCGACCCGCCGGCGTTCGCGCCGAAGATCCAGTATTTCACGCATGAGGACTCGTTCGAGCAGGTCACGCCATTTTTCAAGGGCCTGCAAAAAAGCGACCTGCCCGACGGCGAGGCCTGGGCGGTCGAGCAAATCAGTCTCTCGACGCACAACGGCACGCACCTCGATGCGCCTTATCATTTTCATAGCACCATGAACAAGGCGCTCGGCCATCAGGAGGCTTCGATCACGATCGACGCGGTGCCGCTCGACTGGTGCTTCCAGCCCGGCGTGAAGCTCGACTTCACCGCGTTCGCCGACGGCTATGTCGTCACCGCCGCCGACGTCGAGGCCGAGCTGGCGCGCATCGGCCACACGCTGAGCCCGCTGGAGATCGTCGTTATCAACACCCGCGCCGGCAAGCGCTATGGCAGCGCCGATTACGTGTCGTCAGGCTGCGGCATGGGCTATGAGGCGACGATGTATTTGCTCGAGCGCGGCGTTCGCCTGACCGGCACCGACGGCTGGAGCTGGGACGCGCCCTTCGTCCACACCGCCAAAAAGTACGACGAGACGAAGGACGCCTCGCTGATCTGGGAAGGCCACAAGGCCGGACGCGACATCGGCTACTGCCACCTGGAAAAGCTGCACAACCTGGAGGTGCTGCCGCCGACCGGTTTTTACATTTCCTGCTTTCCGCACAAGATTCGCGGCGCGTCGGCCGGCTGGACGCGCGCGGTGGCGATTTTCGACGACCGGCTGACGGCAGCCGCTTGAGATGAACATGAACAACCCGCTTCTCAATCACACGCATGACGCCACCGCCAGCAGCTGGCTGGCGTCGGCAAATAGCGCGGGTTGCGATTTTCCGATCCAGAACCTGCCGTTCGCGGTGTTTCGCCGCGCTGGCGGCAGCGACGCCTTTCGCGGTGGCGTCGCCATCGGCGACCGGGTGGTCGATATGGCGAAGGCAAGCCGGCAGGGCCTGCTTTTCGACGCCGCCAGCCTCGCCGGCCAAGCGGCAAGCCACTGCGCCAAGCCGGCGCTCAATGATTTTTTCGCGCTGGGACCCGCCGCTTGGCAAGCGTTGCGGCATGCGTTGTTCGCATTACTTAAAGCCGATGCGCCAGGCGAAAAAGTGGCTGCGCTGCAAGCCTGCCTGACTCCCCTGAGCGAGGTCGAATTCACCGTACCCACTGTGATTGGCGACTACACCGACTTTTATACCTCGCTCAACCATGCGCGCAATGTCGGCCGGCTGGTTCGCCCCGATGATCCGGTGTCGCCCAACTTCCCGTGGATGCCGATCGCCTACCATGGGCGCGTCTCCAGCATCGGCGTCAGCGGCCAGCGCTACCGCCGGCCGATGGGCCAGGCGATGCCGCCGGGAGCCACCGCGCCCGTCTATGGGCCTTGCGCGCGCCTTGACTACGAGCTCGAACTCGGCATCCACATCGGCGTCGGCAACAGCCAAGGCGAGCCGATCGCGCTGGCCGACGCCGAGGCGCATATCTTCGGCATCTGCCTGCTCAACGACTGGTCGGCGCGCGACATCCAGTTTTGGGAAATGGCGCCGCTGGGGCCCTTTCTCGGCAAAAACTTCTGCACCACGATTTCGCCGTGGATCGTGACGCTCGAGGCGCTGGCGCCGTACCGCCAGGCCTGGAGCCGGCCAGCAGGCGAGCCGCAGCCGCTGGCGTACCTGGAGTCGCCCGGCAACCGCGAACACGGCTCGCTCGATATTTCGCTCGAAGTCTGGCTCGACACCAAACAGCTGCGCGCCGCGGGCAGCGGTCCGGCGCGGCTGTCGGGCACCAGCTTCAGGCACCAGTACTGGACGCCCGCCCAGATGGTCGCGCACCACACGATGGGCGGCTGCAATTTGCGCAGCGGCGATTTGCTGGGCAGCGGCACGATCTCGGGGCCTGGCGAAGGCGAGGCCGGCGCGATGATCGAGCTGACCTATGGCGGCAGTCGGCCGGTGACGCTGGCCAATGGCGAGCAGCGCGGTTTCCTGCATGACGGCGACAGCGTTATCCTGCGCGGCTGGTGCGAAAAGCCGGGCCAGGCCCGCATCGGCTTTGGCGAAAGCCGCGGCACCGTTCTTCCCGCGATCGGCATTTAGGCCCAGGACCAGCACATGCAGGGCGGCGACCCGTTGGACCTCATCATCATCGGCGGCGGCATCGGCGGCGTCATCAGCCTTTACTACGCAAAGAAGGCGGGGCTAAAGGTGCTGCTGCTGGAAAAGCAAAACGTCGCTGGCGGGCTGTGGGCGCAATTGCCGGCGTGGCAGGACATCCAGATCAACCCGCTCGACTGGACGCTGGGCGATATTCCTATCGGCGGCGCCTGCCAGCCAGACATCGCAGGCAACATCCGGGCATGGATCGACAAGTTCGATCTTTCTCCCCTGATGCGGCTGGGCACACCGGTCGTCCGTGCAACCGAAACCGAAGGCGGCTGGCGGGTGGAGACAGCCCAGCAAACCTACTTCTCAAGCTATCTCGTCTGCGCCACCGGCGGATACAACCATGCTTTCATTCCACCGGCCGAGCGCTCGAACCCGGCTGTACGCGAGCATCACTCGTCCACGCTGCAAGACCCGGCTGAACTCGCCGGCAAGGACGTGCTGGTGGTCGGTGGCGGCGCGTCGGCCTATGACCTGCTCGAGCTGTGTATTGAACACCAGGCCCGGCATATTCGCTGGGTCTATCGCAGCCCGAAATGGATGGTGCCGACGCGAAAATCCAAGCAGCTTGCCGGCGATATTCGGGGGCTGGCCAGGCAGCAGATGTCGGGCGTGTCGGTCGAGCAGATGAACCGGGACTTGAACTTGGATTTGCGCGCGCGCTATGAAAAGTTCGGCCTTCAGGAAATACTTCCGGCAGCGCCATTGGACTTCGGCCGCGACCAGCTGATTCCGGGGCGCCGCGGCATGATTGAAAATTTCAGCAAAATTGAAAGATTTCAGGGCGAGGTCGTGCAAATTTCCGACCGGACGCTGCGGCTTTCGTCGGGTGAAATGGTCGATGCCGATGTGCTCCTTTGGGGAACCGGCTACACACTGGATCTTTCGTTTTTCGACTCGCCACCCCTTGCGGCGATCACGCGGGTTGACGATTTGGCGGCGCGCTGCGGCTGCCTGTTTTGCTCGCTCGACGCGCCGAAGCTGTTTTTTCTCGCCGTGGCACTCGAATCCACCGGTTCCACGCCCTGGTTCTATGCCCATGCGTGCCGCTCGATTGTTTCGCACATTAGGGGCAAAGCCCACCTTGACAAGGTGCCGGTACCGGGAAAAATAAACCATTTCGAGATGGCCAAATTCCTTGCCGGGCGCGATCAGGAAAATTTTCCGCCCGACACCTGGTTTGCCGCTTATCGCGACATGGCGCTGAGCTGGCCGGACGACCAGCCGATGCCCATTCCCTAGGGTCCCTAGCGCGCAGTCGGCGCGACTGGCTAATAGGTCTTGTAAGGCAAAAATTTACCCGACAGCACGACATTGACCCGGTCGCCCTTCGGGTCGGGCTCGCGGACGATGTCCATTGAAAAATCGATGGCGCTCATAATGCCGTCGCCGAACTCCTCATGAATCAGCTCCTTGAGGGTCGTGCCATAGACGCTGACAATCTCATACCAGCGGTAGATCAGCGGGTCGGTCGGCACCGGCGTCGGCAACGAGCCCTTGTACGGCACGACCCGCAGCCATTTTTGCTCTTCAACGCTCAGGCCGAAAATCTCGCCGACGATGGCCGCCTGCTTGCCGTCGAACGTCATCTGTCCGAGGCAGCCCGCCGTGACCCACTCCTTGCTGGCGCCGACTTTTTTGGCGACGTCCTCCCATTTGATGCCTTGGGACACCTTGACGGTGATGATTTTTTCGGTGATGTCGTTGCGGTTCATGCGAACTCCGAAGGTTGAATTGAAAGGAAGCGAAAGAAACTGGAGGGTTATGAGCAAGCATCGTGCCCGCCGGTTTCGCGGCGCTGTAGAGTGCGGGTTGCCGTGCTCCCCCAAGCTATTGCGAGACTCTTCCGCCCGATGTTTAATTTTCCGGCTTTTTCAGCGCCCGCCTCGTTGCTCATCGGGCTGGCGCTGGCCGCCTGCAGCCCCGACTTCAACTGGCGCGACGTGCGGCCCGAGAACACCCGGCTCAGCCTGCTGCTGCCGTGCAAGCCCGACAAGGCGCAAAAAATGGTGCCGCTGGGCGGCCAGCCGACGATGTTGTCGATGCTGGGCTGCGACGCGGGCGGCGCGACCTTCGCCGTTGCCGTCGCCGATATCGACGACGCCGGCAGGGCCGCATCGGTGCTGGCCCAGTGGCAGAGCCTGACGCTCGCCAATATGAAGGCGGTGCCGGCCAGCATTCAGCGGCTTTCCCTGAAAATTTCTGGTGCGCCGGCCGCAACACCCGCCCTGCGCGTGACCGCGCAGGGCCGGCGCGCCGACGGCGCCGCCGTGGCGGGTCAAGCCGCGTACTTCGCCCAGGGCTCGCAGCTGTTCCAGGTGGTGCTATATGCGCCGAAGATCGTGCCCGAGGCGGCCGAGACCTTTTTCTCCAGCCTTAAATTCCAATGAACTCCGCAGCCCGGATTGGTAACGCGCCGCAGCCGCGCTCTCATGCGGCCATGGCCGCGTTCCTCTTTGACTTTATGACCACGTCAAGTCACTTCGCCCGCCTGAGCGCTGATAATCGAGCGCAATGAACGGTATTTTGATCATCGCCCACGCCCCTCTGGCGTCCGCTTTTCGCCAGTGCGTGCTGCATGTCTTTCCGGACAGCGACGCCGGCGTGGTGGCGCTGGATGTCAATCCCCAGACGCTGCCCGAAGAAACGCTGGCCCAGGCGCGCACCCTGCTCGAGCGGCTCGGCACGCCGCAAGCGCTGGTGCTGACCGATCTTTTCGGCGCCACGCCGTGCAACGTGGCGCAAAAGCTCGTCGATGGCGTCGCGACCCGGCTGGTCACCGGGCTGAATTTGCCCATGCTGCTTCGCGCCGTCTGCTACCGCGACGAGCCCCTCGACGCGCTGGTGGCGCGCGCGCTGGTCGGCGCGACGCAAGGCGCGATGCAGGTGGCCGTGACCGCGCCGCAAAACCAGAGGCCGCTGCGTAAAAATGATCAAGACCCGAACGACCATCAGCAATAAGCTGGGCCTGCACGCCCGGGCCTCGGCCAAACTCACCAAGCTCGCCGCCAGCTTCGGCTGCGAGGTCTGGATGAGCAAGGGCGGGCGCCGCGTGAACGCCAAAAGCATCATGGGCGTGATGATGCTGGCCGCGGGCATCGGCAGCGTCGTCGAGATCGAAACCGATGGCGCCGATGAGCAGGCCGCGATGACTGCTTTATTGGCGCTGATTGCCGACAAATTCGGGGAAGGTGAATGACTTTCTCCATCCACGGCCTGGCGGTGTCGCGCGGAATTGCGATCGGCCGCGCGGTGCTGGTGGCGTCGAGCCGCGCCGATGTCGGGCATTACTTCATCGACGCGGCAAAAACCGGCGAGGAGATCGACCGGCTGTGCGCCTCGCGCGACGCGGTGATGGAAGAGATCTCCCGCCTGAAGCATGACCTGCCCAAGGACGCGCCGCATGAAATCGCCGCCTTGCTCGACGTGCACCTGATGCTGCTGCAAGACGAGACGCTCACCAACGGCGTGATGCGCTGGGTCAACGAGCGGCTCTACAACGCCGAATGGGCGCTGACGACGCAATACGAAATCATCGCGCGCCAGTTCGACGAGATGGAAGACCCCTACCTGCGCGAGCGCAAGGCCGACCTGGAGCAGGTGGTCGAGCGGGTGCTGCGCCACATGAAGGGCGCCGCCTCGCCGCTCGCCGCGGGGCAGGGCGCGGCGCGTCCCGGCAGCAGCCGCAGGCAATCGCAGCAGGAGCTGCTGCTGGGCGACACGCTGGACGTGCCGCTGGTGCTGGTGGCGCACGACATTTCCCCGGCTGACATGCTGCAGTTCAAGGAAAGCCTGTTCGCTGGCTTCGCCACCGACGTCGGCGGGCGGACCTCGCACACCGCCATCGTCGCGCGCAGCATGGACATTCCGGCGGTGGTCGGCGCGCGCAGCGCCAGCCAGCTGATCCAGCAGGACGACTGGGTCGTCATCGACGGCGATGCCGGCGTGCTGATCGTCGATCCGTCGCCCATCATCCTGGCCGAATACGGCTTCAAGCAGCGCCAGGGCGAGCTCGAGCGCCAGCGGCTGAACCGGCTCAGGCACACGCCCGCGCTGACGCTCGACGGCCAGCGCGTCGAGCTGCTCGCCAACATCGAAATGCCCGGCGACACGCGCGGCGCGGTCGAGGCCGGCGCGGTCGGCGTGGGGCTGTTTCGCAGCGAGTTCCTGTTCATGGGCCGCAGCGGCAAACTGCCCGACGAGAACGAGCAGTACCTGGCGTACCGCAAGGCCATCGAGGGCATGCAGGGTCTGCCGGTGACGATCCGCACGGTCGATGTCGGCTCGGACAAGCTGCTGGACCGGCCCACGCCCAAGGCGCAGGACGGCCACTTGAACCCGGCGCTGGGCCTGCGCGCGATCCGCTGGAGCCTGGCCGACCCGCCGATGTTCCTCACGCAGCTGCGCGCCATCTTGCGCGCCGCGGCCCACGGCCAGGTCAATTTGCTGGTGCCGATGCTGGCGCACGCCAGCGAGATTCGCCAGACCATTGGCCTCATCGACCAGGCGCGCGCGCAGCTCGACGCCCAGGGCGAGGTTCACGGCCCGGTGCGGCTCGGCGCGATGATCGAGGTGCCGGCCGCGGCGCTGACAGTGCCGATGTTCCTCAAGTATTTCGATTTTTTGTCGATCGGCACGAACGATCTGACGCAATACACGCTGGCCATCGACCGCGCCGACGACGCGGTCGCGCATTTGTACGACCCGTGCCATCCGGCGGTGCTGCGCCTCATCGCGGACACCATCGCCGAATGCAATTCCCAGGGCAAGGGCGTCAGCGTCTGCGGCGAGATGGCCGGCGACACCGCCATGACGCGGCTGCTGCTAGGGCTCGGGTTGCGCAGCTTTTCGATGCATCCGTCGCAGGTGCTCGCTGTCAAGCAGCAGATTTTGCGCGCCGACGCCGGCAAGCTCCAGCTATGGGCGCAGGAGGTGCTGCAAAGCGAAGATCCGGGGGCACTTTTGTAGGATTTGGTTCATATCGCTATCAATAGAATAGCTAGTTATAGCCACTGGGTATGCGAAAGAAGGCGAATTGAGTGTTAATCAGCTCAGCAATACCTCTCGCCGTCATCCGACTGTTGTTTTCGCGTGGACTGCTTCGCATGCCCGCAACCCAAGGTCATTGAGGCAGAATGAACTCCCGTCAAAAAAGGAGGTTTTCTGTGAAAAATATTCTTAAAAAAACGTTGTGTTGTGCGGCGCTTGCCGCTGGCTCGGGGGCTTTTGCGGCCGGGCCGCTGGATGGCGCTTACCTTTGCAAGGTGACTTACCCGGGCGCCGCCCCGTTTGACTCCTACCCGGCTGAGCGGGGGCGCTAAGATCGGGAGAGCGTCGGGTAGGGGAAGAAAGTCAGACACGGGGTCAACACCATGACTACAGGTAACCGCCACCGCGCCCATCGCCATTTCCCAGCAAAATCAGCTTTATGGCTACGGTATTGGAACTGTCACGACGACCAGTTTCAACGGTCGGACAAATTTAGACCAGCCGTTCGCCTTTGCCGTCAACCCGCAGACGCTCAGCTTTTCAGGAACGCTGGGGGTTTCGGGCGTCGCCGGACCCGTCACGGTGGGCGTGAGCTGCACCAAAATCTGGTGAACAGAGCGCACCTGTTTTAACCGGCAGCAGAGCCGGGCTGAATTTTCGTATCAGTGCCCGGTGTCGTCCGACGGCCGGCTCGCCTCGAACAAAAACCAGGTGCGGCGCTCGGTTTCGTCGATCCAGTTCTCGATCAGGCTGGCGCTGGCGATGTCGCGCTGCTCGTCGCACACCTCATGGACTTCGCGCAGGTGTCCGGCCAGCATCTTGTTGTCGTCGCGCAGCTCGGCGAGCATGGCGGCGGGGCTGACATAGGCGGCATCGTTGTCCTTGATGCGCTGCAGGCTGGAAATGTGTCCGATCGAGCGCAGCGTGGTGCCGCCCACCTTGCGAATGCGCTCGGCGATCGGGTCGGTCATGTCGAACAGCTGATCGGACTGCTCGTCGAGCATGACATGGTAGTCGCGGAAATGCGGCCCGCTCATATGCCAGTGGAAATTCTTGGTTTTCAGGTACAGCGCGAACACATCGGCCAGGATGCCGTTCATGGCAACGGCGATGTCCTTGGTTTCATCGGTTTTCAGGTCCGTGGGCGTCATCAACGACGCGTCCTGCGGCATGTCGAGGTTTTCAGCGGCTTTGTTGGATAGGGCGTTCATGAGCTATTCCTTCGGTTGCGTGGGTTGCGTGGGTTGCTTGGGTTGAGTGAAATTAAGAGCTGGCGCAGACTATAAATTTGCGCCTTGCCTGTTTCGCTGAAATGCGCTTCGCGCCTACAAGAAAAAGCAACTTTTTGAAAGGCCGGTACCGCGTGGCGCCGGCGACCCGCCCGCACGGGCTTCGCCTTACGTGCGAGCAACGCCTGCCGCATGCGCCTGCGCATCGGCGTGGTAGCTCGATCGCACCATCGCACCGACGGCGGCGTGGCTGAAGCCCATCGCGCGCGCTTCGTCCTCGAACATCCTGAAGGTGTCGGGATGCACGTAGCGGCGCACCGGTAAGTGGCTCATGCTCGGCGCCAGGTACTGGCCGATCGTCAGCATGTCGATGCCGTGCGCGCGCATGTCGCGCATTACCTGCAAAATTTCCTCGTCGGTTTCGCCCAGGCCGACCATGATGCCGCTCTTGGTCGGCACAGCCGGATGCAGCGCCTTGAATTTTTTCAACAGGTTGAGCGAGAACTGGTAGTCGCTGCCAGGGCGCGCCTCCTTGTACAGGCGCGGCGCGGTTTCCAGGTTGTGGTTCATCACGTCGGGCGGCGCGGCTTTGAGTATTTCCAGCGCCCGGTCGTCGCGGCCGCGAAAGTCCGGCACTAGGATTTCGATCGTCGTCGCGGGCGAGAGTTCGCGAATCCGCTCGATGCATTCCACGAAATGGCCGCTGCCGCCGTCGCGCAGGTCGTCGCGGTCGACGCTGGTGATCACGACGTATTTCAGCTTCAGCGCGGCGATCGTTTTGGCGAGGTTGAGCGGCTCGTCGGCGTCGAGCGGGTCGGGCCGGCCGTGGCCGACGTCGCAGAACGGGCAGCGCCGGGTGCACTTGTCGCCCATGATCATGA
>CAXSGT010000133.1:0-9269 GCA_964236835.1 uncultured Polaromonas sp.
CGCATTCACCAGCGCCTGCGTCATTTCAGCGACTTTCGCGTCCAGCGCGTCGGCGCTCGTCACGGCGTGCACCAGTCCAATGCGGTGCGCTTCCCGCGCGTCGAAACGTTCCGCCGTCAAAAAATACCGGTGCGCCGCCCGCGCGCCCATGGCGCGGATGACATAAGGGCTGATGGTCGCCGGAATCAGCCCCAGCCTGACTTCGCTCAAACAAAAGTTCGCCGTATCGACGCTAACAGCGATGTCGCATGCCGCGACCAGGCCCAGGCCGCCGGCATAGACATCGCCCTGGATGCGCGCAATAATCGGCTTCGGGCATTCAAAAATCGTACGCAGCATCTCGGCCAGCGTGCCGGCGTCGGCGATATTTTCGGCATCGCTGTAGTCGGCCATGCGGCGCATCCAGTTCAGGTCGGCGCCAGCGCAAAAGGCCGTGCCTTCGCCCGCCAGCACGATGCAGCGAACGCCGCCCTGCTGGCCGAGCGCGGCGAACGCCTGCGTCAGTTCGGCGATCAGTTCTTCGTTGAAAGCGTTGCGGACTTCGGGGCGGCCAAGGGTGACGCGGGCGACCGCGCCGTCTTGGGTCACTTGAAGATTTGCGTACATGGTCATGACTCCTGGGTTTGCAGAAAATACACCAGATCGAGCTCCGGGCACGGCCGGCCCAGCGCGGTCAGCGCGGCGGTGATCTGGCCACGATGGTGCGTGGCGTGGTTGAACACATGGCCGAGCGTTGCGGCGAACGGCAGTCGGGCTGGCTGGCCTCGCATCGTGGTGTAGTCAAGCATTCCATCGAACCTTTCCGGCGGCAGGCTGGCGATCAGCGACTGCCAGCGGCGCGCGCCTTGCAGCAGTTGCGCCGCCAATGCACGGCGGTCCGGCGTCAGGTCAGAATCCAGAGCCACCACCGGCGAGACGCCTTCGCCAAAGCGGCGAAACCACAGATGATGTTCGCCAACCAGCAAATGAGCCAGCGTGCCGTGGATGCTGCGAAAGAACAAGCCGACATCGCGCCGGTAGTCACTGTCCGGCAGGATACTGACAGCATCGAGCAGCAATGCGGTGGCCCAGACGTTGTAGCGCGCCAGCGTGGTGAAGTAAGCGTTCGCGTCCATGGCCGGCTCACATCCGGAACAGACCGAATTTTGTCTCGGCGATCGGCGCATTCTGCGAAGCACTCAAGCCCAGCGCCAGCACGCGCCGGGTGTCGGCCGGGTCGATCACGCCGTCGTCCCAGAGCCGCGCGCTGGCGTAGTACGGGTGGCCCTGCTCCTCGTACTGGCTGCGGATCGGCGCCTTGAAGGCTTCTTCTTCCCCGGCGCTCCAGGCGCCGCCTTTGGCCTCGATGCCGTCGCGCCTGACGCTGGCGAGCACGCCGGCGGCCTGCTCGCCGCCCATGACGCTGATGCGCGCGTTCGGCCACATCCACAAAAAGCGCGGCGAAAACGCCCGGCCGCACATGCCGTAGTTGCCGGCGCCGAAGCTGCCGCCGATGATGACGGTGAATTGCGGCACCGCCGCCGTCGCCACCGCCGTCACCATCTTCGCGCCGTTGCGGGCGATGCCTTCGTTTTCATACTTGCGCCCGACCATGAAGCCGGTGATGTTCTGCAGGAACACCAGTGGAATTTTGCGCTGGCAGCACAGTTCGATGAAATGCGTTGCCTTGAGGGCCGACTCGCTGAACAAGATGCCATTGTTGGCGACGATGCCGACGGCCATGCCTTCGATGGCCGCGAAGCCGCAGACCAGCGTCGTGCCGTAGCGCGCCTTGAACTCGTCGAAGTCGCTGCCATCGACAACGCGGGCGATGATTTCGCGCACGTCGAAGGGCTTGCGCACATCGAGCGGAATTACGCCATAAAGCTCATCTGCTACGAATTCAGGAGCTAGCGAGGCACGCCCAGTAAGCGCAAAAGCCTTGTTTTTATGCAAATTCCTGACCGAAGCCCGCGCCAGCGCCAACGCATGCATGTCGTTTTGCGCCAGATGGTCGGCGACGCCCGACAGCCGGGTGTGCACGTCGCCGCCGCCGAGCTCTTCGGCAGTCACCACTTCGCCCGTCGCGGCTTTCACCAGGGGCGGGCCGCCTAGGAAAATCGTTCCCTGGTTCTTGACGATGATGCTTTCGTCGCTCATCGCCGGCACATAGGCGCCGCCCGCCGTGCACGAGCCCATCACCACGGCGATCTGCGCGATTCCGAGCGAGCTCATGGTGGCCTGGTTGAAGAAGATGCGGCCGAAATGGTCGCGGTCGGGAAACACCTCGTCCTGGTTGGGCAGGTTGGCGCCGCCAGAATCGACCAGGTAGATGCACGGCAGGCGGTTCTGCTGCGCGATTTCCTGCGCGCGCAGATGCTTCTTGACGGTCAGCGGATAGTAGGTGCCGCCCTTCACGGTCGCGTCATTGCAGACGATCATGCAATCGACGCCGCTGACGCGGCCGATGCCGGTGATCAGCCCGGCCGACGGCGCGTCGCCCTGGTACATGCCGAGCGCCGCCAGCGGCGCGATTTCGAGAAACGGCGTGCCGGGGTCGAGCAGCAGCTGCACCCTGTCGCGCGGCAGCAGCTTGCCGCGCGCCGTGTGCCTGGCCCGCGCCGCCTCGCCGCCGCCGGCTGCGGCCTTCGAGATCTGGACGTGCAGGTCATCGACTAATGCGCGCATCGCAGCGGCGTTGGCCTGAAAGTCGGCTGAGCGGGGGTTTAGCTTTGTCTCCAGAACGGGCATTGGTTTCTTTTCGTTTACCTAGAAGTAATTGTGGACACCTCAGCCACCATCATTGACCTTCTGCTTTATTAGAAAAATTCTATTAAGGTTTGGCCACAATGAATTCTGAGTTAGGACAAAGCCCTATCGGCAGTTCACCGAAAAGCGTTAAGGCGCAATACGAATGGGTGTAATTGGGTATGTTTTTGGTTTTAAAACCTACTGACGAATTACAACGCTTAAGAAAGTTTTTTTGCTGTCGCCCAAGATTTTTAAAGTTGAACGCCATATCGTTTAAATAGGGTTTCGAAAAATGATTTCACATCAGCTTTTGCCGTTGATTTTTGCAATTCTGCTGCCCCAAACCTGAAAACCTCATAACCAGCCAACTTTAGAGCGGATTGCAAGTTAGTCAAAGGCGTAGCCGCAATGGCCAAACCAGCCTCGTGCGTCGGAAGCGGTGACGGTGTCGATGGCGTGGGCCAGTGCGTCATCGAGCGCTTCCCGAGTGCGCGCCTTGATGGCGCGCAGGCAGGTTTTGAGCTTTGACCAGCACGGCTCGATGGGCGAGAAGTCTGGCGAGTACGGCGGCAGGTACATCAAAGCGGCGCCGCTCGCCTCGATGGCCGCTCTAATGCCATCGACTTTATGCGCGCCCAGCTTATCCATCACCACCACATCGCCCGGCTTGAGCGTTGGCACCAAGACCTCGCCAACATAGGCGCGAAATACAGCCCCGTCGGTGGCCCCTTCCACCGTCATGACTGCGTCAAGGCCATGACAAGAAAGCGAGCCGAGCACCGTCACAGTTCCGGCCCCAGTTCTTGGGCGCTGCGTCATGCACGCGCTGGCCGCGCCTGGCTCGGCCATAGCGGCGCGTCATGGCGATATTGACGCCGGATTCGTCTACAAACTTTAGCCGCGTACAGGCGTGGCGAGCGATTTCTTGCCAGTATTGGCGCCGTGCCTGACGGGCCTGTTCTGTGTCGCGCTCCGTGGCGTGGAGCGTCTTTTTTTTCGACGCAAGCCCAGGCGCTGCAGCGCCCGGCACACAGTAGGCGTGCTCACTGCTGCGGCACCAGAGGCTTGCAGCCGCTCGGCCAGCTCAGCGAGCGTCAAGTCGGGCTGCTCGCGCAGCCAGGTCTGTAGCTGCCCACACCCCATTAGATCTATTTTGGCGTGACGCCCGGGACGCTGCCTGGGTGGCACCAGTTCGCCGCTGCGGCGCACTTGGCGCATTAAACCCTCGACAAACGACAAGCTCACGCCAAAGAAATCGGCCACAGCGCGCTGCGATTGCCCGGAGCGTTCGCAGGCCTGCGCGACTTTGCTGCGTAAATCCAAAGAATAAGGAGCGGCCATGATTGCACCGTTGTTTTACGAAACTCAGGCTTGGACACCGTCTTTTTCAGAAATATCCCGTCCCTCCGGTTATTTTGAAATTCGCTCTAGGTCTCTGTCAGCAGATGTGATTTGCGCATAGCGTTGTACATCGGCGAAACCGTTGGCATCGGCGTAATGCTGCTTTCCATCAACTTCAATGACGACTCTAATACCTTGAGGCAACAACAGCAAAAAATCCATCCGGAATCTCAACAGGGCATCGCAGCCTCTATCCGTAACTGTGCGAGGATCCCAATGCAGCCAGACCTCGGGTAATAATGCCGGCAGCTGTGGCACTGCGGTACGGAATCCTTCAAAAAAAGCGTCGAAAAGTAGGGTTTGCGGTGGTGAGCTCGACGGTAGACTTTTGCGTAATCGAGAATATAGCGAGCGCTTAGCTACGTCCGAGTCCTCGATTCCTTCACTCTCGCTCCACCATAGTTGCAGGTCGCTCCACAGAAGGCCATCGACACCGATAGGTCTGTCAAACACAAGTACGTTGTTGGCGTTGGTGACTATCTCTATATCATTGTCCAAAGCATCCCGAAATCTAAGATCAGGCTTTTCTGGCGAAGCAAATATTAGGTTCTTCGGACGCCCTCGAACTGCACCGCGCAACGAAACGATCATGAAGACTGGATAACCGCCTTCGATGGCGGTTTCGCGGAGTTCTACGCCGCAATTTCGCAACGGTACATTCACGCAGGCGACAAAGTCGCGTTGGGCAGTTTCGTCCGGCCTTACGTCCGCCGAGGCAAAGCCTTCAAGAAAAATCGCAAATCGGCGATCCGGCGATTCGTAAGCGCCTAAACGATCGAAAAGTAACTCCACCGACCAATCTCCAGGATTACGATGGACATGTTGCTGAATTTCAGCTTTGAGCCCGGTATCGACACGTCCAAATATCGCAGCCAAGGAGTCGGCTTCAACCACCCATAAACGGTCCAAAAGCTCGTCAAAGCGGCGCGCATCTCCGAAAAGTTCTTCAGGCGCTATTGCTCGCGCTACCTCTCGTCGGAAACGCTTCGGAATCTCAGGACAGGCGCTCTCACTCCATAAAATGTCTTCTATCAAATTCCGCGTCACCGCTTTTGGCTTGTAGTGGGTTAAAAATTGGCGTGCAGTGTTTGGAAGACCTGCATCGGGCAAAGCGTTGAAGCTTGCTGTCATCCGACCACGTTTGGAGTCATCGGTTTCTGGTATCGGCAATCCGAGCGATTTACAGATAGTAGGAAGCATTGAATGCGGAGCATCCTTTAAGTTGATGATGAGAGGTTCGAGAACGCTACGAAGCCGAATCAAGTCCATGGTCATTTCTATGTGGTACGCGGCCTTATATGACCCTTTAAGGCGCCTCGGATCCGTCCAGCATTGCAGATTCAGATGCACTCAGGTAAACACCTAACGCAAGTTTCAAGCGTTGCAACTTGGCAAAACTGCCCATAGGTCGCCCTTCAAAAACAATGGATGATGAGTCTTCCTGGCTCAGACTGCGTGACTTCAAAATATGGATGTAGTTTGCTTCGCAAACTATGGGAAGAAGGTGCACCACATCATGCCTACTGCGCAGTCAGAAATTTTTGAGCCATCCACCTTCACACAAGCAAAGTTGACGCAGCCGCAGGCCGCTTCGCTTTCTTTACTTTCGGCTCGCCTTTCTTTCTGGCCTGCCAAAGATCGTACTGACCCTGCATGCGAAGTCAGATTTCGGGGCCGTTGCCAACCCTACTCATCTTCAAAAACTTGACTTAAGTCTAATCACCTGGGCACAAACACAGCCGGGCTAATACCAAAGAAACCACCCAATTTTCCCGCCATCATCGCGCTAATTTTTCGTTTTCCCGCCAAGATCGCTGACAGATTGCTTTGGGGAACAACATCCGATAGATCTTCCTGCTTGAGGCCGCGCGCTTCCATCAAAAACCGTAGGGCATCCTTGGGAGCAGCCGCTTCTATCGCGTGGTGCTCCTGTTCATAACGAGACACCAGCTCGGCGGCCAGTTCAAGTAAGCCCGAGAGCGGATGGTCTTCGTCGTCGCCAGCTACATCCAGCAGCGCATTCATCAACGCGACCATGCGGTCATAGTCCGCCTCGCTGTGAACGGGGCGCAGATGGGCTACGGTATCGAACGCCTGCCAGGAGAGCTGCAGGGCTGGAATGTCGAGTGGCGTGTTGGGACTAGCGTGTGCTGCGTGCATGGTTACACCTTGCCCTTTCGATAAAGTTTGTTCCAGTCGTCGTACGCCCGATGCGTCAACACCTTTTGCACAAAGACTTTCTTGAATTTGTACCGGACGATGACCACCAAGCGATAGTTGTTGCCACCAATATCAAACACCGTAAACGGCGGTACGTAATCGGCTGAATTGAAAAATTCGCGAACATGGTTGAAATCTCTGAACTCCACATGCTCAATAATCGAATGCCATTCACGTAAAACGTTTTCTGCCTCTGGATGCTTCTGCCAGAAATCCCGAAGCATTTTGATAGAAATGATGTGCACGGCAAATTATATCAAAATGATATAAATCCGATTCGGCAAATTTGAGTCGATCGAAGACATGTCGCTCAGGCAGACTATTGAGTCGCTTGTTCAGCCACCACCCGCTCCCCCAGCGCAATATCCACCATCATCTCGCTAGCCAGCACGCCAAGCTCCAGCCGCAGCGCATCGACCGACAAACCCGCAGGCACCAGCAAATGCGCGTCGATCTCGAAAGTCTGCCTGCCCGACACGCCGCTGCGGACAATCTCCGTATGCATGTTCTCGATGCTGACGCCGCGCTCGGCCAGTATCTTCGTCACGCCGCTGACGATGCCGAGCCGGTCGGAGCCGACCAGCTTGAGCTCGACGCTGCGCAGCGACGTCGGCACGTCGGCGCTGTCGCTTTTGGCGACGACCACCTGCAGGCCGCTGGAGCCGAGGGCGCGCAACGCCGTCGCCAGCGCGTCGGCGTTCTCGCGCGGCACCTCGAAGTGCACCATGCCGGCGAATTCGCCGGCGAGTTTGGTCATTCGGCTGGCGGCCCAGTTGGCGCCGAAGCGCTGCGCCCGCTCGGCCAGGCTGCTCACGATGCCGTGCCGGTCGGCGCCGACGATCGAGACAACGAGCGAGGTGTACACCGGCGCAAGCTCCTCGGTCAGCACGACCGCCTTGCGGATCATCGGCGCCCGGGTGGCAAAGGCCGGGTCCTGCGTGGTGGCGGGAATCGAGCCGTGCCGCCGGGCGTGCTGCACGACTTGGCTCAACAGCGCCAGCCCCATCGGCGCCAGCGCGCGCTCCCACAGCTCGCGCGCGGTTTCGCCCTTTTTGACAAAGCACCAGTCCTGCGCCGCGATGGCGCCGGCGTCCCAGCCGTCGGCCAGGTGGTAGATCGAGCCGCCGGCGATCGCATCGCCTTCCAGAATCGTCCATTCGACGGCGGCAATTCCGCGGTGACGCGGCAGCAGCGACGGGTGGTAGCCGATGCCGCCCAGGCGCGATCGCGCCAGCGCATCGTCGCTGACGCGCGCATGCGTGTGCGCGGCGAGGATCAGGTCGGTGCCCTGGCCAATCGCATGTCCCGGCACGATCCTTGGATTTTCCAGGACGTGCAGCGCAACGCCGGCTGCCCGCGCGGCCAGCGCCAGCCGGTCGTCTGCGGCAGGCGCGACGACGCCAGTGAATTCAATGCCCTCTTCCTGCCGCAAGGCCTCAAACACCGACGCCGCGAAAAACCGCGACCCCACTAACGCGCACTTCATCCAGGCCCTTTAAGGTCGTCAGGTCTTGCGGATGTCAGTGCGCCACGGCTTCAGCCTCAGCAACCGGTGCGGTCAAGCCGATGGGGTCCAGCGCAGCCGACAGTTGCCCAACCGTGCGATCGACATGGTGCCATTTTTCCAGCCCGAACAGCCCGACGCGAAAGGTCATGAAATCCGCGCCCTCGTCGCATTGCAGCGGCACGCCGGCGGCGGTCTGCAAGCCCTCGGCCAGAAATTTCCGGCCCGACTGAATCTCGGGATCGGTGGTGTAGCTGACCACCACGCCCGGCGCCTTGAAGCCCTCGGCCGCGACGCTTGGCAGGCCCCGGCTTTCGAACAGCGCCCGCACTTTTTTGCCGAGTAGTTCCTGCTCGGCCATCACCCTGGCAAAACCGTAGGCCTGCGTTTCCTTCATCGCCGCGCGCAGGCGCGTCAGCGCGTCGGTCGGCAGCGTGGCGTGGTAGGCGTGGCCGCCTTTTTCATACGCTTCCATGATCTGCAGCCATTTTTTCAGGTCGCAGGCAAAGCTGGAACTGGTGGTGCCGTCAATGGCGGCGCGGGCGCGCTCGCCGAGCATCACCATGGCGCAGCACGGCGAGCTGCTCCAGCCTTTCTGCGGCGCTGAAATCAGTATATCGACGCCGGTGGCCTGCATATCGACCCACATCGCGCCCGACGCGATGCAGTCGAGCACAAAGAGGCCCCCCGCGGCATGCACGGCGTCGGCGACGGCGCGCAGATAGTCGTCGGGCAGAATCATTCCAGAAGCGGTTTCGACGTGCGGCGCAAAAACCAGCGCCGGCTTTTCGCGGGCGATGGCGGCCTGGACCTCGGCAATCGGCGCGGGCGCCCACGGCGCTTGGGCGCCGGCGCCGGTTTGCCGCGCCTTGAGCACGGTCGATGACGCCGGAATGCTTCCCATGTCGAAAATCTGCGTCCAGCGGTAGCTGAACCAGCCGTTGCGAATCACCATCACGTGCTTGCCCGTAGCGAACTGCCGCGCGACGGCTTCCATGCCGAAGGTGCCGCTGCCGGGAACCAGCACGGCCGAGGGCGCGTTGTACACCTCCTTCAAAATGCTTGAAATATCGGTCATCACGCCCTGGAAGCTGCGCGACATGTGATTCAGCGCGCGGTCGGTGTACACGACCGAGAATTCGAGCAAACCGTCAGGGTCGATATTGGGAAGGAGTCCGGGCATGGTGTTGTCTCGCGGTTTAAAAAAATTGGATTTCTAGCTTAGCATGCGGCCCGCAGCGCAGCGTAAGAGAAAGATAAAACAGCCTTGAAACAGCTTTTGCTTCTAACCGTCGCCCTGTGCGCCGCATGCGCGGGCGCGCAGACGCTTTCGCCGGCCCGGGCGGCGGCGAGCTGGAACGATGCGGCATGTTGCCGGCATCGGCTGGCGAAGCGCTGCAAGCACCTACCACAT
>CAXSGT010000134.1:0-9238 GCA_964236835.1 uncultured Polaromonas sp.
CAGCGGGCTTTTTTATGCATCGAATTCGGCTTTTGCGCTTGTCCAGCTTGCTTAAGTAGCTATTTTTTTCATAGCAAACTGCGTATTGCCAGCTGCTGCGCCAGCGCTAGGTATTGGGCCACCGGCACTTCCTCGGCGCGGCGCTTGACATCGAACTCGCCGCCAAATTCATGCTGCTCCAGCCACGGCCCCAGGGTATGGCGCAGCAGCTTGCGGCGCTGGCTGAACGCCACCCGCACCAGCTCGCTGAGCAGCGCCGGATCGAGCGCCACCGGCGCGGCATGGGGCAGCATGCGGACGATGGCGCTGTCGACGCGCGGCGGCGGATCAAAGCTGCGCGGCGGTACGAACAGCACGTTCTCCATCGCATAGCGCCACTGCAGCATCACGCTGAGCCGGCCGTAGGCGCTGGTCGAGGGCAGCGCCACCATGCGGTCGATGACCTCTTTTTGCAGCATGAAATGCTGGTCTTCGATCGCATCGACCGCGTCGAGGAGGTGAAAAAGGATCGGCGTGGAGATGTTGTAGGGCAGGTTGCCGACTACACGTAATTTCGACAAGATTGGCGGCGCGTCGTGCTCCGCCAGCTGCTTGAAATCAACCTTTAGCACATCGGCCTCGATCACCGTCAATTTCGGCTGCGCGCGCAACTGCCGCGCCAGATCGCGGTCAAGCTCGATTACCGTCAAATGCCCAAGCCGCTCGGCCAGCGGCCGCGTCAGTGCCGCCAGGCCAGGCCCAATCTCGACCATGCACTGCCCCGGCAGGGGTGAAATCGCGTGCACGATGGCTTCGATGATCAGCCGGTCCGTCAGAAAGTGCTGGCCGAACCGCTTGCGAGCGATATGTTTCATTCGGCAGGAGTGACTCTTACGAGCGAAGCGCTGTCCGCGCGTGACGCATCCTTCATCCCCGCCCACGCAAGTACCCGTCGCGGAACTGGCTTTGCCAGGCCGCAGACGGGGCGGCCCCCTCGGGGCTGAAGGCTGCGGCTCCAAGCCCGCCTGCGCGGGCTTGGACAGCCTGAAGATGCGACGCCTCCGGCGGCGTGGCGCCCTGCAAGGGCAGCGAACCACGCGAAGCGGGGAGCGTGGGGGTCATTCAGGCCTTTCGCGAAATTCCACATACGCGCGGCCGCGAACATCCTGCGCCCAGAGCGCGTAGGCGTCGTTTTGCTTTTTATCGCGCAGCAGGCCGCGCACCAGCTCGCGCTGCTCGCGCGGCGTGAGCGGCGCCTCGCGCCGCTCCAACACCTGCAGCAGGTGCGCGCCGAAGCGTGAAACCAGCGGCTCGGAAACCTCGTTCGGCGCCAGGGAATCCATGACCTTTTCAAATTCCGGCACAAACGCGCCCGCGGTGGTCCAGCCCAGGTCGCCGCCCTCCCTGGCTGACGCGTCCTGGCTGTTTTCACGCGCCAACGCGGCGAAGTCGGCCTGGCCGGCGACGATGCGCTTTCTGAAACCGGCAAGTTTTTCCAGCGCCGCGGCTTCGCTCAATTGCGGCGTCAGGCGCAGCAAAATATGCCGGGCATGGGTTTGCGTGACCACCGCGTCGGGCACGCCGCCGTCCTGCCTTTTCTCGATGACTTTCAAAATATGGAAACCCGCGCCGCTGCGCACCGGCCCGGCGACTTCGCCGGCGCGCAGGTTTTGCGTCGCCTCGACGAACAGCGGCGGGTAGCGCTCGGCGCTTCTGAGTCCCATCCGGCCGCCGTTGCCGCGCGCCCCGGCGGCGGAAAATTCATCGGCCAGCGCGGCGAAGTCGCCGCCCGAGCGGGCGCGCTCCACAATGCTTTGGGCCTTGGCCCGGAGCGCAGCGACCTGCTCGGGAGCCGCGTTTTCAGGCACCGCCAACAAAATCTCGGCCAGGTTCAGCGCCGCCGCGCCGCCCTTGCCGTTCTGGTCGCGCAGATACTGGTCGATTTCCAGCTCGCTCACGGTCACGCGCGATTCGACCTCGCGCTGGCGCAGGCGGTTGACGAGCAGTTCGTCGCGAATTTCCGAGCGGAACTGCGTGTAATCGATACCGTCGGCCTGCATGCGGCGGCGCAGCTCCTCGACGCTGATCTGGTTCTGCCGGGCCACGGTCTGGACCGCCGCATCGATCGCGCTTTCATCGACCTTCACCCCCGACGACCGCGCCAGCTGCAGCTGCGCCTTGTCGCTGATCATGCGCTCGAGCAGCTGCGGCACCAGTTCGCCGCGCGGCGGCGGCGGGATGCCCTGGAGCTGCATTTGCTGCTCGGTGCGCAGCAGCTTGGTGCGCACGTCGCTGTTCGTGATCGGCTCGGAATTGACCACCGCGACAATGAAATCGGCCTGCCGCTGCTGCGCTTCGGCGCTTGGCCGCGCCGCGCCGGCGGTCTCGCTGGACAGCGTGGGCATCACCAGCCGCGGGGCGCCCGCGGGCCTCGGACTCTGGCCCTGGGCATGCGCCGCGCCCAGCGGCAGCGCGAGCAGCAGCGCCAGCGCCACAGCGGGAGGCAGCGAAGCCGGGAAAATTCCAGTGCGAAAACGGTGCTTAGTCATAGGTGGTGAATCGACTCGGAGGGCTGATTTTGTCACGCAGCATCTGGTAGCGCGGCACCGTCGTCCTGAGGGTTTGCAGCGGACTGGCGCCGACGCGGGAAAAACCCACGAGTTCGAGCTGGAACAAGATCCGGGTGTTCGAGGTCGTGAGGCTGGTTTGCGCGCGGTGCAGCACCACGCGGGCGATCCAGCAGCAGCCATCGTATTCGACGCCGACCACGCCGTCGATCAGCTTCTTGTCGAGCGTGCTGTAGTTCAGCCGGCCGACGCCGTAGTAGCGCCCGCCGCCCTGGCCCCGGCCGGCGCCGAGGTCCTTGCCTTTGTCGCCCCACAGGTCGTTGATCGGCCACTGCCAGCCGATGTCGATCTGCTGGCTGATGTTGCGCTGGCGCCGGAAGGCGGCGCTCAAGGTGCGGTAGTCGCTCGGGTGGTAGCGCACGCCGACCGAGGCGAGCTCGGAGGTCCCCAGTTTCGGGTTGTACTGCACCGTGCCGTCGAACGCCCATTGCGGCGTCCAGTTGACCGACGCGCCCGCGAGGAAGTCGCTCACCCGGTCGGTCACCGGCAAGTCGCCCGGCGCCGGCGTGACGCCGGGCGGCGGCAGCGTGACCTGCTGGTTTTCAAAGCGCAGGCGCTGCGCGACGCCCAGTCGCACCGCTTCGGCGCCGGTCGCCGGGTCCAACAGCCGCGACGTGAGGCCCAGCGTCAACAGGCTCGCGTCCGAAATCCGGTCATTGCCGACAAAAGCGTTTTCAGTGAAGATGGTGGCGAAGTTGAAGCTGGTCAGCGCCGAGTCGTAATTGGGCAGATAGCTCTGGTCGCGAAACGGCGTTCGCACATAAAACGCGCGCGGCTCCAATGTCTGGGTGAAGCCGCGGCCGAAAAACGTGGTGTCGCGCTCGAACTGCAGGCCGGTGTCGAGGCTGAAGGTCGGCACGACGCGCGACGCCGACAGCGCGCCATTGGCCAGCGGCGCGTCGAACTTGTAGCTCGTCGCGTGCAGCTGCAGCTTCGGCGTGATGAAGCCGCCCGGCGTCAGCCACGGGTAGCTCGCCTGCAGCCGCGTGTAGGCGCGGTTGCCATCGGGCTGGCGCGTCAGGCTGCGGTCGGCGGAAAAACGCGTGTAGTCGCCCTCGACCGACCAGTCGAAGCCACTGCCCAGACTCGCGAGGCCGGCCAGCGGCGCATTGAAGCGGGTGTAGGCGGCATTGATCTGCGGCAGCCGGTCGTACGGCGGGATGATCGGCGCATCGACGTCCTGCAGCGTTTGCCACTTCACCGCGCGCACCGTCGAGGTGAAGGAGCCCCGGTTCCAGACCAGCGCCGCGTCCTGGCTCAAAAGCCGCTGCGTCACCAGGCCCGAGACATAAGGAAAATCGCGCCAGTAGTCATTGTCGCTGACGCGGTTCAGGTTCAGGTTCAGCCCGAGCGCGCCGATGGCCGGCACGCCGGTGTCGATCGCGCCCAGATGCTGCAGGCTGTAGGACCAGCGGTTGCCGCCGCGCAGCTTGTCGCCGGGCAGCACGTTGGCGCGCAGCCGGCCGGTGTATGTCGGCTCGAGGTAGCGGTATTCACCGGCCAGGTCGATGCCGCGCTTGCTCAAAATGGCCGGCGACAGCGTCGCGTCCCGGTTCGGCGCGATGTCGAAGTAATACGGCTGGCGGTACTCGAAGCCGTTGACCGAGCCCAGGCCGATGGTGGGCGGCAGCAGGCCGGACTTGCGCTTGTCGCTCAGCGGAAAGCTGAATTTGGGAAAGCCCGCGACCGGCACGTCCTTGAAGCGCACCACGGCGCCGGTCGCCACGCCGATATCCGTGTCCAGGTCGAAGTCGATGCGCGTCGCGCTCAGCTGCCACGCCGGCTTCCAGCTTTCCTCGTTGTCGCGCTCGCAAGTCGTGTAGGTGGCGCGCGCCACCGAGAAATGCCGGTCGTCGGCGAAGTCGGCGCGCTCGGCCCGGCCATTGCCGTGGTTGACCAGGAAGCGGTAGCTCGGCTGCGTGAAAAAGCCCTCGAAGCGGTCGAGCTTGAGCTCGAGCGCCGGGCCCTCGAAGCGGTTGCCGGCGTTGTTGATGCGCACATTGCCGCGGGTCTTGAGCTGATCGTCGGGCTGGTAGTACTCGATGTGGTCGGCGCGCAGCGATTTGGCGCCGCGGCGCAGCTCGGCGTTGCCGTCGATCACGGTTTCCAGGTCCGGGCGCCCCGACACCCGGTCGCCGAAGACAAAGGTCGGCCCCTCGGCGCCGGGTGTTTTCGGCAGGGTTTCGCTCAGCGCGGGCGAGCGCTTCAGGTCAAGCGGCGGGCCGGCCGGCAGGGCGG
Source organism: uncultured Polaromonas sp. (assembly GCA_964236835.1). Classification (GTDB taxonomy): domain Bacteria; phylum Pseudomonadota; class Gammaproteobacteria; order Burkholderiales; family Burkholderiaceae_C; genus Polaromonas. The sequence continues at coordinate 4,845 of CAXSGT010000134.1, forward strand.
GCGCCTGGGCATGGCCGGCACCGGCGCCGGCCATGCCGAGCGCCGCGAACAACACCCGCCGGGAAACCGCCCGGGCCACCGGCGAAAGAATAAAAAAGCAGCGGGATGCGCGGCGCATCGTTTGTATGGGATAAACCGGTTTGTAAAATCAGGCCGATTATCCATGACGCTTTACCCGCCCTTGCCGCGCCTTCGCCGGGGCGCCGCACCGGCCACTGGCCCGAAAACATGATTGTTGCTCCGCTGATCGACTGGCCCGACCCGGCGCGCGCCGCCGCCTTCGCGCACTGGCTGGCCGCCGTCGCGCCGCAGCACGCGTTGCAAATCGACACCGTGCGGCTGGCGTCGGCCGACGCCAGCTTTCGCCGCTATTTCAGGATCGACAGCGCCGGCGGCGCGGGCAGCCGAATCATCATGGACGCGCCGCCGGCCAGGGAAGACTGCGCGCCTTTCATCAAGGTGGCGGCCCTCATGGCCGACGCGGGCTTGAATGCGCCGCGCGTGCTGGCATGGGACGAAGCGCAGGGCTTCATGCTGCTGACCGACCTGGGCGCGCAGACGATGCTCGATGTGATCGCGCCGCCCGCCGCGCCCTTGGCCAGCGCCGAGCCGACGCCGGCGTGCCTTGACCTTTATATGGATGCGCTGGACCTGTTGCTGCGCTGGCAGCTGGCGTCCCGGCCCGGCGTGCTGCCGCTCTACGATGACGCGCTGCTGGCGCGCGAGCTGGCGCTGTTCCCCGAATGGTATGTCGGCCGGTACCGCGGCTTTGCGCTGGACGCTGGCCTGATGGGCCGGCTCGAACCCGTCTTCGCGCTGATCAAGGCGAGCAACCTCGACTCGCTGGGCGGCGCGCGCGTCTTTGTTCATCGCGACTTCATGCCGCGCAATCTGATGGTTTCGGCGAGCGGCGAGCTCGGCGTGCTCGATTTTCAAGATGCCGTGTATGGACCGATCACGTACGACATCGCCAGCCTGATGCGCGACGCCTTCCTCAGTTGGGACGAGGAGTTCGTGCTCGACGTCACGGTGCGCTACTGGCAAAAGGCGCGCAAGGCGGGCCTGCCGGTGGGCGACGATTTCGGCGAGTTCTACCGCGCGGTCGAATGGATGGGGCTGCAGCGCCACCTCAAGGTGCTCGGCATCTTCGCCCGCCTGAGCCTGCGCGACGGCAAGCCGAAATACCTGCTCGACACGCCGCGCTTCATCAAATACGCCCGCGCCACCTGTGCCCGCTACCGGTCGCTCGGGCCGCTGATGGTGCTGCTCGACGAGATCGAAGGCAACGAAACCCGCGTGGGCTACACGTTTTGATGTCAAAAAGGCGTTTTGCGCATACTGGGTATAGGTTTATAGCTATTATTTTAATATCAAACCGCGTTTTTTCCAAATTGGCCGCAACGCCGTGAGCGCGCGTTTTTATGCCGACGTGGCGCTGGCAGCCGGAACGCGGGTCTGCCTGCCCGAGCGCGCCGCGCGCCATGTACAGGTGCTGCGGCTGCAGCCGGGCGAGCGCATCACGCTGTTCAACGGGCAAGGCGCCGCCGAAGGCGAATTCGACGCCACCATCGAGCGCATGGGCCGCGGCACTGTCGAGGTCGCCGTCGGCGCCTGGAGCGCCACGTTCCGCGAGGCGGCGCGCGCGATTCATCTGGTCGTCGGCATGCCGGCCAACGACCGCATGGACTGGCTGGTGGAAAAAGCGACCGAGCTCGGCGCGGCCAGCATCCAGCCGGTGCTGAGCGAGCGCGGCGTGCTGCGCCTGAGCGCCGAGCGCGCCGACAAGAAAGTGGCGCACTGGCGCGGCATCGCCATCGCGGCGTGCGAGCAGTGCGGGCGCAACCGGCTGCCGCGGATTCACGAGGTGCGGGCGCTGGCCGACTGGCTCAAGGGCGTGGCCGGCCAGGCGCGGGCAGACTCCAATGCCGAGCCAAACGGCTTGAACGGCTCGAAGCTTTTGCTGTCGCTGCGACACGGCGCGCGCCCGCTTGGCGAGGCCGTCGCGGGCAGCGGCGAGCTGCTGTTTCTAAGCGGCCCCGAAGGCGGCCTGAGCGCCGCCGAGGAAGCCGCCGCCATCGCCTGCGGCTTTGCCCCCGTCAGCCTGGGGCCGCGCGTGCTGCGCGCTGAAACCGCGCCGCTGGCGTGCCTGTCGCGCCTGGCTTGACGCCGCTTCGCCTAGCCTTTTTGCAGGGCTTGGTTTTATTCATTCCGCCTTGATGCCGGCGCTGTGCAGAAATTTCGTCCATTTCTCCGTTTCGGCTTTGACAAAGCGCTCGGTTTCCTTCGGCGGCATCGACAGCGGCCGGATGCCGATCGTCTCCAGGCGCTTGGCCGCGTCCGGGCCCTGCATCGCCTTGGCGACCGCGGCCTGCAGCCTCTCGATGACCGGCTGGGGCGTATTGGCCGGCGCAAACAGGCCAATCCAGCTCTCGACCGCCAGGCCCGGCAGCCCCGCCTCGCGGCCGTCGGGCACCTGCGGCACCATCGGGTCGCGCCCGGCGTTCGACGTCACGATGGCCTTGACCCGGCCGGCTTCGAGGAAGGGCCGCACGGTCGCGGTGTTGTCGAAAAACAAATCGACCCGGCCGCCGAAGAGATCGGTGTAGGCCGGCTGCGCGCCCTTGTAGGGAACTTCAAGAATATCGATCTTCGCCAAGTTCTTGAGCAGCGCCGCCGTCACCTGCTGGCCGGTGCCTGGGCCGGCGGTCGCGACCGTCAGCTTGCCCGGATTCGCTTTGGCGAAATCGATGATTTCGCGCAAGGTCGATTGCGCCAAGTCCTTGCGCGCGACCAGCGTGTAGGAAAAAGTGCCCACCAGCGCCACCGGTGTGAAGTCGCTGGATTTGTACGGCAGTTTGTCATAGAGGCCCGGGTTGAAGGCGATGTTGGTCAGGCCCCCGACGACCAGGGTGTAGCCGTCCGGCGGCGCCTGGGCGGCTGCCTGGGTGCCGACGACCGAACCCGAGCCGGTGCGGTTTTCGACGACCAGCGGCTGGCCGAGCTCGGGCGCGAGCTTGTCGGACAAAAACCGGCCGATCGCGTCATAGCCGCCGCCGGGCGCGGTCGGCACGATCACCTTGATCGGCCGGGTCGGATAGCTTTGCGCTTGCGCCAGGGCCGGCAAGCCGGCGCAGGCGGCCGCGATGAAAGTCGCCCGCGCGAGGATCGAAGCCAGGGTTGAAGCGAAACGGTGCATGAATGATTTCCTTTTGCCGGTTGGTTGCCGAAGCCCGCGCGCCTGCCGACAACGCCGGCGCCGCGGCTGCCATCTTATCTTTCTGATGGCTCGGCTTCATCAGGTCATTCCCTGTGCAGGCGGCCGACGCCGGGCAGCCGCCAAGGTTTTATGCCTGTAGAATATTTTTCGCACCCCAGGCCAACCGGACGCCCTATGCCCAATGCCTTATCATGCCGTCCGGCAGGCTCGCTGATCGCCGCCCTTCCCGCCGCCCGGGCCGCGGCCGGCCCGCCATGAACCGCAACCTCTGGCTGCTCGCCATCTGCCAGGGCCTGTTCCTGACCAACAATGTCACCTTCATCGCCATCAACGGGCTGGTCGGCCTGAACCTGGCGCCGCTGGGCTGGATGGCGACGCTGCCGGTCATGGGCTATGTCGTCGGCGGCGCGCTCTCGACCGGCCTGGTCGCGCGCACGCAGCGGCTTTTCGGCCGCAAGACGTCGTTCCAGCTCGGGCTGGCGGTGGCGGTGCTGTCAGCGCTGCTGTGCTGCTACGCCGCCTACAGCAAGAATTTCTGGCTGCTGGTGGCGGCGACGGTGGTGGCGGGCTACTACAACGCCAATGCGCAGCTGTACCGGTTCGCCGCGGCCGAGCTGGCGATGCCGGCGTTCCGTGAAAAAGCGATTTCGCTCGTCATGGCCGGCGGACTGATCGGCGCGGTCGTCGGGCCGAACCTGGCGGCCGGAACGCGCGGGCTGACTGCCGTGCCTTTTGCCGGCGCGTACCTGGCGCTGGCCGGCGTGGCGCTGCTCGCCATGGCCTTGCTCGCCTTTATCAGCTTTCCTGCGCCATCGGCGAAGCAAAGCGGCGCCCCCGGCGGCGGCCGCCCCTTGGGCGAAATCATGCGCCAGCCGGTTTTCATTGTCGCCGCAGGCGCCGGCGCGCTCGGCTACGGCGTGATGAATTTGCTGATGGCCGCGACGCCGATCGCGATGCAGATTTGCGGCCTGCCGTTTTCCGACGTGGCGCTGGTGCTCGAGTGGCACGTCATCGGCATGTTCGCGCCGGGGTTTTTCACCGGCCACCTGCTGCGGCGCTTCGGCACGCTGCCCATCATGGCCGTCGGGCTGGCGCTCAATGTCGTCTGCGTGCTGATCGCGCTGTCGGGCATCGAGTTCAGGCAGTTCGTCGCGGCGCTGTTTCTGCTCGGGCTGGG
>CAXSGT010000135.1:0-9212 GCA_964236835.1 uncultured Polaromonas sp.
TGCTGTCCGAAGCGATGGCCAAGGCGAAATCGACCGATCCAATGAAGGTCGCCGCCGCCCTGGAAGGCCTGTCTTTCAAGGGCTTTAACGGCGATTCGCAAATGCGCAAGTCGGACCATCAGCTGCAGCAGGGTTTGTTCGTCTCGAAATGGCAAAAAGTCGATGCGAAAAACAGCTACAACGTCGAAAACACCGGCTATACCTTCGCGCCGGTCAAATACATCGACGCCTATATCGCCAGCACGCCGACCAGCTGCCAGATGCAGCGCCCGTGAGCGGCTTGGCGTGACTTCGAGCGCCGCGCCTGGCCGCCAAGCCGCCGACTGACGCACGCCGAATGGAATTTTTCACGATTTCGCTGTTGAACGGCTTGAGCTACGGACTTTTGCTGTTTATGCTGAGCTCGGGCCTGACGCTGATCTTCAGCCTGATGGGCGTGCTCAATTTCGCGCACGCAGCGTTTTACATGCTCGGCGCCTACTTCGGCTACAGCGTCAGCCGCCTGGTCGGATTCTGGCCCGCACTTATCATCGCGCCGCTGCTGGTCGGCCTGATCGGCGCCGCGTTCGAGAAATTCTGCTTGCGCCGGGTGCACAAGTTCGGCCATGTGCCCGAGCTCTTGATTACTTTCGGCCTGAGCTATATTTTGGTCGAACTGGTGCAGCTGGTCTGGGGCCGCATCGCGGTCGATTACCGTGTTCCGGACGCGCTCAAGGGCCCGCTCTTTACGCTCTACGGCAGCCAGTTCCCGATCTACCGGGGCTTCATGATGGCGGTCGCGCTGTGCATGCTGGCGGCGGTGTGGCTGCTGCTTAAAAAAACCCGCATCGGGCTGGTGATCCAGGCGGCGCTGACGCATCCGGAAACCGTAGAGGCGCTGGGGCACAACGTGCCGCGCGTCTTTATGCTGGTGTTCGGCGGCGGCGCCGCGCTGGCCGGGCTGGCGGGCGTCATCGGCGGCAACGCCTTTGTCACCGAACCCGGCATGGCCGCGGCCGTCGGCTCGATCATCTTCGTGGTCGTGGTGGTCGGCGGCATGGGCTCGCTCGCCGGCGCTTTTGTCGCTTCGGTGCTGATCGGCGTGATCCAGACTTTCGCCGTGGCGATCGACAGCTCGCTCATGAGCGCCTTGGCCATGCTGGGCGCCTCCGTGACGCCGCAAACTTTCGGCTATGCGGTGCTCAAGCTCAAGATCAGCCAGATCGCGCCGATCCTGCCCTACCTGTTTTTGGTGCTGATGCTGATTTTCCGGCCCAAGGGCCTTATGGGCACGCGGGAAGGCTAGCGCGCCATGTCAGCATTACCAGCATCACCCCGTCCCTCGAGGCCGCTGAACCGTGGTCGCTTGCTGATTTGGAGTTTTTTCGCAGCGGTGCTTGCAGTTGCGCCGCTGATCTTCACCAGCAGCCTGGGCCACACCATCTTGTCGCAGATGGGCATCGCCATCATCGTCTGCCTGAGCTACAACATGCTGCTCGGCCAGGGCGGAATGCTCAGCTTCGGCCATGCGGTCTATTCCGGCTTGGGCGCGTTCATCGCGATCCATGCGCTGAACGCCGTCAGCCAGGGGCGCCTGCCGCTGCCGGTGAGCCTGATTCCGCTGGCGGGCGGGCTGGCGGGGCTGGCGACGGCGCTGGTTCTCGGCTGGGTCACGACGAAAAAGTCGGCGACGACGTTCGCCATGATCACGCTCGGCATCGGCGAGCTGGTCTGGGCGATGTCGCTGATGTTTCCCGAATTTTTCGGCGGCGAGGGCGGCGTTTCAGGCAACCGCGTCACCGGCCCGAAGCCGCTGGGCATCACCTTCGGCCCGCAAATCCAGCTCTATTACCTGATCGCGCTCTACACCTTCGTCTCTACCTGCCTGATGTACGCTTTCACCCGAACGCCCTTGGGCCGCATGCTCAACGCGGTGCGAGACAACCCCGAGCGCGTCGAATTCGTCGGCTACGACACGCAGAAAGTACGTTTCCTGTCGTTCCTGATCGCGGCTTTTTTCGCTGGAATTTCCGGCGGGCTGGCGGCGCTGAATTTTGAAATCGTCACGTCGGAAGTCGTCAGCGGTTATCGCTCGGGCGCCTATTTGCTGTTCACGTTTCTAGGCGGCGCGACCTTTTTCTTCGGCCCGATCATCGGCGCGGTGCTGATGGTGCTCGCCTTCGTGCTGCTGAGCGAATTCACCAAGGCGTGGCTGCTGTACCTCGGCCTGCTGTTTCTCTTCATGGTCATGTTTGCGCCGGGCGGCTTTGCCAGCCTCGTCATGATGAATGCGCGCATGGCGGCATTCGGCAGGCTCAAGGCGCTGCTGCCGCATTACGCCGCCCTGCTGGCTGCCGGCCTCATTGCATTCGCCGGCGCCGCCGCCATGATCGAGATGCTGTACCACCTGCAGCTCGATGCGGCGCTCGGCTCGCGGCTGCGTTTCATGGGGCTGAACCTTGATGCGGCGGCGCCGGCGACTTGGGGCGCGGCCGCCGCGCTCATGCTCGCGGGCCTGGCGCTGTTCGAGCCGCTGCGGCGCCGTTTCGCGCTCAAGTGGGGCGATGCGCAGCAGTCGATAGAGCAGGAAATCCTGCGTAGGGAGGCCTTGTGAGCACGCAGCCGGGGCAGGTTCACGCGCTCGAACTCAAGGGCTTGCGCAAGAGTTTTGGAAAAACCGAAATCATCCGCGGCATCGACCTGGCCGTCCAGGCCGGGGAGCGCGTCGCCGTCATCGGCCCGAACGGCGCCGGCAAATCGACGCTGTTCAATTTGATCAGCGGCCGCTTTGCGCCGACGAGCGGACAGGTGCTGCTGGGTGGCCATGAAATCCAGGGCAAACGCCCCTTTGAGATCAACCGGCTCGGGCTGTCGCGCAGTTTTCAGATCACGAACATTTTCCCTAAGCTCAGCGTGTTTGAAAACCTTCGCTGCGGCGTGCTCTGGAGCCTAGGCTACAAATATACTTTTCTGAAATTCCTGGCCAATCTGGACGACGCCAATGCGCGGGCCGATGAACTGATGGCGCTGATCAAGCTCGACAGAAAGCGCGATACGCTGGCGACGCATCTGACCTATGCCGAGCAGCGCGCACTTGAAATCGGCATCACCCTCGCCGGGGGCGCCAGGGTGATCCTGCTTGACGAGCCGACCGCCGGCATGAGCCGCTCGGAGACCAGCCGCTTTATCGGCCTTATCAAGGAGGTCACGGTCGGCAAAACGCTGCTGACGGTCGAGCACGACATGGGCGTGGTGTTCGGCCTGGCCGACAAGATCGCCGTGCTGGTGTATGGCGAAGTGATCGCCTACGACGCGCCCGAAGCGGTTCGCGCCGACCCGCGCGTCCAGGAGGCGTACCTGGGGTCATCCGCCGCCAGCGAACAAGGGCAGGCGCACTGAGATGCTGAAACTGACCGACCTGAACGCCTTTTACGGCAAAAGCCATGTGCTGCACGGCGTCTCATTCGAGGTGCTCCCCGGCGAGATCGTCGCTTTGCTCGGGCGCAACGGCTCTGGCCGCTCGACCACCGCGAAAGCCATCATGGGGCTGGTCGATTGCCAGGGCTCGATCATCTGGAAAAACGCCGAAATCGTCGGCAAAAAAGCCTACCAGATCGCCCATCTCGGCCTGGGCTACGTGCCGGAAAACCGGGACATCTTCCCGCAGCTCACCGTTCAGCAAAATCTGCTGCTCGGCCAGAAAGGCCGGGCAAAAGCCTCGCGCTGGTCATTTGCCGACATGTATAGCCTCTTTCCCCGGCTGCGCGAACGCCAGCACACCGAAGCCGGTGTGCTGTCGGGCGGCGAGCAGCAGATGCTCACGCTGTGCCGCACCCTGATGGGCGACCCGGACCTGCTTATCATCGACGAGCCGACCGAGGGCCTCGCGCCGAAAATCGTCGAGTTGGTCGGCGCCTATTTGCGAACGCTAAAGGCGAAGGGCATCTCGGTGTTGCTGATCGAGCAGAAGCTGACGATCGCGATGGCGATTTCAGACCGGGCGCTGGTAATGGGCCACGGCAGCATCGTGTTCGACGGTACGCCGGACAGCCTGCGGGCCGACGGCAATACGCGAAAGGAATGGCTGGAGGTATAGAAAAAATGATGTTCACTGCCACGGGCGGCCGCTTTTTTCTTCTGCAAGCAATGGTCTTTCGTCGATAATAAAAGAACGGTCGTACTATTTTTAGCTGGCGATATAACGCGTCCAGCGCAAGCCGCCTGCTCATTGACCCACAAATTTCAAACCAGGAAGGATCATTCCAATGACAACGCTTTATGAAGTCCATGGCTCGGTGGCCCTTATCACCCTGAGCAACCCGCCGGTGAACGGCCTGGGGCACGCCAGCCGCTTGAGCCTGACGGACCACCTGCAAAAAGCCAATGCCAACGACGCCGTCAAGTCCATCGTTATTACCGGCGCCGGCAAGGCTTTTTCGGGCGGCGCGGACATCAAGGAATTCGGCTCACCCAAGGCGCTGCAGGAGCCCAATTTGCTCAGCGTCATCCAGGCGGTCGAAAATTCGGCGAAACCGGTCGTCGCCGCGATCCACTCGGTCTGCATGGGCGGCGGTCTCGAGCTGGCGCTCGGCTGCCATTACCGCATCGCCGCGCCGGGCTGCAGCATCGCGCTGCCCGAAGTCAAGCTTGGCCTGACGCCCGGCGCGGGCGGCACGCAGCGCCTGCCGCGCGCGCTCGGCGTCGAGCCGGCGCTGAACCTGATTGTCAGCGGCGAGCCGGTCAAAGCTGAGCTGCTGGCCATGGTTCCGGGGCAAAAACTGTTCGACAAAATGGCCGCTTCGGCCCAAACGCTGGCCGAAGAAGCTTTTGCTTTTGCTAACTCGATCGCCGATGTCCGCCCGCTGCCACTGGTGCGCAATCTGCCGTGCAGGCACCGCAACGGCGACGCCTATTTCCAGTTCGCCCGCAACATGGTCAAAGGCATGGCGAAGAATTTCCCCGCGCCGCTCAAGTGCGTCGACGCGGTCGAAGCCGCGACCAAACAAAAATTCGACGAGGGCATGCGCATCGAACGCGAATTTTTCATCAACCTGATGTGGACGCCCGAAAGCCGCGCGCTGCGGCACATCTTCCAGGCCGAGCGGGCGGCATCGAAAATACCCGATGTGCCCGCCGACACGCCGCAGCGCGCGATCAATTCCGTCGCCGTCATCGGCGCCGGAACGATGGGCGGCGGCATCGCGATGAACTTTTTGAACGCTGGAATTCCGGTCAAGATGCTCGAGATGAAGCAAGAGGCGCTCGACCGCGGCATCGCGACCATCCGCAAAAATTATGAATCGCAGCTCAAGAAAGGCAAGCTGAAGGCAGACAAGTACGACCAGCGCATGGCAATGCTTAGCACCACGCTGAGTTACGACGACCTGAAGGACGCCGACCTGGTCATCGAGGCCGTGTTCGAGGACATGGGCGTGAAGGAAAAAGTTTTCACGGAACTCGACCGCGTCATGAAGCCCGGCGCGATTCTCGCGTCGAACACCTCGACGCTCGACCTGAACCAGATCGCCTCGTTCACCAAGCGTCCCCAGGATGTCGTCGGCCTGCATTTCTTCAGCCCGGCCAACATCATGAAGCTGCTCGAAGTCATACGCGGCGAAAAAACGGCGAAGGACGTGCTGGCGACGGTCATGACGGTCGCAAAAAAAATCCGCAAGACGGCGGTCGTCTCGGGTGTTTGCGACGGCTTTATCGGCAACCGCATGATCGAGCAATATGGCCGGCAGGCCGGCTTTTTGCTCGACGAAGGCTGCACGCCCGGGCAGGTGGACAAGGCGATCGAAAACTTCGGTTTCGCCATGGGGCCGTTTCGCATGGGCGACCTGGCCGGCAACGACATCGGCTGGGCGATCCGCAAGCGCCGCTACCAGGAAAAGCCCGACATGAAATACAGCAGGACCGCCGACCTGCTGTGCGAACAAGGCCGGTTCGGGCAGAAAACCGGCGCCGGCTGGTACGACTACGCGCCCGGCAAGCGCGACGCGATTCCGAACCAGGAGGTCGTTGCGATGATCGAGCAACACCGCGCCTCATTGGGCATCACGCCGCGCAAGGTGTCCGACGACGAAATCGTCCAGCGCCTGGTCTATGCGCTGGTGAACGAGGGCGCGCACATCCTGGAAGAGGGCATCGCGTCGAAGGCTGGCGACATCGACATGGTGTACATCATGGGCTACGGCTTTCCAGTGTACCGGGGCGGCCCGATGCTGTATGCCGACGAGGTCGGCCTTTTCAACGTGGTGCAGGCGATGAACCGCTTCGCGAAGAATCCGCTCGACGACGCCAGCTTCTGGCAACCCGCGCCGCTGCTGGCCCGGCTGGCCGAAGGCGGCAAGACCTTCAACTGACGATCGGCTAGCCAAGCCCACGCCCCCTTATTCCGGAGAAATTCATGACCTCAGCCTTAATCGTTTCCACCGCCCGCACTCCTCTGGCCAAAAGCTGGAAGGGCTCGTTCAACATGACGCACGGCGCGACGCTCGGCGGCCATGCCGTCCAGCACGCCATGGCGCGCGCCGGCATCGAGCCGGCCGAGGCCGATGACGTGATCATGGGCTGCGCCACGCCCGAAGGCGCGACCGGCGCCAACATCGCGCGCCAGATCGCGTTGCGCGCCGGCTGCCCGGTCACCGTCTCGGGCGTGACGGTGAACCGCTTTTGCTCGTCCGGCCTGCAGACCATCGCCTCGGCGGCGCAGCGCGTGCTCGCCGGCGAGGCCGATATCTATGTCGCCGGCGGCGTCGAAAGCATCTCCTGCGTGCAGCAGGAGATGAACACCCACATGCTGCGCGAGGACTGGCTCGCCAAGCACAAGCCCGAGATTTACTGGAACATGCTGCAAACCGCCGAGCTGGTCGCCAAGCGCTACGGCATCAGCCGCGACCGCATGGACGAATATGGCGCGGGCAGCCAGCAAAAAGCCGCCGCCGCGCAGGCCGCGGGCCTCTTCGACGCCGAGATCGCGCCGATCACCGTGACTGGCGGCGTGGTCGATCCGGTGATGGGTTTGACGACGAAGCAGCTGACCGTGAGCAAGGACGAAGGCATTCGTCCCGGAACGACCAAGGAAGGCATCAGCGGCCTGCGCTCGGCGCTTCCGGGCGGCGTCATCACTGCCGGCAACGCCAGCCAGTTTTCCGACGGCGCCGGCGCCGTGGTGGTGATGGACGAAAAAGTCGCCGAACGAAAAGGCGTCGCGCCGCTGGGCCGCTTTCTAGGGTTTGCGGTCGCCGGCTGCGAGCCCGAGGAAATGGGCATCGGGCCGGTGTTCGCCGTCCCCAAAGTGCTGGCGCGGCTCGGTATGCGCATCGCCGACATCGACCTGTGGGAGCTGAACGAAGCCTTCGCCGTGCAGGTGCTGTATTGCGCCGACAAGCTCGGCCTTCCAATGGACCGGCTCAACGTCAACGGCGGCGCGATCGCCGTCGGCCACCCGTACGGCGTGTCGGGCCAGCGCCTGACCGGCCATGCGCTGATCGAAGGCCGGCGGCGCGGCGCAAAACGGGTCTGCGTGACGATGTGCATTGGCGGCGGCATGGGCGCGGCCGGCGTGTTCGAGGTGCTTTGATCGGTACACGATCAAATTGTTGGCGCGCTACTTGCCTTGCTGGAAGTCTTAGTTTGTGTTGGCCTTACACACGGCAACGCCCACATGGCAGATGACATTCAAGCGAAGTACTCGGTAAATGCAGATTTCACTTCGGTTTGTCAGCGAGTTCTTAAACGTGAATGGGAACTTGCAAAGAAGGGCCACCGGCCAGCGCGGCGAGGCGCTGGCCAATGCCGTGCCGTCTATGCAAGCGCTCGGCCACACCGTCCTGGCCTGGATCTGGCCTGACGTGGCGCTTGCCTCGCTAAAGCTCGATGCTACTGAATCAATAGCTGAAACCCTAGGCTGGATGGGCGAAAAACGCTATTTTTATCGGTATGAATTGCCGAAAATCGGCGCCTGGCCGAAGGTGGTCGAAACGCGCGATGCGATCTGTGCCGAGTTGCCCGAAGAGGCGTTCTGATGGCTTTTTTCAAGCATTCGTCCCAAACGGCGTCAAGCAAGTCCGTGCAACGCATCGAGCGCCTGACCTGGGTGCTGATTTACGCCGGCCTGCTGGCGCTGATCCTCGGCTGGTGGGTGCTGCCGGCCGACGACGACACCGGCTGGCTGCTGCTGGCCGGCGGCGCGCTGCTAGCCGTTGTCGGCTTTTTGCTGATCTATGTGCGCTCGAAAATTAAGGCTGATTCTTGAGATCAAAGTTTCTACTTCCCAAGGACGACTCATGACCCGCACGATCCAGCAACTTTTCGACCTCAAAGGCAAGACCGCGCTCGTCACCGGCGGCTCGCGCGGCCTGGGCCTGCAGCTGGCCGAGGCGCTCGGCGAGGCCGGCGCCAGGGTCATGCTTAGTTCGCGCAAGGCGGACGACCTGGTCAACGCCGCCGGCGAGCTAAAGGCGGCGGGCATCGACGCAGATTGGATCGCCGCTGACTGCGCGAAGGAAGCCGACATCCGCGCGCTGGCCGATGAAACCCTGCGGCGCTTCGGCCAGGTCGATATCCTCGTCAACAACGCCGGCGCGGCCTGGGGCGCGCCGGCCGAGGACCATCCGGTCGATGCCTGGGACAAGGTGATGAACCTCAATATCCGCGGCTACTTCATCTTGTCGCAGCACATCGCCAAGCGCAGCATGATTCCGCGGTCCCGCGGGGAGGGACCCGCGGGCTACACCGGCGGTCGCATCATCAACGTCGCGTCGATCGCCGGCCTGGGCGGCAATCCGCGCGAGATGACGACGATCGCCTACAACACGTCCAAGGGCGCGGTGGTCAATTTCACCCGCGCGCTGGGCTGCGAATGGGGCGGCTACAACATCACCGTGAACGCGATCTGCCCCGGCTTTTTCCCCAGCAGGATGACGATGGGAACGCTGAAAAGCCTGGGCGAGGACAAGCTCGCCGGCCATGCGCCGCTCGGCCGGCTGGGCGACGATGAAGACTTGAAGGGGCTGTGCGTGCTGTACGCGTCGGACGCCGGCAAGCACATCACCGGGCAGTGGCTGGCGGTCGATGGCGGCGTGTCGGCGATCACCGGAGGCTGACCGGTGCTGAATTTCGGCGCCGAGATCCCCTTTGTCAACCTCCTGGGCTTCGAGCTGGAGCTGTTCGGCGGCGGCGAATCGGCCATCGGCTACACGCCCCGGCCCGAGCACCTCAATTCCTTT
>CAXSGT010000136.1:0-9210 GCA_964236835.1 uncultured Polaromonas sp.
ACCGCCGGGCAAGCTGCGTACAAGGTTGTCGAGGAGCGGCTCGCCGCCTGCGCAGGTGCAGCAGCAGCAAGCGCCCGCGCAGGCGCCGCCGGCCAACGACCGCATGGCGGCTTTCGTCTCCACCATCCTGGCCGATACCGAGGATGTCTGGAAGGATATCTTCGCCAAGGCCGGCAGCACTTACCGCGAGCCGCGGCTGGTGCTCTTCCGGGGCGCGACGCAGACCGCGTGCGGCCAGGGACAGGCGGCGATGGGGCCGTTTTACTGCCCTGGCGACCAGAAGTTGTACATCGACCTGGGTTTTTACGAAACGCTGAAAAACAAGCTCGGCGCGCCCGGCGACTTCGCCCAGGCGTATGTGATCGCCCATGAAGTCGGCCACCATGTGCAGAACCTGCTCGGCATCAGCGACAAAATGGACCAGATGCGCGCCCGCGCCAGCCGGGTCGAATACAACGCCTTAAGCGTGCGGCTCGAATTGCAGGCCGACTGCTTCGCCGGCGTCTGGGCCAACCATGCCCAAGCCTCGCGGCAGATTCTGCAGCAGGGCGATGTCGAGGAAGCGATGAACGCCGCCGCCAAGATCGGCGACGACGCCCTGCAAAAAGCCAGCACCGGGCGAATCGTTCCCGAGAGCTTCACCCACGGCACCAGCGCCCAGCGCCAGCACTGGTTCGACGCCGGGCTGAAAAGCGGCGCCATCAAGGCTTGCGACACGTTTGGCGCCCAGAATCTGTAACTGCGCGGATTCGCAGTCGTAAACAGCCTTCAACGCGGAGGCGCGGAGAAACCGGAGGACGCGGAGAAGATGCGGTAAAAATTTGTCTCATGCCAATCTTTACATTCTCTGCGTCCTCCGTGTTCTCCAACTTCTCCGCGTTGAAGGACTTCCATATCTTTATTCTGCTTGCCCCGCAAAATCAGGTAGTTACCCTGTAGTGCGACAATACCGGGCTAAATGACATCTTCTTTTTCCAATCTTTCGCTGGCTGAACCGCTGGCGCGCGCCGTGGCCGAAATGGGCTACGAAACCATGACCCCGATCCAGGAGCAGGCGATTCCGGTGGTGCTGCAGGGCCGCGACGTGATGGGCGCGGCGCAGACCGGCACCGGCAAGACCGCCGCGTTCGCGCTGCCGCTGCTGCAGCGCATGATGAAGCACGAAAACCCATCGACCTCGCCGGCGCGCCACCCGGTGCGCGCGCTCGTGCTGCTGCCGACGCGCGAGCTGGCGGTGCAGGTGGCCGAGCAGGTCAAGCTGTACGCCAAATACACGAATCTCAACAGCGCCGTGGTGTTCGGCGGGATGGACATGAAGCCGCAGACGCTGGAGCTGAAAAAAGGCGTCGAGGTGCTGGTCGCCACGCCGGGCCGGCTGCTCGACCATATCGAGGCCAAGAACGCGGTGCTCAACCAGGTCGAATATGTCGTGCTCGACGAGGCCGACCGGATGCTCGACATCGGCTTTCTGCCCGACCTGCAGCGCATCCTGAGCTACCTGCCCAAGCAGCGCATCACGCTGCTGTTTTCGGCGACGTTCTCGCCCGAGATCAAGCGGCTGGCGTCGAGCTACCTGCACGACCCGGTGACGATCGAGATCGAGCGCACCCAGATCGCGGCGTCAACGGTCGAGCAGCATTTCTACAGCGTCGGCGCCGACGACAAGCGCCGCGCGCTGCACCAGATCCTCAAGGCGCGCGGCATGAAGCAGGCTTTTGTCTTCGTCAACAGCAAGCTCGGCTGCGCCAAGCTGGCGCGCTCGCTCGAGCGCGAGGGCTTGATCACCACCGCGCTGCACGGCGACAAGAGCCAGGACGAGCGGCTCAAGGCGCTCGAATCGTTCAAGAGCGGCGAGGTCGATCTGCTGGTCTGCACCGACGTCGCGGCGCGCGGGCTCGACATCAAGGACGTGCCAGCGGTGTTCAATTTCGACGTTCCCTTCAATGCCGAGGACTATGTGCACCGCATCGGCCGCACCGGCCGCGCCGGCACGGCGGGGCTGGCGGTGAGCTTTGTCGCCGGCGGCGACCAGCGCCTGGTGGACGATATCGAAAGGCTGATCAAGACCAAGATCGAGCTCGAGCCGCTGGAGTTCGACGAAGACACGCCGCGCATCAGCGTGCAGGGCCGCATCAACGACGGCCGGCGCATGTACCGGGGCGGCGACGACGGACGGGCGGCGGACGCCGCGCCGGCTCTGCCGTTGCGCGAGCGCACCGAACGCCGCGAGCGGCGCGACTATTCCCCGCATCGCCAGCCGGCGGCGTCGCGCGACCCATTTTTCGACCAGCCCTATGAGCCGAGCGCAGCGGCGCCGGCGCAGCCGTCCTGGGAAGCCGCGGCCAAGGCAAACCCTGGCCGCAGCGGCATGTCGTCGAACATCAAGCCCAGGAAAAAGGTCGCCGCGCTGTTCAAAACCGGCGATTGAGGCGCTTGCCCGAACGGCTTGGCGCCTGGCGTAGAGATGATGGCCGATTCAACACCCGCCCCACTTGCCAGCCTGCCAACGCATGCGCTGGCCATGCTCAAGGCCGGCTATCGAACTTTGCTGCGCGCGGTCAATCAGTGGCTCGACGCCGATGGGCTGCGCATGAGCGCGGCGATGTCGTTCTACGGCATCTTGAGCCTGGCGCCGCTCTTGGTGCTGCTGGTCGCGCTGATGGGCTGGTGGCTCGACCGCAGCTATATCGAGACCAGCTTGGTGGCGCAGATTCGCGCCGTCATCGGCGAGCAGGGCGCGCAGGTCGTCCAGCAGGCGCTGACCAGCGCCAAGGAGCCGGCCCAGGGCATCACCGCGTCGATTTTTGCATTTCTGCTGCTGCTGTCGGGCGCGACGGGCGTGTTCGCCGAACTGCAGGACGCCTTCGAGCGCGTCTGGCGGCAGGGCAGGGGCGAGGTGCCCAAGCAGAAATGGTGGCACAGCGCGTCGCTGCGGCTGCGCGGCGTCGCCTACATCCTGGCGCTGGGTTTTTTGCTGCTGGTGTCGCTGGCGGTATCGACTTTCTCGGGCATGCTGTCGGCCTGGGCGGGGCGCTATCTGCCGGTGGACAAGGTGGTCTGGGTGCTCAACGAGGTGGTGTCGATTTCCTTTTGCGTCGCGTTGTTTTTGTCGCTGCTGCGAATGAGCTCCGGCCCGAAGCCGGCCTTGCGCTTCCTGGTGATGGGCTCGGTGGCGGGCGCCGTGTTATTTCAGGTCGGCAAATACCTGATGGCGTACTACCTGTCGACCGCGGCGGCGGTGTCCGCCTACGGCGCCGCGGGCTCGCTGGTGGTGATTTTGATGTGGATTTATTTCTCGTCGGGCGTGCTGCTGCTCGCCGCGAGCATGGCGCGCGCCTGGGCCGACGACGCCGCAGCCAGGGCGTCGCGGCTGGCGGGCGCCGCCGCGGCGGATAGCGCCACCTAGCGTCCGCCGGTTTGATGATTAAATAGGCCCGGCGCGCAATAGCCATATGCGTTGAGCGCTATGAATAAGGTAGTTTTCAGACGCCGGGCGCAACCTGCTGCCGCTTGGGGCCTGAAAGCTGCGATTTTATTTCCCGGGTTTTTGCGCGGCGTCGCATTTCACGCTGACCAGCTCGAACTCTCCCGCCGCGGCGCCCAGCCGGGCCGCGCTCAAGCGCCCGCCCCAGACGCAGCCGGTGTCCAGCGGCAGCGCGTTGTTGCGCAGGCCCGGAGGGCGGCGCTCGCCTGCGAGCAGCGTTGACCAGTGGCCGAAAGCGATCGGCGTGCCCTGCGCCGCGCGTCCCGGCGCCTCGAACCACGGCAGGTAGCCCGCCGGCGCGCCGGCGGCGGCGTCGGCGCTGCCGAATTCCATCGCGCCGCCCGGCGTGCAAAAACGCAGCCGCGTCAGCGCATTGACAATCACCCGCAGCCGATCCGCGCCCTCGAGCCCATCGTGCCAGCGGTCGGGCGTGTTGCCGTACATCGCGCGCAAAAAGCCTTTCAGATCAGGCCCGCGCAGCGCCGCCTCGACTTCGGCCGCCAGCGCCAGCGTTTGCGCCGCGCTCCATTGCGGCAGCACGCCGGCATGCACCATCAGCCAGCCGTGCCGCCGAAGCGCCATGGCGCGGTGGCGCAGCCAATCGAGCAAAGCCTCGCGGTCAGGAGCATCCAGCAGCGCCTGCACGGTGTCGCTTCGGCCCGGCTTGCGAACGCCCTGCCACAGCGCCAGCAAATGCAGGTCGTGATTGCCGAGCAGGCACTGCGCCGCGTCGCCGAGCGCCATCAGGCGGCGCAGCACGCCCAGCGAGTCCGGCCCCCGGTTCACCAGGTCGCCCAGCAGGAAAAGCGTATCGCGGCTCGGCGAGAAGTCGATTTTCTCCAGCAGGC
Organism: uncultured Polaromonas sp.; assembly: GCA_964236835.1. Lineage (GTDB taxonomy): Bacteria > Pseudomonadota > Gammaproteobacteria > Burkholderiales > Burkholderiaceae_C > Polaromonas. Next base: position 4,333 of record CAXSGT010000136.1, read on the forward strand.
GGGCAAACGGCGCGCCGCAGCCCTGCAGGTCGCCGATACAGTAAAGTGCCATGGTCGCCATTTTGCCGCCGGATCCATGGATTTTTTGCTTATCGCCCTGCTGACGCTGCTCAACGGCGTTTTTTCGATGTCCGAGCTGGCGCTCGCGTCGAGCCGCAAAGCGCGGCTAACGGCCCTGGCCGACTCGGGCAGCCATGGCGCCCAGGCGGCGCTCAGGCTGCTGGACAACCCGACGCAGTTCCTCTCGTCGGTGCAGGTCGGCATCACCTCGATCGGCATGCTCAACGGCATCATCGGCGAGGCGGCGTTCAGCGGCCGGCTGTCGCACTGGCTGCACGGCTGGGGCGCATCCCAGCGCGCGGCGGACATTTCCGCGACGGCCATCGTCATCACGCTCATCACCTTCGTGACGATCGTGTTCGGCGAACTGGTGCCCAAGCGCATCGGCCAGCTGCATCCGGAAACCGTCGCCGCGCTGGTGGCGCGGCCGATGAAATGGGTCGCCGCCGGCGCCAAGCCTTTTGTCTGGCTGCTGTCGTTCTGCACCCACGCGGTGCTCAAGCTGCTGCGCATCGACAACAGCGCCGACCGCCCCGTGACCGAAGAGGAAATCACCGCCAGCCTGGAGGAAGGCGTCGATGCCGGGCTGATTGAGGCGCACGAGCACCAGATGGTGCAGAATGTTTTTTCTCTCGACGAGCGCCGGCTCGCGTCGATCATGCTGCCGCGCTCGAGCATCGTCTGGCTCGATGTGTCCGATACGCTGGCGCAGGCGATCGACAAGGCCGGCGCGACCGGCCACTCCTGGTACCCGGTGTGCCGCGGCGGCCTGGACGACGTGGTCGGCGTCGTCAACGTCGCCAAGCTGCTGGCCTTGCGCGGCCAGATCGATTCGGGCGCCGGCTCGGCGCCCCCGGCGTCCGACCGGATAGACGCCTACGCCGTGCCGGCCGTGTTCGTTCCCGAAACCCTGACCGGCATGGAGCTGCTCGAGCAGTTCCGCGCCAGATCGACGCGCATTTTGTTCGTCGTCGATGAATACGGCATTGTGCATGGGCTGATCACGCCGATGGACATGCTCGAGGCGATCACGGGCGAATTGCAAACCAGCGCGCAGCCCGACGCCTGGGCGACCCGGCGAGAAGGCGGCAGCTGGCTGATCGACGGCGTCATGCCGGTGTCCGAGTTCAAGGCGCGGCTCGACATCAAGGAACTGCCCGACGAGGACCGCGGGCGCTACAACACCGTCGCCGGCCTGCTGATGTCGGTCTCGGGCCATCTGCCCAGAGAGGGCGAACGCATCGAATGCGCCGGCTGGCGCTTCGAGGTGGTCGATCTCGACGGCAAGCGCATCGACAAGGTGCTGGCCAGCCCGCTCGAAGTCGCGGTCGCTGCCGAAGCGGCATCCGAATAAACTCGTCCGAAGCCAAGTCGTTTTCACATCGCACCCGGACAATTACCCTATGAACATCCTTCTGACCGGCGGCGCCGGCTATATCGGCAGCCACACCTGCGCGGCCTTGTCCGGCGCCGGCTTCAGCCCGGTGATCTTCGACGATTTTTCCAACAGCCACCCGGCCGTGCTGGAGCGATTGCGGCAAATCACCGGCCAGAGCGTGCTGTGCGAGCGCGGCAACGTGCTCGACACGCCCTGGGTCGAGGAGGTCCTGCGGCGCCACGAGATCGGCGGCGTGATGCACTTCGCCGGCGACAAGGCGGTAGGAGAAAGCGTCGCCCAGCCGCTGAAGTACTACCGCAACAACATCGGCGGCGCCGTCAGCCTGCTGGAGGCGATGCGCGCGGCGGGCTGCCGGACGCTGGTGTTTTCCAGCAGCGCGACGGTCTATGGCGACCCGGCGTCGGTGCCGATCACCGAGGATTTTCCGCGCCGGCACACCAACCCGTACGGCCACACCAAGCTCGTCATCGAGGACATGCTGGCGGCGCTGTGCGTCGCCGAGCCGGCGTGGCGCATGGGCGTGCTGCGCTACTTCAACCCGGTCGGCGCGCACCCGAGCGGCCTGATCGGCGAGGACCCGAGCGGCATTCCGAACAATTTGATGCCGTTCGTGACGCAGGTGGCGATCGGCAAGCGGCCCTATCTCAATATCTATGGCGGCGACTACCCGACGCCGGACGGCACCGGCGTTCGCGATTACATCCATGTGCAGGACCTGGCGGCCGGCCATGTCAGCGCCTTGCAGGCCTTGCTGGCGCAGGGCAAAAGCTTCACCGTGAACCTGGGAACCGGACGCGGCAACAGCGTGCTGGAGGTGGTGAGAGCGTTCGAGCGGGCCAGCGGCCGCCCGGTTCCTTATCAAATGGCGCCGCGCCGTCCCGGCGATGTCGCGCAGTGCTATGCCGATCCGGCGCTGGCGCAAGGCCTGCTTGGCTGGCGTGCGCGGCACACGCTGGCCGACATGTGCACTGACGCCTGGCGCTGGCAAAGCGGGAACCCGGATGGGTATCAATAATGGCCAGACCGCATGATGGACGGGCTTGAGTAGCTATTCAATCAATAGCGACGACCGAGCCTGCCGGTGCGGCAAATACTCAAACCACCACGGGCTCAGGTTCGAGCCGCAGGCCGAAGCGCTCATAGACGCTCGTCTGGATCGCCTTGGCCAGCGTCATGACCTCGCCGCCGGTAACCGGATCGGCGGCGCCGCCCCGGTTCACCAGCACCAGCGCCTGCTTTTCATAGACGCCGGCGTTGCCGATGGACTTGCCCTTCCAGCCGCAGGCGTCGATCAGCCAGCCGGCGGCGAGCTTGACCGAGCCGTCGGCCAGCCGGTAGTGGACGATCTTCGGTTCGCGCTGGATGATGTCCTCGCACTGCTCGGGCGAGACGGTCGGGTTCTTGAAAAAGCTGCCGGCGTTTCCGATCAGCTTCGGGTCGGGCAGCTTGGCGCGGCGAATGTCGCAGATCCACTCATAAATTTGTAGCGCACTTGGCGCTTCCAGCTTGCGCTGCAGCCGTTTTTTCTCGATATCGGCATAGCCGAGCACCGGCTTCCAGGCTTTCGGCAGCGCAAAGCGCACCCGGGTGATCAGCGCCTTGCCGGCCAGCCCGAATCCCGCCGGATCGGCGCTTGCATGCTTGAAGACCGAGTCCCGGTAGCCGAAAGCGCACTGCGCGGCATCGAGCGTGAAAGACTGGCCGGTCGCCAGGTCGATGGCGTCGAGCGAGTCGAACCGGTCCTGCAGCTCGACGCCGTAGGCGCCGATGTTCTGCACCGGCGAGGCGCCGACGGTGCCGGGAATCAGCGCCAGGTTTTCCAGGCCGGGCAAGCCGTTTTCGAGCGTCCAGGCGACGAGTTCGTGCCAGTTCTCGCCGGCGCCGGCCTCGACGATCCAGATCCTGCCGGTCTCGCCCGCAAGGCGTCTGCCCATGATCTCGACCTTGAGCACCAGCGGCTTGACGTCGCCGGTCAGCACGATGTTGCTGCCGCCGCCGAGAATGAATTTGGGCGCCGCCCGCAGCGCCGGGTCGCGCAGCACGGCAGCGATGTCGGCCTCGCCGGCGACCCGCACCAGGCCGAGCGCCTTGGCCATGATGCCGAAGCTGTTGCACGGCTGGAGGGGAACGTTTTTCTCGACTAACATGGGCGGGATTGTCTCACCGCCCGGCCACCCTTTTTCCTGGAAACCCACGCATGCCCACCTTCGACACCGTGCTTGAAACCGATCTGGTCAAGGTCAAAAACGCCGTTGAGAACTCGGCCAAGGAAATCGGCACCCGCTTCGACTTCAAGGGCACTGGCGCCAAGATCGAGCTGAAGGACAAGGAGATCACGCTGACCGGCGACGGCGACTTCCAGATCGAGCAGATCCACGACATTCTGCGCAACAAGCTCACCAAGGCCGGCGTCGATATTCGCTTTTTGGACATCGGCAAGGTCGAGAAAATCGGCGGCGACAAGGTCAAGCAGACCGCCAAGGTGCGCGACGGCATCGATGCTGAGCAGGCGAAAAAAATTCAGCAGCTCGTCAAGGGCAGCAAGCTCAAGGTGCAGGCGGCCATTCAGGAAGGCAAGGTCCGGGTGACAGGCGCCAAGCGCGACGACCTGCAGGCGGCGATGGCGCTCATTCGCGCCGAGATCAAGGACTTGCCGCTTAGTTTCGACAACCTCAGAGAATGAGCCCCCACGCTTGTCGCTTCGCGTACTGCGCTGCCCCCCGAGGGGGCCGCTGCGCCTGCGGCCCGGCAAAGCCGGTTTCGCGGCCCCTGCTGGCATTGAAATCTCTTGGCGTTTTTGTCTCTCTTTTTCTGGCTTGGCTTCCGGCTGGCGCTTGGGCTGAAAGTGTCGCGCTGGCTGGCATGCTGGGCGGCAAGGCGTTGCTGGTGGTCGATGGCACGTCGCCCAAGACGGTCGCGGCCGGCGAGACGCATCTGGGCGTCAAGGTTATTTCCACCGCCGGGGAAGAAGCGGTGATCGAACAATCGGGCAAGCGCCATACGCTGCGCGTCGGCCAGGCGCCGGTGAGCGTGGGCGGCAGCGGCACTGGGCGCGGCAGCCGGATCGTGCTGGCCGAAAGCGGCGGCGGCCACTTCATGACGGCGGGCCAGATCAATGGCCGGGCGGTCCAATTCATGGTCGATACCGGCGCCACCAGCGTCGCGATGAGCATGCCTGACGCCGACCGCGCCGGCATCGCCTACAAGAACGGCCAGCCGGTGCGGATGTCCACCGCCAACGGCGTGGCGAATGGTTTTCGCATCAAGCTGGTGTCGGTGCGCATCGGCGATGTCGAGGTCTATGACGTCGATGCGGTCGTCACGCCGCAGCCGATGCCGTACATGCTGCTGGGCAACAGTTTTTTGACGCGCTTCCAGATGAAGCGCGAGAACCATTTGATGACGCTGGACAGGCGCTA
>CAXSGT010000137.1:0-9204 GCA_964236835.1 uncultured Polaromonas sp.
GGCGTCGAGCCGCTGGCGGGCAATGGCGACGATGTCCTCAAGCTGGTCCGCTCTGACAAGGTGCGCTATGAGCAGCTGGCAAAGTCGGCGAATATCAAGCCCGAATAATGCGCATTAGGAGCAATAATGGCTGTTTGCGCAATAGCGGTGGGCGCGAGCAGCTATTTATTTCATAGCAGTTGAGATTTCATCGGATTTTGGCGTGAAACTTTTAAGCTAGGAGGCAAAAATGATGCGATTCAGTTTTCGTTTGGGAAGCCTGCTGGTGGGAGCGGCGCTGGGCGCGCTGGCCGCACCCGTTGCCGCGCAAAGCTATCCCGACCATGTGATTCGGCTGATCGTTCCCTTTCCGCCCGGTGGCGGCAACGACACGCTCGGCCGGCTGGTCGCGCAGCGCCTGTCGAGCACGCTGGGCCAGCAGGTCATTGTCGACAACCGGGTCGGCGCGGGCGGCAATCTGGGCACCGAACAGGCCGCGCGCGCCAAGCCCGACGGCTACACCCTGATGCTCGGCTTCGTCGCCAACATGGCGATGACGCCCAGCCTGGGCAAGGTCAACTACGACCCGCTGACGAGCTTCGCGCCGATCAGCATGGTTGCCCAGGGTTATCAGATCATTTCGGTCAACCCGGCGTTCCCTGCGCAATCGATCAAGGACTTGATTGCCATGGCCAAGGCCAAGCCGGGAACGCTGAACTACGGCTCGGGCGGCAGCGGCTCGCCGCTGCACCTGGTGGGCGAGCTGTTCAAGCTGCGCACCGGCACCGACATCCAGCACATTCCCTACAAAGGCAGCCCGCAGGCGACCACCGCCGTCCTGGCCGGCGAAACCCAGCTGGTGTTCGGAAGCGTCGTGGCGACGCTGCCCTTCGTCAAGACCGGCAAGCTGCGCGCGCTGGCCGTGACCTCGCCCAAACGCATCGCCGCCGCACCCGACGTGCCGACGCTCAATGAGCTCGGCTATCCCGGCATCGAGGCAAGTTCGTGGTACGGGTTGTACGCGCCGAGCGGCACGCCGCCGGCGATCATCGCCCGCATCAATGCCGAGATCGTCAAGCTGGCGCAAGACCCGGACTACCGCGAGCAGCTCGGCAAGCAAGGCCAGGAGGCCATCTCAAGCACGCCCGAGGAACTCGCCCGCTTCATGCGCAGCGAATTCGACACCTGGTCGCGCGTGATCAAAACCGCTCACATTAAGGCTGACTGAAATGAACCCCTTGTCCCTGACCCTGGCCCTTGGCCCCTATGACCAAACCCGCGACGTGACCGACGGCGCCATTCCCATCGAAGGCGTTTTGCTGCGCTCGCTAAATTTGCCGATCGAGGAAATTTTCTACCGCTTCACAATGTTCCGTGAATGGGACATTTCCGAGATGTCGATGGGCAAGTACATCGCCTTGCGCTCGCAAGGCGACCTGAGCCTTACGGCGCTGCCGATTTTCGTCTCGCGCGCTTTTCGGCATTCGATGTTTTATGTCCGCTCCGGCAGCGCCATACGTCAGTCTTCGGATCTGGCCGGCAAACGCATCGGCATTCCGGAATGGGCGCAGACCGCCGGCATTTACGGGCGCGGCTACCTGAGCGACCATGTCGGCGTCGATTTGAAAAGCATCGAGTGGATTCAGGCCGGCGTCAATGAACCGGGCCGCGCTGAAAAAGTCCGCCTTTCGCTGCCGGACGGGCTGCGCTACAGCAATGCGCCCGAGCGCTCGCTCAACGAGCTGCTGCTCGCCGGCGACGTCGACGCGGTGATGTCGGCCCGCCCGCCCAGGGCGCTGGGCAGCGGCGTTGAGCGCCTGATGCCCGGCTACCAGGCGCTCGAAGAGCAGTACTTTCGAGACACCGGTATTTATCCCATCATGCATGTGCTGGTGCTTAAAACCGCCGTGCTGGATGCGCACCCGTGGGTGGGCATGAATGTGTACAAGGCGTTCAAGGAAGCCAAGAACCGGTCGATGGCGCGCATGTCCGACGTCACCGCCTCGCATGCGCCTTTTGCCTGGCTGGCCGATTATGCAAAACGCATGCAGGACCTGTTCGGCGCGGACTACTTTCCCTACGGCATCGGCAACGACGAAGGCGGCGCGCTCAACCGAACCACGCTGGAAGCGTTCTGCAAATTCGGCCACGAGCAGGGAATCTGCGAGCGGCGCCTGGCGGTCGATGAGCTGTTTCCGAAGAACGTGCTGGCGACCTTCAAGGTCTAGCCAACTGGCAGGGCAGGGGCGACCGCCGCTGCCGGCCTTGCCATTCGTCCAATGAAATCCAGTTTGGAAATTGCAATTTTCAAACTGACTCTTGTTCAAGTCCCGCCAATATCTGGCCGCCTCCGTAGCTCGTCTCAACAGGGGCGCTACCGCCCATGCTGGCGCGGATGGCACAGTATTTGAATTCCGGAATTTTCGCGAACGGATCGAGCGCGGCATTGGTCAACCTGTTGATTGCCGCTTCGTAATAGCAAAACGGCACGAAGATCGCACCGCGCGGCGAGCTTTCGTCGGCGCGTGCGTACAGCGTGACTTCGCCTCGGCGAGATTCGATGGTCAGCACATCGCCTGGTTGGCCGCCCATTGCGGCAAGATCGAGCGGATGCACCATCGCCACCGGATCGGGCTCGATCGCGTCCAAAACGGTCGCGCGCCGTGTCATGCTTCCGGTATGCCAGTGCTCCAACTGGCGCCCGGTGATCAGCACCATCGGATAGTCGGCATCGGGGCGTTCGTTGGCGGGAATGATGTCGGCAGGCACAAACCGCGCGCGGCCGGTGTCGCGTGGGAAATCATCCATGAACACCACGGTTTCGCCGGGGTCCCCTTCCTTCATGCACGGATACGTTACCGCATGCTCGCGCTCCAGCCGATCCCAGGTAATTCCGGCAATGCTCGGCATGGCATGCCGCATCTCGTCGAATACTTCGCTGACGTGACCATATTGCCAGTCCAAGCCCAGACGTTTGGCGATTTCCTGAATGATCCACAAGTCCTGCCGGGCGTCGCCCGGCGGGTTGATGGCTTGCCGGCCCATTTGGACCATTCGATCGGTATTGGTGAAACTGCCGGTTTTTTCCGGGAACGCGCTTGCCGGCAGAATGACGTCGGCCAGATAGGCGGTCTCGGTCAGGAAGATATCCTGCACGACCAGGTGATCGAGCGCCGCCAGCGATTCGCGCGCATGATTGGCGTCCGGGTCCGACATGGCCGGGTTTTCGCCCATGACATACAAGCCGCGAATGCGCCCGTCTTTGATCGCGTGCATGACCTCCACCACCGTCAGGCCCGGCTGGCCGTCGAGTGAGCCGGCAGGCACTTGCCAGGCTTTCTCGAAGCTGGCCCGCACATTCGGGTCGGACACGTGCTGATAGTCTGGGAACATCATCGGAATCAAGCCTGCGTCGGAGGCGCCCTGCACATTGTTCTGGCCTCTTAAAGGATGCAGTCCAGTGCCAGGCCTGCCGATTTGCCCTGTCATCAGCGCCAGGGCGATCAGGCAGCGCGCGTTGTCGGTGCCGTGAACATGCTGCGAAACGCCCATGCCCCAAAGAATCATTGAAGCTTTGGAAGTGGCATAAAGTCGAGCGACGTAGCGTATGGTTTCGGCATCGATGCCGCAGATGGGCGCCATCAGTTCAGGACTGTAGCCTTCGACGTTTTTGCGCAGCTCGTCATAGCCGATGGTTCGGCTGGCAATGAAGGCTTCATCAACGAGCGCTTCGGTGACGATGACGTTCATCATGGCGTTGAGCAAGGCGACATCGGTGTCGGCCTTGAACTGCAGCGAACGATGCGCCATGCGAGAAAGTTCCGAGCGGCGCGGATCGAGCAGTACCAGCTTGGTGCCGTTTTTTACCGCGTTTTTGATCCAGGTTGCGGCGACCGGGTGATTGACCGTGGGGTTGGCTCCAATAATAATGACCACCTCGGCCTTCGTCACATCCATCACAGGATTCGACACCGCGCCCGAACCAATACCTTCGAGCAGGGCGACGACCGAAGACGCATGGCACAAGCGCGTGCAGTGATCGACATTGTTGCTGCCGAAGCCGGTTCGCACCAATTTCTGGAACAGGTAGGCTTCCTCGTTGCTGCCCTTTGCCGAGCCGAAACCGACCAAAGATTTTTTGCCGTGCCGCTCTCGGATATCCTTGAAGCGCCCGCCTGCGAATTCAAGCGCCTCTTCCCAGCTCGCTTCGCGGAACACGTCCATCACGCGGTCCGGATCCATTGTGAAGCCGCCGGTTTTTGGCGCATTCTTGCGTCTTATCAATGGCTTGGTCAAGCGTTGCGGATGATGCGCGTAGTCGAAACCATAGCGGCCCTTGACGCAAAGCCGCCCATGGTTTGCCGGGCCGTCACGGCCCTCGACATACAAAATCTTGCCGTCCTTGACGTTGTACGTCAGCTGGCATCCGACACCGCAATACGGGCAAACCGACTCAACCTGTTTGTCCGGGACGGCGAGTGCGGCTTCACGCGCCGGCATCAGCGCTCCTGTCGGACACGCTTGTACGCATTCGCCGCAGGCTACGCAGGTGGACACACCCATGGGGTCGTCCATGTCAAAGACGATTTTCTCGTGATCGCCACGGAATGCCAGGCCAATCACATCGTTGACCTGTTCGTCGCGGCAGGCTCGCAGGCATCGGGTGCACTGGATGCAGGCATCGAGATTGACGGCGATGGCCGGGTGCGTCAAGTCGTGCGGAATCTGCTGGCGCGCCTCAAACCTGGGCCTGCCAACGCCGATTCTTGCGGCCCATTGGTCAACCTCGTTGTCGCGGGTGTAGTCTTTCTCTGGCATGTCGGAGAGCAGCAGCTCAAGCACCAGCTTTTGCGACGCCACCGCGCGGGGGCTGTCGGTAACGACTTGCATATCGGGTGTTGGAAACCGGCAGCATGAAGGCGCCAATACGCGTTCACCATTTATCTCGACCATGCAAGAGCGGCAATTGCCTACTGCCTCCATTCCCTCCTTATAACAAAGGCGTGGAATTGCCACTCCTTCCCGGTCAGCTATTTGCAACAAGGTTTCCGTGGCCCGGCCTGTGACTTCACGGCCGTTGAGGCTGAAGTTCACGAGCGGCGTGTCTAGCATGGCAAGTTCTTGTCTGGTGATCGCGTTCATGAAAACTCCTTAAATTCGACCCCATCAGTGAAGCGTTTCACAATTCGTGCGAAAAGTATTTGACAACGCAATCTGCAGGGTTGGGCGCAGCCTGACCCAGGCCGCAGATCGACGCGTCGCGCATCACCAGCGACAGATCCGCCAGAAGCGCTATATCCCACTTGGGCTGCTCCATTAAATGGACTGCCTTGGCGGTACCGACGCGGCATGGCGTGCACTGGCCGCAAGACTCATGACGGAAAAATTTCATCATGTTGCGCGCGGCGGCAGTCGCCGTATCCTGGTCTGACAGCACAATCACCGCGGCCGAACCTATGAAGCAACCATAAGGCTGCAAGGTATCGAAGTCCAAAGGAATGCTGCTCAGTGCGGCGGGCAAAATTCCGCCAGAGGCTCCGCCAGGCAAATAGCCGTAAAACTTTTGCCCGTCTTGCATGCCGCCACAATATTCGTCGATCAGTTCCTGAATGGTGACACCGGCAGGCGCCAATTTAACGCCCGGATACTTGACTCGACCCGAGACTGAAAACGAGCGCAACCCCTTGCGGCCATTGCGGCCATGCGACGCAAACCAGCCAGCGCCTTTTTCAAGGATTTCGCGCACCCAGTAAAGGGTTTCGAAATTGTGTTCCAGGGTAGGCCTGCCGAACAGCCCGACTTGCGCCACGTAAGGTGGGCGCAGGCGCGGCATGCCACGTTTGCCTTCGATCGACTCGATCATGGCTGATTCTTCGCCGCAAATATAGGCGCCCGCGCCACGGCGCAACTCAATCTGCGGCATGCCCGCCATCGGCGGCGCCTGCCTTAGCTTGGCGAGTTCAGTTTCCAGCATGGCGCGGCAGCCGTGATATTCATCTCGCAGATAGATATAAATCTTCTCTATTGCCACCGCCCAAGCGGCAATCAGCATGCCTTCGAGAAAACGGTGCGGGTCGCGCTCCAGATAAACGCGGTCCTTAAAGGTGCCTGGCTCGCCTTCGTCGATGTTCACCGCCATCAGGCGAGGGCCGATCTCGGCCCGAACAATGCGCCATTTGCGGCCAGAAGGAAAGCCTGCGCCGCCCAATCCGCGCAAGCCTGAGTCCTCCATGGTGTGAAGAATCGATTCGACATCGCGCTGTCCCATGAGGCATTGTTTGAGCAAGGTATAGCCGCCAGCGGCCTGGTAGCTGGAAAAATCGACAAAATCGCCAGCCACTTGCCGCACTGCGCCCACCGTGACCGTTGCCACCACTGCCTCTACCGTCGCGTTCGGCACCGGATTTTGCCCGACGACGACGGCAGGCGCCTGCTCGCAACGGCCGATGCAAGGTGCTGCAAGCACGCGAACTTCGCGCCCAAGCATTGCCGGAAGTTTTGCCAGCAAATCGCGCGCTCCCGCCATTTCGCAAGACAAACCATCACAGACACGAACGGTCAGCGGCGCCGGTATTGCTTCGCCTTCTTTCACGACGTCGAAGTGATGATAGAAAGTCGCCACCTCGTACACTTCGGTTTGAGCGAGGCGCATCTCGTGAGCAAGCGCTGCCAGATGAGGAGCGGATAAGTGGCCGAATCGATCTTGAATCTTGTGCAGATGTTCGATCAGCAGATCCGCCTGACGCGAGCTGGAACCCAAGAGATCCTGAACTTCGGCCAAAGCAACCGGATCCACGCGACGCCCCTTGGGAGCCTCGCGTTTTCGCTCTCTGGAAACATCTCGCACCGCGATGGGAATGACAGGATAGTTCATCAAAACTTTCAAATCACGCACTCGGCGCGCAATTGCGATATGTACTCGGCGCTATAACCCAAGCCCAGCAAAACTTCGTCGGTATGCTCGCCCAAGAGCGGCGAGCGTGTGACGTCGGTAATGCTTTCTGACATCTTGATCGGGTTGCCGACGGTCAGGTATTTGCCGCGCAGCGGATGGTCGATTTCTACAATGGTCCCTGTTTCACGCAAAGCCGGTTCCTCGGAGATTTCCTTCATCGAAAGGATGGGCCCGCAAGGAATGTCATATCGATTGAGAATCTCCATCGCCTCGAACTTGGTTTTGCTCATCGTCCATTGCTCGATGCGTGCAAAAATCGGCTTCAAATGAAGCAGGCGGGCCGCTGGCGTCTCGAAGGCTTCGTCATTGATCCAGCCTTCCTCGCTGATTACCTTGCATACCGCGGGCCATACGGCCGCTTGGGCAATGAAATAAATATACGCATTCGGATCGGTTTCCCAACCCTTGCATTTTAAAATCGCACCCGGCTGGCCGCCGCCTGAGGCGTTGCCCGCGCGTGGCACCGCTTTGCCAAACCTGCCATCCGGATATTGCGGGTATTCGTGCATCGTTCCGGTCCGCTCCAGGCGCTGCTGGTCGCGCAGCTTGACTCGGCATAGGTTTAGTACGGCGTCTTGCATCGGAGCGAGCACTTTCTGGCCTTTCCCCGTAGTACTGCGCTGATACAACGCAGCCACGATGCCCAAGGCGAGGTGCAAACCCGTCCCGCTGTCGCCAATTTGAGCACCCGTCACCATCGGTGGGCCGTCATCGAAGCCAGTGGTCGATGCCGAGCCGCCGGCACACTGTGCGACGTTTTCATAAACCTTGCAATCTTCATAAGGGCCGGGACCGAAACCTTTGACCGAGGCGACGATCATGCGGGGATTGAGACGCTGTATATGATCCCAAGTAATACCCATGCGATCGAGTGCGCCGGGCGCAAAGTTTTCAACCAGGACGTCGCAATGCTCAATGAGCGTGTCCAGAACCTGCCGTCCTTTCGGCGTTTTGGTATCCAGGGTGATCGAGCGCTTGTTGTGGTTCAGCATTGTGAAGTACAGGCTGTCCACGCCAGGAATGTCACGCAATTGCGCCCGAGTTGCATCACCTTCACCGGGACGCTCCACCTTGATCACGTCAGCGCCAAACCAAGCCAGCAGCTGCGTGCAGGTCGGCCCTGACTGTACATGGGTGAAATCCAGGATGCGCACACCATCCAATGCTTTGCTCATAAGAAAATTCCTCTTGGAGTATTTGGTAACGCATGCATAGCGCCATTCCAAAATCCGATTGCCCAGGATGCGGTTTGCTTCATGATCAATCGCGAGGTTTGGATACCTGGCCTTCAAGTTCCATAAGTCGTTTTCGCAGATTTCGCTCTTCGTTAAAGCGGTGGGTTTCGTCGCGGATCACTGCGACGATGGCCGAAATTTTTCCATCAGTTGAATGCAGCAGGGCAACCGTAAATGCTATCGACAAGGCATGCCCATCCTTATGTACTGCAGGCACTCGCAGTACGTCATTGCCATAGCGAGTGATTCCCGTTTCCATGGTTTTGTGATAACCATCCCAATGGCGCTGTTGCTGGCGCTGCGGAATGATTAAATCAAGTGACTTGCCCAGTGCCTCGCTCTCAGAATGGCCAAATATTCGTTCAGCCGCCATGTTCCAGAGTGTGATGTCTCCCGCAGGGTCAGAGGCCACAATAGCATCACCAACTGCAGAAACGATCTGCTTGAAATCAATTTCAGATTGCATGGTGTTCCATATCAGTTGCGGACAGGCAAGATTGCTTTGAAATTTCTGGTTAGTCGAGAATATTTTGGAGGTCATGGCAAAGAAAAGATTTTGCATTTACGCTTATCTACAACAGTTTAAGTTGTGAAGCGCAACCTCCAAGTAATGACGGCGTCCAATTGAACGCCGTCATTTATCGCTACTAGACGCGTCTGAGCTTGTCAAACTGCCTTGGCAGCATGCATTCCTGCAATCTCTTCGGGAGAGTAGCCAAGTTCGGCAAGCACCTCGTCAGTGTGTTCACCCAACAGCGGCGAGCCGGTGATTTCAGGTTTGAGGTCCGAAAACTTGATAGGGCTGCCAACTGTGAAATAACTGCCACGTTCCTTATGCGGCACTTCCACAATAGAGCCGCTGGCGCGCAGCGACGGATCGTTCAATAACTCTTTCATGGACTGCACGGGCGCGCATGGGATGTCGAACTTGCGCAAAATATCAACTGCCTCAAATTTGGTTTTATCTTTAAGCCATTCTTCGATAGTGCCAAAAATTTCCATGATATGTGGCTGGCGAGCCTTTGCCGTCATATA
>CAXSGT010000138.1:0-9182 GCA_964236835.1 uncultured Polaromonas sp.
TTTGCCCGCTGACCTTTCTGGACGTGCCCGAACAGGCGTACAGCCGCGCAACGCTGGGGGTGTACGAACTGGCGCGGGTCGAGTTGCTGCGCGATCTGTATGTCTGGGCCTATGAGCGGTCGACGTAGGAATACCTGACCATCAAGCAGGCGCTGATCGTGCAGGAGCTGCGTCGCCTGCATGAGGGGGTCCTAGCCCGTTACGGGCTGCGTCCGTCCGAGCTGAATGCCTGGAAAGCGGCGCGGCAACTGCCGTAATTCAGAGGCAGCGCAAACTGCCCTGTGTAGGTGTCGAGGATAAAATATGGCACTTGCACAATGGCTGTGCGCATAGTTTGCTACGTTTTTCGTAGCGATTTGCGGAGCTGCGGCGGTTCTGCGTTCAAGCGCGCCGGACCGGCTCATGGCCTTGCCATTTTTCCAAATACCACGCACCAACCAGGTTCACTGCTATCCGGATTGGTGCGTTTTAACCGAAGCGGGCTTTGTTGCCTACCCGCGATGCGCCAAACTGCGGCATACATATTGCTTCAGACCTTGTTTTCCAATCGCCAGAAATGGCTTTAGTTGCATCCACACAATTAGGCTCAAAGAGAAACAATGTCCTATCTAGCTCCCTCAGAATTTGTCACCAAAATGGTCGATGCCGGTGAATCGAAGATTTACATGGCGACCCGGGATGTGTTGATACGCGGCTTCATGGCCGGCGCCATTTTGGCGATCGCCGCCGTGTTCGCGGTAACGGTTTCGGTGCAGACCGGCTATCCGATCATTGGCGCCATTTTGTTTCCTGTCGGCTTTTCGATTCTTTACCTGATGGGTTTTGATTTGCTGACGGGTGTGTTTGTCTTGACGCCGCTGGCGCTGTTCGACAAGCGGCCCGGCGTGACGCTCGGCGGCGTGCTGAAAAACTGGGGCCTGGTGTTCATCGGCAATTTCGCCGGCGCCTTGACGGTCGCGCTGATGATGGCGATTGTCTTCACCTACGGTTTTTCGCAGGAGCCCGACAAGGTCGGCAAGGTTATTTCCGGCATTGGCGAAGCCCGCACGCTGGGCTACAAGGCGCATGGCGCGGCGGGCATGTTGACGCTCTTTATCCGCGGCGTGCTGTGCAACTGGATGGTGTCGCTGGGCGTTGTCGGCGCGATGATTTCCACGACCGTCAGCGGCAAGGTGATCGCGATGTGGATGCCAATCATGCTGTTTTTCGCCATGGCCTTCGAGCATTCCGTCGTCAACATGTTTTTGTTTCCGTCGGGCTTGATGCTGGGCGCGAAATTCTCGATCATGGATTACCTGATCTGGAACGAGATTCCCACGGTGCTGGGCAATCTGGTCGGCGGCATTTCCTTGACCGGGCTGACCTTGTATACGACCCATGTCCGGACCGCGCCCAAGCGGGCGCTGTAGGCTATCCCGGCAATCACGGCGCCGCCACCCATTCGGGCGGCTCCGGCATCTCCTTAATAAATGTCCAGCGAATTAAAAATATCCCTGGGACAGTATTCCGACAAGGGCCGCAAGGAAATCAACCAGGATTTTCATGGCGCCTATATTCCGAAAGAACCCCAACTGAGTTCCAAAGGAATTGCGATCGCGCTGGCCGACGGCATCAGCAGCAGCGACGTCAGCCAGGTTGCCAGTGAAACCGCCGTCACGAGTTTCCTGGACGATTATTTCTGCACTTCGGAGGCCTGGTCGGTCAAGAAGTCGGCGCAGAGGGTTTTGATGGCGACCAACTCCTGGCTGCATTCGCAAACCCAGCGGAGTCAGTATCGTTATGAACAAGACCGGGGCTATGTCTGCACCTTCAGCGCCTTGGTCATCAAGTCCACCACGGCGCATATTTTTCATCTGGGCGATGCCCGCATCTACCGGCTGCGCGCCGATACGCTCGAGCAGCTGACCCAGGACCATCGGATCTGGATCGCCCAGGACAAGAGCTACTTGAGCCGCGCCCTGGGCATCAGTCCCAATCTTGAAATCGACTATGAATCGCTGCCGGTTGAAAAAGGAGACGTTTTTCTGCTGGCCACCGACGGGGTGTATGAATTTGCCAGTTCGCATTTCATGGTCGATGCGATCGAGCAATATGAAACCGAGCTGGACAAAGCGGCAAAAGCCATTGCCGATGAAGCCTACGGGCAGGGCAGCATGGACAATCTGACGGTCCAGATACTGCGCGTCGATGGGCTGCCGGCGCAGGACGCCGAGGAGATTTATCACCATCTGACCGAGCTGCCTTTTCCCCCGATACTCGAAGCGCGGGCGGTTTTCGATGGCTACAAAATCGTCAGGGAACTGCGTGCCAGCAGCCGTAGCCATGTCTACCTGGCGACCGACGAGGACACCGGCGCCCAGGTCGCCATAAAAACACCGTCCATCGATTTGAGAAGCGATCCGGCTTACCTGGAAAGCTTTTTGATGGAGGAGTGGATCGCCCGGCGCATCGACAGCCCTTATGTGCTCAAGCCCTGCCTGCAAACCCGAAAACGGAATTTTCTTTACATCGTCACCGAATACATCGAGGGCCAGACCTTGACCCAGTGGATGACCGATCATCCGAAAAGGGATTTGGAAACGGTGCGGGGCATCGTCGAGCAGATCGGCAAGGGCTTGCGCGCCTTTCACCGGCTTGAAATGCTGCACCAGGATGTGCGGCCGGACAACATCATGATCGACAGCACCGGCACGGTCAAAATCATCGATTTCGGCTCGACCAAGGTCGCCGGCATCATGGAAATTGCGACACCGGTCGAGCGCCACAACCTGCTCGGCACCGCCCAGTACACGGCGCCGGAATACTTCCTGGGAGAAAGCGGATCGCCGCTGTCGGACATGTTTTCCCTAGGCGTGATCGCCTACCAGATGCTGACGTCGAAACTGCCTTACGGCGCCGAAGTGGCGAAACTCAAAACCAAGGCCGCGCAGAAGAACCTGAAATACAACTCGGCGCTCAACACCGATGGCAGCCTTCCGGTGTGGGTCGATGAAGCGCTGCGCAAGGCGGTGCATTCCAACCCAGCCAGGCGGTACGCCGATTTGTCCGAATTTTTGTTCGACCTGCGCCATCCGAACCGGGAGTTCCTGAAAAAAACGCGCCCGCCGCTGATCGATCGCGACCCGGTCGTTTTCTGGAAAAGCGTTTCCTTCCTACTGGCAATCATTGTGTTGCTGCTGATAAGAATGTTGACGGCGCGATAACCCGGCCGCACAGGTGGCTGCGCGGCAAATCCCGGCCCCAACCGTCAGAAGCCGAAATCGCTTAATCCAGGATGATCGGCCGGGCGCGGGCCGTTGATGTCCCAGAGAAATTTGCGCTCTTGCGGTTTGATCGGCGCCTCGTTGATGCTGGCGCGGCGATGCCGCATCAGCCCGTCGTCGGCGAATTCCCAGTTCTCGTTGCCGTAGGCGCGGTACCACTGGCCGGAGTCGTCATGGTATTCATAGGCGAATCGCACGGCGATGCGGTTGCCCTCGAACGCCCACAACTCCTTGATGAGGCGGTATTCCAGCTCGCGCGTCCATTTGCGGCGCAGCAGGGCGACGATGGCATCGCGGCCCACGGCGAACTCGGCGCGGTTGCGCCAGCGGGTGTCTTCGGTGTACGCCAGCGCGACTTTTTCCGGGTCCCGCGTGTTCCAGCCGTTTTCGGCGAGGCGTATTTTTTCGATCGCGCTTTCGCGGCTGAAGGGTGGCAGAGGCGGCCTGCTTGTCATGAGTAACCTTTCCAGAAGATGCTGCTTGCTATTGAAACGAAACGCGACTTCGGAAAAACTCCGCGGCTTGCGGCTGTGCGGCTGCCTGAAAAGGCGCTGCGGCTGGTTGGCGCCATCAGCGGCGCAGGTGCTGCGCAACATACTCACGGAGCACGCTGTCCATGCGGCCCTGCCAGCCGTCGCCCGTGGAGCGGAAGTAATCCATCACCTCCGGAGACAAACGAATGGTGGTGGGCACTTTTTTTGGCGCTTTTTGCGGTCCGCGCGAGCGCATGCCCAGCGCCTTTTGCAGCGCAGGAGGAAGTACCTTGTGGGCCGGTTTAAATAGCCGGAAATCTTCCACGCTCAATTCACGGACTTCGCCGCCTTCGTCAATGAGTGGAGGTCGCTTGTTCATAGTTTCTGATCTCCCGAGGGTTGGCCTTTCGAAAACTGATGACGCGAAGGCCGCCATCGACCGGCGTAAAACACAGCACATGCAGCCGTGCGTCCAAAAAACCAAATGCCACCATACGGACTTCGGAGTATGAATTGCGTACATCCTGTCGCACGATAGCGGTATTGAAATCGAAATTGGCGGCTCGCTGAAAAGGCAAGCTGCGATCGGCGATATTTCTGTCGTTTTTCGCGCTGTCGAATTCAATCTTCATTAAGCAAATTGTACTATCAATTAACTGCAACAGCGTCAACCCGTCATTGAAACGCGACTTCCGAAAAACTCCGCAGCTTGCGGCTGTGCAGCTGGCTCGCGCCCTCGGCGCGCAGCAGCTCGACGGCGCGCATGCCGATACGCAAATGCTGGTCGATCCGGTCGCGGTAGAACTGGTTCGCCATGCCCGGCAGCTTGATCTCGCCGTGCAGCGGCTTGTCGCTCACGCACAGCAGCGTGCCGTAGGGAACGCGAAAGCGAAAGCCGTTGGCGGCGATCGTCGCGCTTTCCATGTCGAGCGCGATCGCCCGGCTCTGGCTGAAGCGGCGCTGCGGCTGGTTCGCCGGCAGCAACTCCCAGTTGCGGTTGTCGGTCGAGGCCACCGTGCCGGTGCGCATGATGCGTTTCAGGTCGGGGCCGACGGCCTGCGTCACGTCTTCCACCGCCTGCTCCAGCGCCTTCTGGATTTCCGCCAGCGCCGGAATCGGCACCCACAGCGGCAGCTCTTCGTCGAGCACATGGTCTTCGCGCACATAGCCGTGCGCCAGCACATAGTCGCCGAGCTGCTGGCTGTTGCGCAAGCCGGCGCAGTGGCCGAGCATGATCCAGGCGTGCGGGCGCAGCACGGCGACATGGTCGGTGATGTTTTTCGCGTTCGCCGGGCCGACGCCGATATTCACCATGCTGATGCCGCTTTGGTCGGCGCGCAGCAGGTGGTAGGCCGGCATCTGCGGCAGGCGCGGCGGCGGCGCGCCCAGCGCGTCGTCGCTCCCTGGCGGCAAGCCGGCGCGGCGCGTCACCACATTGCCGGGCTCGACGAAAGCGATGTACTCGCTGCGCGGGTCGGCCATTTCGGCATGGCCCAAGCGCACGAACTCGTCGATGTAGAACTGGTAGTTCGTGAACAGCACGAAGTTCTGGAACCAGTGCGGCGAGGTGCCGGTGTAGTGGCGCAGGCGCTGCAGCGAATAATCGACCCGCGCCGCGGTGAACAGCGCCAGCGGCCGCGGCTCGCCGGGCCGGGTTTCATGCGTGCCGTTGGCGATGCCGTCGTCCATAGCCGCCAGGTCGGGCAGGTCGAACACGTCGCGCATCAGCATGCGGCGCTCGGCGCTCATCGTGCCTTCGATATGGTCGTTTTCGGCGAACGAGAAATGCACCGGAATCGGCTGTACGCTGGTGCCGACTTCGAGCGCCACGTCATGGTTTTGTGTCAAGAGCTGGAACTGCTTGAGGTAGTAGGCGCCGTAGAGGTCGGGCCGGGTCAGCGTGGTTTCGAAGCGCCCCGGCCCGGCGACGAAGCCGTAGCTGAGCTGCTCGATGTCGGGCGTCTCCAGCGTCGCCCGGGCCACCGTGTCGGTGTGGATGCGAACAAAAGGATAGCAGGCGCGCACATGGCCGGGCAGCGTGTCGCCGGCCAGGTAGCGTTGCATGGCGCCGCGCAGGTGGCCGATCTGCTGGTCGTAGATCGCCTTGACCTGCGCCAGCGCGGCGGCCGGGTCGCTGTGGCGCGTGGGAGCGATGAAAGGGGGCAAATAGGGCATAAATGATTTGTTTTTGTCGCGTGGCTTTCAGCGCTTGCGCTAGCGCTGGACCGGCTCGCGCAGCGTCACGAATTCCTCGGCGATCGTCGGGTGGATGCCGAGGGTGTTGTCGAAGATGGCTTTGGTCGCGCCGGCCTTCAGCGCCACGGCGAAGCCCTGCACGATTTCGCCGGCGTCGGGGCCGACCATGTGCAGGCCGACGACGCGGTCGGTCGCGCTTTCCACCAGCAGCTTCATGAAAGTGCGCTCGGTGCTGCCGCTCAGCGTGTGTTTGAGCGCCCTGAAGTCGGTGCGAAAGACGCTGATCTTGCCGAATTTCTCGATGGCGTCGTGTTCGGAGTAGCCCACGGTGCCGATGTTCGGGTGCGTGAACACGGCCGTCGGAATGAACTCGTAGCTCATGCCGCGCGGCTTTTTGCCCGCTGGCGGGCCGAACAGCCGGTCCACGACCACCATCGCCTCGGCCAGCGCCACGGGTGTGAGCTGCACCCGCGCCGTGACGTCGCCGAGCGCGTAAATCGACGGCACAGAAGTCTGGTACTGCGCGTTGACTTCAATCGCCCCGGCGGCGTTTTGCGTGACGCCCGCGGCGGCCAGGCCCAGGCCCTCGACCCGCGGCGACCGGCCGGTGGCGTACAGCACGCGATCGACGGTCATGCAGCTGCCGTCCAGCAGCCGCACCGCCAGCCCGCCAGCGGCTTGCTCGATCGCGGCGACATCGGTATTGAGATGCAGCGCGATGCCGGTTTTGACCATTTCGCCCGCGACGAACGAGCGCACTTCGTCGTCGAAGCCGCGCAGCACCTGGTGGCCCCGGTACAGCTGCGTGACCTGTGCACCGAGCCCGTTGAAGATCGAGGCGAACTCGCAGGCGATGTAGCCGCCGCCGACCACCAGCAGCCGCTGCGGGAAGGGCGACAAATCGAAAATTTCGTTCGAGCTGATGACATGCCCCTTGCCCGGCACGTCCGGCGTGCTGGGCTTGCCGCCGGTGGCGATCAAAATGTTTTTGGCGCTGTGCCGCGCGCCGCCGACCTCGACCGTGTGCGCATCCGCCAGCGTCGCCCAGCCATTGAAAATCTGCACACCCTCGCTTTTGAGCAGCTGCACATAAACGCCGTTGAGGCGCGAGATCTCGCGGGCGCGGTTGGACTTGAGCGCGTCCCAATCGAGCGTCGGCGCGGCGCCGACCCAGCCGAAGCCGTGCGACTCCTCAAAACTCTCAGCGTAATGCGCGGCGTAGCTGTAAAGCTTTTTCGGGATGCAGCCCAGGTTGACGCAGGTGCCGCCCATGGCGGCCGCCTCGGCCAGCGCCACGCGGGGGCCGCGCTGCGCGGCCATGCGCGCCGCGCGGACGCCGCCGCTGCCGCCGCCGATGACGAAAAGGTCGAAATCAAAATCGGGCATGCTTATCTTTCTTTTTTCTTTCGGAGGACCGCGAATTGTCGGGTCTTTTTCAGATTACCACCGAGTTCGCAACCCGGTCCCCAAGCAGCCTGCCGAGCCGGCACCTCCGATAATCCGGGGATGACTATTTCTTCGCAATCGACCACGGATTTCGCCGCCCTTGCCCTGCCCGCCCATGTGCTGGCCAATCTACAGCAGCTCGGCTACACCCAGATGACGCCGATCCAGGCCGCCGCGCTGCCGGTGGCGCTGCTCGGCCGGGACCTGATCGCCCAGGCGAAAACCGGCAGCGGCAAGACCGCCGCCTTCGCGCTGGCGCTGCTGGCCAACCTGAACGCGCGCCGCTTCGCCGTCCAGGCGCTGGTGCTGTGCCCGACGCGCGAGCTCGCCGACCAGGTCACGGCGGAGATTCGCCGGCTGGCGCGGGCCGAGGAGAACATCAAGGTCGTGACGCTCTGCGGCGGCGTCGCGCTGCGCGGCCAAGTCGCCAGCCTGGCGCACGGCGCGCACATCGTCGTCGGCACGCCGGGCCGCGTCATGGACCACCTGGCGCGCGGCAACCTGAGCCTGGAGGCGATGAACACGCTGGTGCTCGACGAGGCCGACCGGATGCTCGACATGGGTTTTTTCGACGACATTAGCGCGGTGGTCAAGCAGTGCCCGAAGGAGCGCCAAACCTTGCTGTTCTCTGCGACCTACCCGGAAGGCATCGCAAAAATCAGCCAGCAGTTCATGAAAAACCCGCAGACCATTAAGGTCGAGGCGCAGCATGAAAAAACCAAAATCCGCCAGCGCTGGTACGAAGTGAAGGAAAGCGAACGGCTGCAGACCGTGTCGCTGGTGTTGAGTCACTACCGCCCGATCAGCACGCTGGCGTTTTGCAACACCAAGGCGCATTGCCGCGACCTGGTCGCCCTGCTCAAAAGCCAGGGCTTCAGCGCGCTGGCGCTGTATGGCGAGCTGGAGCAGCGCGAGCGCGACCAGGTGCTGGTGCAATTTGCCAACCGCAGCTGCTCGGTGCTGGTGGCGACCGATGTCGCGGCGCGCGGGCTGGATATTTCGCAGCTGGAGATGGTGATCAATGTCAATGTCACGCCGGACGCGGAAATCCATATCCACCGCATCGGCCGCACCGGCCGCGCCGATGAGGAAGGCTGGGCCATCAGCCTAGCGAGCTTGAACGAGATGGGTTCGGTCGGCAAGATCGAGCAGTTGCAACACACCGAGTCCGAATGGCACACGCTCGATGAACTCACGCCCGCCAGCGCCGAGCCGCTGCGCCCGCCGATGGCGACGCTGCAGATCGCCGGCGGCCGCAAGGAGAAAATCCGCGCCGGCGATGTGCTCGGCGCGCTCACCGGCGACGCCGGCTTCACGCGTGAGCAGGTGGGCAAAATCAGCGTGAACGAGTTCTCGACCTATGTGGCGGTGGACCGGGCGATTGCCGCCGACGCGCTGCACAAGCTGGCGATCGGCCGGGTCAAGGGCAAAAGCGTCAGGGTGCGGCTGCTCGATGACGAAGCGGATTGACGAAAATTCGTCATTTCAATGAAATTCAGGGAAGAAATAAGCATTTTTCGCATACCCAGTATAGGTTTATAGCTATAAAATACATAGCAAACACCGGTTTGGCCGACAGGATTAGCCGGCCCGGGCGGCGCGGCGGCGTTCCAGAAACGCCTGCAGCTCGCCGACCACGCCCTTGCGGAAAGCCAGCACGCACAGCACGAAGATCACGCCGATGATGACGGTGACCCACGAGCCGACCTTGTCGGCCAGCAGATTCTGCAGCGAAATCACGATGCCCGCGCCCATGACCGGGCCGAAGAAAGTGCCGACGCCGCCGAGCAGCGTCATCAGAATC
>CAXSGT010000139.1:0-9137 GCA_964236835.1 uncultured Polaromonas sp.
CATGAAATCCGGGCGCTGTGCAGCGCCTGCACCGTGCTGCGCGGCGGCAGGGTGATGGGCGAATGCGATCCGCGCCAGGAGTCGAACGCGTCGCTCAGCCGCCTGATGATCGGCGCCGAGCCGCCGGCGCTGCAGCGGCGCGAGGTGAAGATTGGCGACATTGTGCTGGACGTCGCGCAACTCGACCTTTCAAAGGCAGACCAGTTCGGCGTCGATCTGGACCAGGCCTGCCTGCAGGTTCGCGCCGGCGAAGTGGTCGGCATCGCCGGCGTCTCGGGCAATGGGCAAAAGGAGCTGCTGTACGCGCTGTCGGGCGAAGACACGCGGGCCGATGCCCGGTCAATCAGCATCAAGGGCCAGAACGCGGGCCGAATGGGGCCGGCCCGGCGCCGCCGGCTGGGTTTGCATTTCGTTCCCGAAGAGCGGCTCGGACGCGGCGCGGTGCCTTCGCTGTCGGTGGCGCGCAACCTGCTGCTGACGCGCCGGGAGGCGGTTGGCTCCGGCGGCTGGCTCAAAGGCGGCAGGCTATGGGCGCAGGCGAGCCGGATCATCGACCGCTACCAGGTCAAGTGCGGCGGGCCGCAGGCGGCGGCGAAATCGCTGTCGGGCGGCAACCTGCAGAAATTCATCATGGGCCGCGAGATCGACGCCGGCCCGGCGCTGCTGATCGTGTCGCAGCCGACCTGGGGCGTCGATGTCGGCGCCGCGGCGCAGATTCGCGGCGAGTTGCTCGCGCTGGCGGGCGCAGGCTGCGCGGTGCTCGTCGTCAGCGAGGAGCTTGACGAGCTGTTTGAAATCTGCGACCGGCTGTATGTGATCGCCAGGGGACGGCTCTCGCCTTCGCTGCCGCGCGCCGAGGCCACGGTCGAGCAAATCGGCTTGTGGATGAGCGGCTTGTGGGAAGGCGCGCGGCATGCGGCTTGAAGCCAGGCCGCAGCCGTCGTCTTTCTGGCGCTATGCCTCGCCGCTGCTGGCGCTTTTGCTCACCGTGGCCATCGGCGTCGGCTTGTTCATCGCCCTCGGCAAGGACCCGGCGCGGGGACTGCAAATTTTTTTCTGGGAGCCGGTCAAGTCGTATTACGCGCTCGGCGAGCTGCTGGTCAAGGCGACGCCGCTGCTGATCATCGCGCTCGGGCTGGCGGTGTGCTTTCGCTCGAATGTATGGAACATCGGCGCCGAAGGGCAGTTCGTTATCGGCGCGCTGGCGGCCGGCGGCGTGGCGCTGCTGGCGGACAAGACCACAGGGCCGTGGATCGTTCCGGCGATCCTGGCGGCCGGCGTGGCCGGTGGCATGGCCTGGGCCGGAATTACCGCCTGGCTGCGGGACCGGTTCAACGCCAATGAAATCCTGGTCAGCCTGATGCTGGTCTATGTGGCCGAGCTGATCCTCAACTACCTCGTCTTCGGGCCGTGGAAAGACCCGGCGGGCTACAACTTTCCGCAAACCCGTACGTTCGACGCCGTGACGCAGATTCCGCGCCTGATGCAGGGTTCGCGCGTCACGATCGGAATTCTGCTGGCGCTGCTCGGCGTCGCAGCGCTGTGGCTCTACCTCTACCGCACCTATGCCGGCTTTGCGCAGGAGGTCAGCGGCCAGGCGCCCGCGGCGGCGCGTTATGCCGGTTTCTCTTCGAGCCGCGCCTTATGGGTGGCGCTGCTGGTGTCCGGCGGCGCTGCGGGATTGGCCGGCGCACTGGAAGTGGCCGGCCCGATCGGCCAGCTCACGCCCTATGTGCCTGCCGGTTACGGCTTCGCCGCGATCATCGTCGCCTTCGTCGGCCGGCTGCACCCGGTCGGCATCGTGTTCTCGGCGCTTTTGATGAGCATGTTCTATATCGGCGGTGAACTGGCGCAGTCGCGGCTGGGCCTGCCGAAGTCGATCACCGGCGTGTTCCAGGGCCTGCTGCTGTTCAATCTGCTGGCTTGCGACACGCTGATCGCCTACCGGCTTCGGTTTTCCACGTCCGCCGGAGGCGTGCGCTGATGGATACCATCGCCTTGCTGCTCGCCGCGACCTTGAGCGCCGGCACCGTGCTGGCGCTTGCGTCGCTGGGCCTTTTGATCAACGAGAAAGCCGGCATCGTCAACCTCGGCGCCGAGGGCATGATGCTGTGCGCCGCCATCGCCGGCTTCGCCACCGTGGTGCACACCGGCAGCAGCTGGCTCGGCTTTGCAGCCGGCATGGCCGCAGGTGCTTGTCTGGCCGCGCTGTTCGGCGTGCTGGTGATCTGGCTGAACACCAACCAGTACGCCACCGGGCTGGCCTTGAGCATCTTCGGCGCTGGTTTTTCGGCCTTTGCCGGCATTGGCTATGTGCGCGAAAAGCTGCCCGAACAGCCGCTATACCCCATTCCCATCCTTGCCGACATTCCATTTGTCGGACCGGCGCTGTTCCGCCAGCATCCGCTGGTTTATGTCGCAATGGCGCTGGCGGCCGGGCTGGTCTGGTTTTTGTACCGCACCCGCGCCGGGCTGGTACTGCGCTCGATCGGCGAAAGCCCGGAGTCGGCGCATGCGCTCGGCTACCCGGTGCGGCGCATCCGTCTGGCCGCCGTGATGGCCGGCGGCGCGCTCTGCGGCCTGGCGGGCGCGTATGTGTCGGTGGTGCACACGCCGCTCTGGGTCGAGGGCATGATCGCCGGCAAGGGCTGGATCGCGCTGGCGCTCACTACCTTTGCCACCTGGCGCCCGGCGCGGGTCTTGCTTGGGGCTTATCTGTTCGGCGGCGTGACGATGCTGCAGTTTCACTTGCAGGGGCTGGGCGTCAACATTCCGCCGCAGTTCCTGAGCATGCTGCCTTACCTGGCGACTGTGCTGGTGCTGGTGCTGATCTCGCGCAACCCGCTGTGGCTACGCGTCAATATGCCGACGTCCATCGGCAAGCCGTTCCACCCGGACGCCTGATTTTTTGTGCAACCATAATTGTTTTGTTCTTCACCCTCCATCTGCAATGAAAGCGACATGACATGACCGACTCGCGCAAACGCTCCCTGCTCAAACTGGCTGCCTTCTCGGCCGTCGCCGCGGCGGCCCTGATGGGCTGCGAAAAAAAGGTGGCGGTGATGACTACTCCGCCGGCTTTGGCGCCCGGCGCGGCCGCCGCGACAAGCGCCGAGCCTTTGAAAATCGCTTTCGCCTATGTCGGCCCGGTCGGCGACGGTGGCTGGACCTTTGCCCACGACAACGGCCGCAAGGCGGTCGAGGCCGCCTACGGCGCGAAGGTGGTCACCAGCTTCGTCGAGAAAGTGCCCGAGTCGGCCGATGCCGAGCGCGTCATTCGCGACATGGCTTCGCAGGGCAACAAGCTGATTTTCGGCACCACCTTCGGCTACATGGAGCCGATGCTCAAGGTCGCGAATGACCTGAAGGACGTGAAATTCGAGCATTCCACCGGCTACAAGACCGCGCCCAATATGCGCACCTACGACAGCCGCACTTACGAGGGCGCCTACATGGCCGGCATCGTTGCTGGCAGGATGAGCAAGAACGGAACGCTCGGCGTCGTCGGCTCGGTGCCGATTCCTGAGGTGGTGCGCAACATCAACAGCTTCACGCTGGGCGCGCAGTCGGTCAATCCTGCTATCAAGACCCGTGTCGTCTGGGTCAATGAATGGTTCAACCCGCCGAAGGAAACCGAAGCCGCCACAGCGCTGATCAACGGCGGCGCCGACGTGCTGTTCCAGAACACCGACTCGTCTGCGGTGCTGCAGACCGCCGAGAAAATGGGCAAGCGCGCCTTCGGCTGGGATTCGGACATGACCGCCTACGGCCCGAAGGCGCACCTGGCGTCGGCCGTCATCAACTGGGGTCCGTACTACGTGAAAGCCGTAGGCGAAGCGCTCGACGGCAAATGGACCGGCGGCACGGGCGCGTGGTGGGGCGTGAAAGAGGGCGCAATCGACTTGGTGTCGCTGGCCGCCGACGTGCCTGACGAGACGAAAAAGCGCATCGGCGAAGTCAAGGCCGGCTTGAAAGACGGCAGCTTTTCGATCTGGAAAGGCCCGATTATGGACAACACGGGAACTGAAATGCTTGCCTCCGGCGCCGTGGCCGACGATAAATTCCTGGGCGGGCTGAAGACTTACGTCAAGGGCGTGGAGGGCAAGGTTCCGGGCAGCAACTAGGGTTTGCTTTTTCGTCCATCCTCTGCGGGACCCTGCCGCTAGTGTGGAGCGCTACCCAGCAATTGATCGGAAATTTTCTCTGCCATCATGATGATGGGCGCGTTGGTCGGACCGCGAACGGTTTGCGGTATGGCCGAGCCGTCGATCACGCGCAGATTCGCTACGCCGCGCACGCGCAAATCTTCGTCGAGCACTGCCATCGGATCGCTAGCCACACCCATCTTGCAGGTGCCGACGGGGTGGTGAAGCGTAATGGCGACCTTGCTGATAAACGCGTCGATGTCTGCATCGCTGCTAACAGCCGCGCCAGGGGCGAGTTCTTCCGCCCGAAACGATTCCAGCGCCGCGTGCGAGCCGATCTCGCGCATGCGCTTGACCATGTTGCGCACCGCCAGCCTGTCATGTTCGGTGGCCAGGAAGTTTTGCCTTATCACTGCCGCGGCGCGCGGGTCGCTGCTGGCGAGGGTTACCGTGCCACGGCTTTCAGGCGTTAGAAACACCCCTTTGAGCGCGAACGCATCGACATAGGGCTGTAAAAACGGGCCGAAGTGCGGGCCGGCCGTCATGGGTGCGGCCGCTAAAATCAGCAGCAGGTCAGGCAGCGATTTGGCCGGCTCGCTGCGCACCAGGCCGCATGATGGCGCGGGCACCCTGCTGGAAAGGCCGGTGCCGAAGAACCATGTTTTCGCCAGGTCGATCCCCAGCCGGTCCAGCCGCAGCACCTTGTGCAGCGGGCCGGGCCGCTTGCGGCGCCAGCGCACGTCGCACACGATATGGTCCTGCAGGTTTTGCCCGACACCGGGCAAATCGACTTTCACTTCAATGCCGTGCTGCGTCAGCTGCTGCGCCGGCCCGACGCCGGACAGCATCAGCAGCTGTGGGGAATTGATAACGCCGCCGCACAGCAGCACTTCTCGCGTGGCCATGAATTTCTCGCTGCCCACAAGCTCGACACCCGTGGCGCGGCTGTCTTCAATCAACACACGGCTGACCAGCGCGTCCATCTTCAGCGTGACATTGCCGCGCGCCATCGCGGGGCGCAAATAGGCCGATGCCGCACTCCAGCGCTTGCCTTTGCGTATGGTGTTTTGCATCGGCCCGAAGCCTTCGGCGTCGCGCCCGTTGTAGTCCCTGGTGTGCGGGTAGCCCAGCGCATCGACCGACTGGTTGAAGGCATCGAGCAACGGGTCTTCATAGCGCATGCTGATCACGTCCAGAGGGCCATCACCGCCGCGAAACTCATCCTGGCCGCCCTCCCACGATTCGCTGCGCTTGAAGTAGGGCAGGACGTCTTTAAACGACCAGCCTTTGAGGCCCAGCTTGCCCGCCCAGTTGTCGTAGTCCTCCGGCATGCCGCGCGCATAGGCCATGCCGTTGATGGTGGTGCAGCCGCCCAGCACCTTGCCGCGCGCGCATTCGATGCGCCGGCCCGCCATGCCGGGTTCGGGCTCGGTGAAGTAACCCCAGTCGTACAGCCGGTGCTTGAGGATCAGCCCCCAGGTCAGCGGCACCTTGATGATCGGCGAGAGGTCGCGACCGCCGGCCTCGAGCACCAGGATTTTCAAGCTGGGGTCGGCGCCCAGGCGGTAGGCCAGCGCGCAGCCCGCGGAGCCGGCGCCAACGATGATGTAGTCGTATTCAGTCACGTGGGTTGATGCGCGCTTTGGGCGAGGTTGGGATTGACGTTTTAACGACGGCTGCGGGATCACCGGCAACGATGTCAGCTGCGGTATTTGGCTGCAATCTTGCGCATGAATTCGTAGTCCTCGCGCGCGGCAGGCGTCAACTCTTTGGTCGCGGCGGGCACCACGATGTCCAAATAAGCTTTTGCATCCGCGGCCGACAGGTTGATCATTTCCCCGCCGCCCTTGGCCCAGATCGTCGCCGCTTCGGCGATGCGGACATTGGCCCGCGGCGCGATTTCCATGTCGGTCTTGCGTGCCACCTCGCGCAGGGTTGGCGCCAGCGCGCCGGCATTGGCCATAAAGGCACTGCTGACGAGGCCCAGGCCGGAGACGTAGGTGGACGGCATCAAGGTCTGGGCTTTTGCGACGTCGTAGTACTTCAGCGCTGAAGGAATCGGCGTGCCGGCATAAACCGCGTCGATGGTGCCGTTTTGGAACGCCGGAAGGACCTCGCCGAGAGACATCGCCACCGGGTTGGCTCCCAGGGCCTTGAGCTGCGCCACCAGCAGGGCCGATCCTGGTACGCGAACTTTCAGGCCCTTGAAGTCGTCGATCTTGCGGATCGGCTTGCGACTGACGATGCTGGTCTGCGAGTGGGCCATCACGGTCAGCAACTCCACGCCTTTGCCGTTCGCAACGCTGGACAGGCGCTGGCGAAACTCCGGATCGTTCAGGACCTTGATGCCCTGCGCTATGCTGTCGTAGCCGCCCGGCACGGCCAGCATGGCATAGCGCGGATCCAGCCCTTCGTACATGCCCGAAGCATTGAGGGCAACCTCCACCGTGCCCATGGACAAACCTTCGATCGTGCGTTGTGCCGTACCCAGCTGGCTGGCGGGATAAACCTGGCCTTTGATCTTGCCCTGCGTGGCGGCTTCGATGTTCGCTTTATAGGCGTTCAGCCAGTCGGTTCCGAGTTCTTCCGTGGTGGTGGCGGTCAATTTCATGACCAGGTTTTGCGCCCAGGCCGGCAGGGCGATACCGGTGGCTGCAAAAGCTGCAAGTTGCATGAGATGGTTGCGGCGGTTCATGTTTGTCTCCTGATTGTTTGCGGGTGGGAAATGGCTTTGGGGGACGGAATCAACCCACCAGCAGGCGAACGCCGACCAGCGAGATTTCGGGGATGTACGTGATCAGCCCGAGGGCGATCAGGTAGATAAAAACAAAAGGCACGATGCCGCGGTAAATCGTTTCCAGCGGCAATTTGAGCACGCTTTGCGCAACAAAAATGTTGATGCCAAACGGCGGATGGAACAGGCCTATCGACAAATTGACCGTGACGATGATGCCGAAATGAATCGGATCAACGCCGATCGCAACGACCAGCGGCACCAGCAGCGGCGAAAGCAGCAGGATCGCCGACAGCGGATCGAGAAAGCAGCCGACCACCAGCAGCAGCACGTTGATGCACAGCAACAGGCTCCAGCCGGGCAGATGCAGGCTGGTCAGCCATTCGACGATGGTGGCGGGCACCTGGTTGACCGTCAGCAGCCAGCCGAACACGCTGGCACATGCGACGATGATCAAAATCTGCCCGGTGAAGACGGCAGTGGTCGCAGCACTGGCGACAATGTCGCGCCAGGACAGTTCGCGGTAAAAATAACGCGCCACCACAATCGCATAGAGGCAAGCCACCGCCGCCGCTTCGGTCGGTGAAAACACGCCGCCATAGATGCCCCCCAGGATGATGATGGGTGCGCCCAGTGCGCCCAGGCCGTGCAAGGTTGCGGTCCTGAAAGCCGCCCAGGAGAACGGCTCGCCGCGGCTCAGGTTGTTGCGTTTGGCGTACCACATCACATAGGCGCACAGCAACCCGGCCAGCAGCAGGCCGGGAACAATGCCGGCCGCATACAGCCTGGGCACCGACTGCTGCGCCGCGGCGCCATACACAATCATCGGGATGCTGGGCGGGATGATGATGTCGATCGCACCGACGGCTGTCAGCAGGCCGGCGGAAAACTTCTCCGGGTAGCCGCTTTTGCGCAGCGCCGGCAGCATGGCGCGGCCAATCGTCGCCACCGTGGCAGCGCTGACGCCGGAGATGGCACCGAACAAGGCAGAAGCACCCACCGTGGTGACAGCCAGGCTGCCGCGCACCGATCCGACGCCCGCATTGACAAAACCGACCAGCCGCGCAGCCACCGAGCCGCGGCCCATAAGCTCGCCGGCAAAGATGAAAAAAGGAATGGCCAGCAGTGCGTAGGCGTCAATGGCGCCAAACAGATTCTGATGCAGCGCCGACAGCGGCACCTGCATGAAGAACACCAGCGCCGTGCTGACAGACGCCAGCAAGACCAGAAAAATGGGAAAGCCCAGCAGCAGCAGTCCGATGGGCAACAAGGCCAGGGCGAAGCTCATGTCATCACCTCGACTTCCGGGTGCTCGCCCTGGTCCGGCGGGACCATCGTGCTGCCCCTGCATCGCAACACCAGCTCTATCGCACCTGCCAGTGTCAGCGCTGCAAAAGCCAGTGCTACCACGCTGTGCGGTATCCAGATCGGGATGTGTGCGTTTTCGCTCATGGTTCCGATTTGCGCCATGCGCAGCGCGTAACTGGTCGATATAAAACACACAAAGCCGCACAACACCACGGCGCCAACGGCCTCCAGCCCGCGCAGAAAGCGGTTGAAGCCGCCGGGAAAGAAACGCGTCAGCACGTCCATGCGCAGGTGCTGCCCGCGCACAGTGGCAATCACCGAGCCAAAAAAAGCAAGCGCCATCAGCAGATAGATTTGCAGTTCGTCAACGCCAGACATCGAGCTGCCAAAGACGTAGCGTCCGATCACGTTCACCACATTCATGGCCACCGCCGCCACCAGCGCGCAAGCCAGCACAATCTCAAGTTTTGACGCTGCCGCCATACACGCGCGTGCGATGCCGCCCCCTTTTTCTTTTGTCATCTCGTCTCTGCTACTTGTTTGGTGCGTTTCATGAAGTAGTTGATTACGCCATCTAAGCGAAGTGAATGTCCACTGTCATTTCAGCTAGCCGTGCAATTATGGCAACTATGCGATCGTCGGGGAACAATTGAAAGACTCCTTCTGCAATATTCGTCATGAGGATGCAACGTGGCTAAAAGCATTTGCAGCTGTAATATTGAGATGCGCATGAATCCTGTCAAACCCCTCGCCGCCGACCGCCTGCCCGAGCTGCTCAGGCGCATGCCCAAGGCCGAGCTGCATATCCACATCGAAGGCTCGCTCGAGCCCGAGCTGATTTTCGCGCTGGCCAGTCGCAACGCAGTCGCCCTTTCCTATGCCAGCGTCGATGAGTTGCGCGCCGCCTATGCGTTCAGCAACCTGCAAAGCTTTCTCGACATCTACTACGC
>CAXSGT010000140.1:0-9023 GCA_964236835.1 uncultured Polaromonas sp.
GAGGCTGGTTCTGGCACTGCGGCTATGCCTTTGACTAACTTGGAATCCGCTCTAGAAGATGGCGCGCAGGGAAACTGATGCGTAGTCCTTTACGCGGCGAAATCTGGCTCGTCAACCTTAATCCGGCGGCTGGTCGCGAGCAGCAGGGACCGCGTCCTGTTCTCGTCGTGTCCGAAAAACAGTTCAATCGACTTGGCTTGTGCGTCGTTTGTCCGATCACGCAAGGCGGCCAGCAGTCCCGCTATGCGGGCTTTGCCGTGACACTGATGGGCACAGGCTGTGAAACGCAAGGCGTGGTGATGTGCAATCAGCCTCGGACTATTTACCTGGCGGTGCGCGGCGGCGGTTTTGTCGAAGCTATAGGGAGCGACTTGCTGGAAGAGGTTCTTGCCCGGTTGCAGCCGATTTTCGACGGCGGTTCGTTGGGCTCATCTGGGCAATTTTTTTATGAAAAGGGCCGCGTTTGCGGCCCTTTGATGCAATTGACACAGTCAGATTTATAGGAAATCCCAGCGCCTTTGCATGACGCGGCCATTGCGGTCGAAGTAAATAGCGAAAAGTTCGCCAAAGGTTGTGGCCGAGGTGGCTGGATTTTTTCCTTTGATGACAACAGTTCCAGAGGTCGCGTTGACGGGCGGATAGAAAAAGTCGTTTTGTTCCGTCCGTGGATAGCCGGTGCTAGTAGCGCCGATGTTAGGTCCATACGCAAAAACCAACAAGGAGTTAAGTGCTGTACGCGGACTGCCCGACGGCGCTGCGGCTTGCAAGCCGTTCAGAGAGACGGGTCCGCCCGAACCCGTAAACAGCGCCGCGATCTGCGCCGTTGTCAGGTTGGTGGTGAACGACGGATAAGACGCCCCGCTGGAAGCCGAATTCATTTCGGCAAAGGTGTAGGGCAGACTCTTCAAGGCGGCTGTGTAGGTGGCAATAGGTGTCTTGCCGGCCTGGCCGTTCACGGTTTTCCAGCCATCGTCGGCATAGATCGCAAAGGTATAGTTGCCCCCGGCAACCCAACCCTGCGCCGCAAAGAAATCATCGGCAACCTTCTGGGCGGCGGTATCGCCAACGTTGGTTAGGTTTGAACCCCAGCCGTCAGTGGTTACGCCCAAGCCGACGCAGTCGGCGACTTCAGCGACGGGAACGGTGGTGCCGACGATTCGGCAGGGCTTGAAGGTATCGGTGTCGATCAATGTCGTCGCGTTGCCGACTTTGCCCGCCAATTCCGGCGCGCTGCGCACGATACGGGGCGACAGCAGCTTGAACGAAAAAGGCTGGCCGTTGGCGCCAGCCGGCCCCGGGCCGGTCACGATGGCATAAGTGGCCACGTTGCCGGCGTCGATTACCCTGACACGAATATCGCGGCGCTGCGAAGTCGGTGTGGTTACCGCCGGTGCGCCGGTGGCGAGCGAAAAATTATCAGTGCGGATGTTGCGCGCCTGCAGGTCCACAAAAACTTTTCGCTGGTCGCCCAGAAACCGCAGATCGGCACTGTTGGTCGGTGTGGCGCAAGTACCAGCGCTACTGCCCGAAACAAGCGTGCTTGCGGTGCCGATTGCGCTGGTGCCGTCTTTATAAACCGTGTCGTAGGTGATATCGACTTCGAGCCGGGTCGTGCCGTCGGCATTGGTGATTTTGCGTTCGGCGACCACTTTTACATTGGTCCTGGTCGATCCTACGAGGAATGCGTTTTCCTGCTGGCTTAGCGTCAAGTTGTCGTCATAGTCCTTGACCTGATAGCCCTTGCTTTGCCCGCCATTGAGGGAACAGCTGTCGATGAATTTATAACGTTCCGCGCCGGTGCCGGGCAAAGCTGTCGCAAAGGTTGAGTCGGCGCTTGTCAGAAAGGCTTTTACCGAGTCCAAAGTAGTTGTGGCAGGCAATGGAACGGCCGGCGTCGGCGTTGTTCCTGTATCAGGCGATGTGGCCGCGTCGTTGCCTCCGCCGCCGCACCCCGCTAAGTCGGCAAGCAATAAGGTCGCAAAAACCGCTGAACGAATGTTACGCTTGTTCAAGCGCTGCTCCGCCGTGTGGTAAGTCATAGTAAGGCCCTCGGGTTGATTTGATAAAAAAAGTTTTCCGCTGCTGGCATAACGGCTATGCAGGCAATTCACCGCCGGCCGTTACCCCTGAACTTTTATATCTCCCGACCCAAAGTCACGCCATCGCCCGTTTGGACTAGGCAATGTAAAGATGAATGGCAGGTGCATCGAAACCTGGCTGTGCATTCCGCAATACAGGCTGATCAATCCAGAAAGAAATTCACTGGCAGCCCAGCCGTTTCAACCCGCATCGAGAACACACAGCCCGAATCCGGATACCTGCGCAATTCCTCCGCTGGCCGCTCGTCCCGCGCCGTCGTCAGGTAAAGCGTTTTCAAATCGCCGCCGCCGAAACACGGCATCGTCGGGCACTGCGCCGGAGTGGCGATGTCGGCCAGCAATTTCCCCGCCGGCGAGAGCTTGAGCAGCCGCGCGCCTTCGTACATGGCGACGTAATAGTTGCCCTCCACGTCCACCGCCGCACCATCGGGCCGGCCCTGGTAGCCAGCCATGCCGGGCTGCCAACCTTTGGGTTTTTCCGGCCATTGGAAGAAAATTCGCTCACCGCTCATGACGCCGCTGTCGGCATTCCAGTCCCAGGCGCGGACGGCGTGGCTCGGGGTGTCGGCCCAGTACACGGTTTTGGCGTCGGGCGACCAGGCCAGGCCGTTGGCGATGACGGCGTTGCCGGTCTTGACCTCGAGCGCAGGCAAGACCCCGCCACGGCGGTCGAGCGAGTAGAGCTGCGCCAGCGGCGCGTCGCGCAGCTCGTAGAGCGTGCCGACCCACAGCCGTCCCTTCGGGTCGGCCTTGCCGTCGTTGAAGCGCGTGGTCGCGGGATCATGCAGCGCCGGCGCCAGCAGCTCGAGCGCTCCGCCCCAGTGGCGAGCGCGGTAGATTCCGTCGCGCAGGGCGATCACCAGGCCAGAGTTCGCCCCATGCGTGCGCGCCGGCACGACGCAGCCCGGCTCCGACGGCATTGCCCAGCTTTCAACGCTGCGCGACGCCACATCGGCGCGCCGCAGCCGGTGGCCTGGAATATCGACCCAGTAAAGCCTTCGCTCTTCAGGATGCCAGAACGGCGATTCGCCCAATTCGTCGGGCTGATCCACCACGGTTTTCCAAGTCATGAAACTTCTCCTCTTGAAAGATTTTTGACTCGCTACTTCATCATCGTAGCGGCAAAAAAAAGCCCGCTAGCTTGGCGCCAACGGGCTGAAATTCCCTCGGAGAAATTTGTTGTCAGGTCACAGCACGACGCTTACCGGTTGTAAGCGGTTTCGCCGTGCGAGGTGATGTCCAGGCCTTCGCGCTCGTCTTCTTCGCTGACGCGCAGGCCGATCGTCAAATCAACCACCTTGTAGGCAATAAACGCCACCACGCCCGACCAGACGATGGTGATCAAGATCGCCTTGGCTTGGATCCAGACCTGCGACACGATCGAGTAGTCGGCTGCCGTCACGCTGGTCGCCGTGACCCAGTCGCCGACAAAGCTCGGGCCGCCCAGGCTGGGCGAATTGAACACGCCTGTCAGCAGCGCGCCGACGATGCCGCCGACGCCATGCACGCCGAACACGTCGAGCGAATCGTCTGCGCCGAGAATTTTCTTCAGGCCGTTGACGCCCCAGAGGCAGGCGAAGCCGGCGACAACACCGATCACCAGGCCGCCGCCAATGCCGACATTGCCCGCCGCCGGCGTGATCGCCACCAGTCCGGCGACAGCGCCGGAGGCGGCGCCAAGCATCGACGCCTTGCCGCGCATGAGCGCCTCGCCGATGCACCAGGCCAGCACAGCCGCCGCGGTCGCGCCGAGGGTGTTGATGAAAGCCAATGCCGCGGTGCCGTTGGCTTCGAGCGCCGAGCCCGCGTTAAAGCCGAACCAGCCGACCCACAGCAGCGCCGCGCCGACCATCGTCAGCGTCAGGCTGTGCGGTGCCATGGCTTCCTTGCCGTAGCCGATACGCTTGCCGACCAGGTAAGCGCCGACCAGACCGGCCACGGCGGCGTTGATATGCACCACGGTGCCGCCGGCGAAGTCAAGCGCGCCCATCTGCCAGATATAGCCGGCCTTGGCGTTCATCGCATCGACCACGTCCTTGGCGGTATAGACATCCGGGCCCATCCAGAACCAGACCATATGCGCAATCGGCAAGTAGCTGAAGGTGAACCAGATCGCCATGAACAGCAGCACGGCCGAGAACTTCATGCGTTCGGCAAAGGCGCCGACGATCAGCGTGCAGGTGATCGCCGCGAAAGTCGCCTGAAACACCGCATAAACGATCTCGGGAATGACCACGCCCTTGCTAAAGGTGGCCGCGCTGGCGAAGGTGCCGGCGGCGTTGTCCCAGATGCCTTTCATGAACACGCGATCGAAGCCGCCGAAGAACGCGTTGCCTTCGGTGAAGGCGACGCTATAGCCATAAATGAACCACAGCACGATGATCATCGAGAACGTCACCATGACCTGCATCAGCACCGACAGCATGTTCTTGCTGCGCACCAGGCCGCCATAGAACAGCGCCAGGCCGGGGATGGTCATCATGATCACCAGCAGGGTCGAGACCATCATCCACGCCGTGTCGCCCTTGTTGGGAACTGGCGCGGGCGCTGCCGATGCCGCCATGGCTGGCGCTGGCGCCGCGGCCGCAGCGGAAGGCGCAGCCGCGGGCGCTGCCGTGACAGCCGAAGCGGCCGCTGCAGGCGCACTGGCATCCACGGTGGCGGGCGCGGCCGATGTGGCGGCTGCGGGAGTCGGGGCCGTGGCTGGCGCCTGCGCCCAGGCGCCGGCGCCCAGCAGGCTCAGTCCCAGCAGCAGGGAAGCAAATAGTTTTTTCATGGCGGTGTTTCTTGTTGGGGATTAGGGCTGAACAGGTTTTATTCAGAGCGCTTCTTTGCCGGTTTCGCCGGTGCGAATACGCACGACTTGTTCCAGGTCATAGACAAACACCTTGCCGTCGCCGATCTTGCCGGTGCGGGCGGACGCTTCGATCGCTTCGATGACGCGATCGACCAAGTCATCCGACACGGCCGCTTCGATCTTGACCTTGGGCAGGAAATCGACGACGTATTCGGCGCCCCGGTACAGCTCGGTATGGCCTTTCTGGCGGCCAAAACCCTTGACCTCGGTGACGGTGATGCCCTGCACGCCCATGCCCGAGAGCGCTTCGCGCACTTCGTCGAGCTTGAACGGTTTGATGATGGCGGTGACAAGTTTCATTTCAGCTTTCCCTTTGGACCCAAGCGCCGCGCCGCGCCGCTCGTGCCGTATTGATTACAGTGTTTTTGTCAGCATCACGACCAGCGTGTTCCGGTTGATCGAGCGGCCGCTCGTATCGACGACGGACGGGTAGAGGTAGGTGGATTTTTTGTCGGCGCCGACCAGCGCGCCCGTCACGGCAAGGCCATTGCCCAGGTCGTAGCTGGCGCCGACGCTGTAGTCGAAATAGTCGGGCAGGCCGGCGGAGTTCACGCTGCCTTTGAAATTGGTGTAGCCGAGCGACGCCTTGAGCGTGACCTTGGGATAGATTTCCTGCGCATACGCCACGTTCAGGTAGCCCGTGCCGCGTCCCTGGTCGATGAGGTATTCCTTGCCGATGCCGAAGTAGCCTTTCGAGACGGTGTGCGAATACTTGGCGGTGACAGGGCCGTAACCAGCGCCGAGGTACACCTCGGTAGTGTTGGCGCCGCTGGCGCCGGGGTAGAAATACTGCAGGGCGCCGACATCCAGGTCCACCGGACCGGCCTTGAATTTATAGCCGCCGTACAAGTCGATTTCAACGTGGTTGCTCGGCATGGAAGGCAAATACTTTGTCCAGTTGACCGTCGAATTCCAGTTGCCGATGTAAAAGCCGCTTGCGAACGCGTAATCGATGCCGCCCTGCAACGCCGGCTTGAAAGCGCGGGTGCGCGACTGGTCCTGATCCTGACCACGAAACTTGTAGTTGCTGGTCAGCGAAATGTTGTACGTCAGCGGCGCGGCGGCGGCTGCGTCAGCGGCATTGGCAGGCGCCGGGTTAGCGGTTTGGGCAGTGGCGGCGCCGCAAGCCACCAACGCGGCTGCAAAAACAATAGGAGTAAAAATAAATTTCATGGGAACTTTCATATTGTTGAAATGGAATGGCGTTTCTTAGCAGGGAACGTGCCAGCTGCAATCGCTTTTATACCAGACGGTAGGTGGTTTTATGACTATTGCGTTATCCTATAATGTTTACAAAATGTTACGCACCATATTAGAGCATTTATCATGCACAACAATAAGGCGTTTAAATGAAAGCTAGCGAATGAGCTTGTCTTTAGTGCATAGCCGCGCTTTGCTTGGTCTTGAAGCGCGGCCTGTCTGCGTCGAAGTCCATCTGGCCAACGGCCTGCCGAGCTTTACTTTGGTCGGACTTGCCGATACCGAAGTCAAGGAAGCGCGCGAGCGGGTGCGCTCGGCAATCCAGAATGCCGGGCTGGAGTTTCCCAGCAATAAACGGATCACCGTGAACCTGGCGCCTGCTGACCTGCCGAAGGACTCGGGCCGCTTCGACCTGCCGATCGCGCTGGGCATTCTGGCCGCGAGCGGACAGATCGATGCCGGCAAGCTCGACGGCTACGAGTTCGCCGGCGAGCTGTCGCTTGGCGGCGATGTGCGGCCGGTCCGCGGCGCGCTGGCGATGAGCCTGGCGATTGCCCACGGCGCTGGCAAGAACCACCACAAACCGCCCCGGCTGGTGCTGCCTGAAGGAAGCGCGCAGGAAGCGGCGCTGGTGCCGGGCGCTGAAATTTATCGGGCGCGCCATCTGCTCGATGTGGTCAGGCAGTTTTTGCCGGGTGACGCGCTGACGGCAGAAATCGACGGCTGGACGCTGATCGCGCCGGCGCCACCCGCTTGTCAGCCCATTTACCTGGACATGGCCGATGTCAAGGGCCAGGCGGCGGCGCGCCGGGCGCTGGAAATCGCCGCCGCCGGCGGCCATAGCGTGCTCATGATGGGCGCGCCCGGCACAGGCAAGTCGATGCTGGCGCAGCGCTTTGCCGGCCTCTTGCCCGCCATGACAACCGACGAGGCGCTCGAAAGCGCGGCTGTCGCGTCGCTGGGCGGTCGTTTCACGCTGGAAAAATGGGCGGCGCGGCCGACCTGCGCGCCGCACCACACCGCCAGCGCGGTGGCGCTGGTCGGTGGCGGCTCGCCGCCGCGTCCCGGCGAAATTTCGCTGGCGCACCGCGGCGTACTGTTTTTGGACGAGCTGCCCGAGTTTCCCCGCGCCGCCCTCGAAGCGCTGCGCGAGCCGCTCGAGTCCGGCCACATCACGATTTCCCGCGCCGCGAACCGCGCCGAGTTTCCGGCGCGCTTTCAGCTCATCGCCGCGATGAACCCGTGCCCGTGCGGCTACCTGGGTTCGCGCCTGCGCGCCTGCCGCTGCTCGCCCGACCAGGTGTCGCGCTACCAGGGCAAGCTCAGCGGGCCGCTGCTCGACCGGATCGACCTGCATGTGGAAGTCGGCAGCCTGGCCGCCGACGAGCTGGTGAACACGCCGCCCGGCGAGGCGAGCGACGCCATCCGCCACCGCGTCGTTCTGGCCAGGCAGCGTGCGATGAGCCGCCAGGGCGGCGCCAATCAGGCGCTCGAAGGCCAAGCGATCGACGCGCAATGCCAGCTCGACGCGGCGGCGGCGAAATTTCTCAACGTTGCGGCGACGCGCCTTGGCTGGTCGGGCCGGGGCATTCACCGCTGCTTGAAAGTCGCCCGCACCATCGCCGATCTGGCCGGCGCGCAGAGCGTGCAGATGCCGCATGTGGCCGAAGCGGTGCAATACCGGCGGGCGCTCAAGGCCGCGCACTGATACGGCGGCCGAACATTGGCAACAGCTTTCGGTCCGGACCATCCAGGCCATGGGACAAAACCTTTTAAGGCTTTACAGCGACAGAATGAGTTTGCGCAATCCAGCCAAATTTGCTTTCGATCACCTGTCGATACGGTGTTGAAATTTCTGCGGGCACCCGTTGCACATAGTCCTGCGCATGGGCACGAGTTTTGCCCTTCAGCCCGCCAAGGTAAGCCACCACATCTTCGGCAGTCGGCTTGCGGCCGTCGAGAGTTCCCGCACGAGGCGGCAACCCTGTCCAGACGCAGCCATCGAGTCCTTGAGTCCGCAACCAAGCAAGGATGACGGCGTCGTGCGGCGTTTCCCATCCCGCCGAGGGAAGACTGCCTATCCATTCGGGATGCTCAGGCGGCGCCTGTTCGCGCTGGCGCAAGAGTTCGCGGGCCTGCTCAATATCCTTCACATCCAGCAGCGCCCAGCGGGTCGGCTGCTCTGGTGCGTCAGCGCAAAGCACGACAGCCATTTCGCCGTCATTGCCGACGCGAGCGAATTCAAGCGGCAGCCTGGGTCCGTTAAGCTGCCATGCACCAGCCACGGGCAGCTGGCCGGCCTTCCAGATCAGCGAGCCCCACGCGATACATGCAATCTTCATAATAATTTCGATAACAGTGAGTAAAAAGCGTTGAAAGCGAAACTGATGACGCAATAGCATGACAGTTGCGCGTGGGTGCCGCTGTCTGACGAAACGCTGTGTGCCTGACGGATAAATAGCCTTGCTGCAAGCGGCCGAAACGGTGA
Source organism: uncultured Polaromonas sp. (assembly GCA_964236835.1). Lineage (GTDB taxonomy): Bacteria > Pseudomonadota > Gammaproteobacteria > Burkholderiales > Burkholderiaceae_C > Polaromonas. The sequence goes on from CAXSGT010000140.1 coordinate 8,645, forward strand.
GGAGCCGTTCCAATAAAGCCCCAGAGCCAGCGCCTGGGGCGATACTTCAACCGATTAACAGGAGTCTTTCAGTGAGCAAAACACCACCGTCTCCAGCCGAAGACTGCATCCTCGTGCTGCAAGGCGGCGGCGCGCTGGGCGCCTACCAAGCCGGCGTATTCGAGGTGCTAAGCGCCGTGTACCGCGAGCCCACCTGGGTCGCCGGCATCTCCATCGGCGCGGTCAACGCGGCCCTGATCGCGGGCAACCCGGCCGCCACTCGCGTGGCCGGGCTGCGCCGGTTCTGGGAGTTGCTCAGCTCCTCGCCGTGGCCCGCGCCGATTGGCAGCGACGCCAGCGAGCGCGAGTGGCTCAACGAAGCGGCCGCCGCGCAGGTCAT
>CAXSGT010000141.1:0-8963 GCA_964236835.1 uncultured Polaromonas sp.
CGACGACGATGGTGATCGGCTTGCTCGGCCAGGCCTGCGCCAGGGCGCTGCCGGTGGCCATGCAGGCAGCCAAGGCAAGTGCCTGGCGACGTGTGAATTTCATGCTGATCTCCTAAAAACTGCTGACAGATACCGGCGCCTGCCGGAACGAATAAAAAAGTTTTGCTCGCGCAAGGAGGGGTCGAGGCGTCATTGGGCCTCGATTTTCCTGCTCTTGATGATCGGCGCCCAGGTCGCGGTTTCCTTGGCGATCAGCTCGCCGAATGCCGGGCCGGTTGTGATCCAGACCGACAGGCCCTGCTTTTCGAGTTGTGCTTTCGTCGCCGGCGCGTTGAAGATTTGCGTGATGTCCCGAGCCAGTTGCGCCAGCACCGGCGCCGGCGTTTGACGCGGCGCCAGAACGCCATACCAGGAAGTCACTGCGACGCCGGGGACGCCGGCTTGAGCCAAGGTAGGCACATCGGGAAGCGCCGGCGCGCGTGTCGGGTCGGTCACCGCCAGCGCGCGCAGCTTGCCGGCCTGGATGTAGGGCAGCAGCGCCGGCAGGTTGCCGAGGATCATCGGCACCGTGCCGCCGAGCACGTCGTTCAGGCCCGGCGCCGTGCCCTTGTAGGCGACGTGCAGAATGTCGGCGCCGCTTTGCTGCCGGAACAACTCGCCCGCCAAATGCAGGCCGCTGCCCACGCCCGGCGAGGCATAGCTGATCGAATTCGGCCTGGCCTTCGATAGCCCCACCAGTTCCGCGACGTTCATGGCGGGGACCGACGGATTGACGGCCAGCACGTTGGCCGCTTTGGCAAGCGACGCCACCGGGGCGAAGTCTGCCTCGACGCTGTAGCCGAGTTTGGGCATCAGCGTCGGGTTGATGGTGAGGTTGCCGGCGGGCACCACCAGCAGCGTGTGGCCGCTCGGCGGCGCGCGCTTGACCAGGTCGATGCCGATGTTGCCGTTGGCGCCGGTGCGGTTATCGACCACGGCGCTCTGCCGGTAGCGCTCGGCCAGGCCGGCGGACAGGATGCGGGCGAGCGTGTCGATCGGCCCGCCGGGCGGAAACGGCGCGACGATGACGAAGGGTTGCGACGAAAGCTGCGTATCGACGGTGCCCTGCGCATGGACTGCCGGCAAAACGCCGGCTACTGCAAGCGAGGCGGCGATCAAAAAACGGCGCTGCATGAGGTTTTACTTCCTGTCGGTGATGAACTGGCCCTTGGGCGCTTCGGCGCTCTTTTGCCTGCGGGTATTGCCGTCGATGCCGCCGTCGATCGCCCATTCGGCGAAGACCGTCGGGCCGGGCTCGAATTCGCGCGGCTGCCAGTCGGCCGTCAGCTGGTCCTCGTCGGCGTAGTACTCGATCAGCGCGCCCGCCGGGTTGCGGAAATACCAGAAATAGGCTGACGACACCGGGTGCCGGCCGGGGCCGAGCTGGGTTTCCCAGCCGCGGCGCGAGATGTGCATGCCGCCGCCGAACACTTCGTGGATGTCGCGCACGGTAAAGGCCACATGGTTCAGCGCCGCGTCGCCCGCCGGGCGCTGCAGCAAAAATATGTCGTGGTGGCCGCCGTCGGGCGCGCAGCGCAGGAAAGCGCCCTTGCCCGGATAGCGGTCGGATGCGGCAAAACCGAGGCAGTCCACATAAAAGCGCTCGCACGCCGCCACATCCTTGACGAAAAACACCACATGGCCGACCTCGATCGGCGTGGCGCGCTCGTACGCCGGGCTGGCCTTGTCGATGCGGTTTTTTCGGTTCCAGGTGTTGTATTCGGCGGATTCGACGGCGATCTCATGTTTGCGCGTCACCTGCAGCGCCAGCGACAAGCCGTTCGGGTCGATGCAGCCGATGCGGCCCGCTTCCTGCACGAATCCGGGCTGTTGCCCGATGTTGCCGGCGTAGCGCTCCAGGTCGGCGTCGCTTTCGACGCCCCAGACCACCTGCCGCAGCGTCGGTCCCGGCTCGATCGCCGGCGGCAGCCCGGCGCGGGTGCTGCCCGCGACGATCACGCGGCAGCCGTTGAGGCATTCAAACACCAGCTGGTCGGCTTGTTCGCCAATGAGACTCAAGCCCCAGTCGTGGAAGAAACGGCGGCAGGTTCGCAAGTCGTCCACGCCATAGGTGATTTCGTCGATGCCCAGTACGCTCATTTCATCGCTCCTTGGAAATTAATCAGCCCACGCCAGCGGTTGCTCGTTCAGGCCCCAGTACAGGCTTTTTTGCTCCATGTACTGTAGGATGCCAAGCCTTCCTTTTTCACGGCCCAGGCCGCTGTCGCGCCAGCCGCCAAACGGCGTCGAGATGGAAAACTGCTTGTAGGTGTTGATCCACACCGTGCCGGCCTGCACCGCGCGGCCGATGCGCCAGGCGCGCTTGTAGTCGCGCGTCCAGATGCCGGCGGCCAGCGCATACAGGCTGTCGTTGGCCTGCGCCAGCAGATCGTCCTCATCGTCGAAGGGCATGGCGGCCAGCACCGGGCCGAAAATTTCCTGCTGGCAGATCTGGTCGGTGTTCTTGACGCCTTCGAGGATCGTCGGCGCGTAGTAGTAGCCGCGCTCGTACACCGCGCCCTGCGGCCGCGTGCCGCCGGTGCGCACGCTCGCGCCTTCGCTCTTGCCAAGCGCGACATAGCGCTCGATCGATTCGCGGTGCTTGGCGGTGATCAGCGGCCCCATCTGCGTGCGCTCGTCGGCCGGGTCGCCGACGCGCAGCGCCGCGGTGCGAGCGGCGAGCCGGTCCATGAATTCGGCATAAAGCCTGCGCGCGACGAAAAGCCGGGAACCTGCTATGCAGGCTTCGCCCGACGAGCTGAAGATGCCGTAGAGCACGCCGTTGATGGCGTGATCCAGGTCGGCGTCGTCCAGCACCATGGTGGCGGACTTGCCGCCCAGCTCCAGCGACACCGGCATCATCTTGTCGGCCGCGATGTGCGCGATGTGCTTGCCGGTGGCGGTGCCGCCGGTGAACGACACCCGCTTGACCAGCGGATGCTGGGTGATCGCGTCGCCGATGACCGAACCCCGGCCCGGCAGCACGCTGAGCAAGCCTTTGGGAACGCCGGCTTCTTCGCAGATTGCGGCGAGTGCCAAGGCCATCAGCGGCGTCGCCTCGGCCGGCTTGATAACGACCGCGTTGCCCGCGGCGAGCGCCGGCGCGACCTTTTGCGCTTCGCTGGCGATCGGCGAATTCCACGGCGTGATCGCCGCGACGACGCCCATCGGCTCATGGACGCTCATCGTCAGGTAGTCGCCGCGCGACGGCGTGATGGTTTCTTCCAGCGTTTCGCACGCGCTGGCGAAAAACTGGAACGTGCCGGCGGCGCTGGCGACCAGGTTGCGGGTTTCGGATATCGGCTTGCCGTTGTCGAGCCGCTGGCGCTGCGCCAGCGGCTCGGCGCGCTCGCGGATCAGCGCCGCGACACGGTACAGCACGGCGGCCCGCTCATGCGGCTTGCGCTGCGCCCAGCCGCTGGTGCGAAACGCGTGGTCGCAGCGCGTGATCGCTTCATCGACATCGGCCAGGCTCGGCGCGCGCAGGCGGGCGATGACCTCGCCGGTCGCAGGGTAGAGCGTTGCCGATTCATCGCCGCGCCCCAAGCGCATTTCGCCGCCGATGTTAATGGCGAGCAGGTCGGTCGATTCGGTGCTGAGTGACATAGATTTCCTCAGATGACCAGCGCGCGGCCGTGATTGAGCAGCGCGCGCACGACGCTGTACACCGTCAGCGCGGAAGTTTTCGGGTTCGCGGCGAGTGGCTTGCCGCGCATCGTCAGCTCGAAGCCGCCAAAAACGCCGCGCGCCTCAACGTGGTGGACGTTTTCGCTGACCGCCGGATCGGCGTACAGCCTGACCCGCGTGCGCTCCAGCCCCAGCCCGGCCAGCGCCAGCGTTGCCGCGACATTGGCGTTTTTGGGATAAAGCCGCGCGGCCTCGCCGGCGCTGCCGTCGAAAATACCGAACTCGGTTGTGAGTTCGTCCAGGTTGCAGGCGGACACGGCCGGCGTACCCTTCCATGCGCCGGGTGGCTTGCGTCCGGTATAGACCACCGAGTCGAGCCCGCCCAGGCGCGCCGCCGCCAGTGCGTCGATGCCGCCGATGGCGCCCGCAATCAGCTGAACTCGCGTGTTGCCGCGCCGCGCCGCCTGTTCCAGCCGCTGCGCCATGCCGGGCGTGCTGAGTGCGCCGACCGAAGCGACGATGCAGGCAATCCTGCGTTCGAGCGCCGGCAGCACATGCTGAACGATCGCGCCGTGGCCCGCGCATTCGACGACCAGGTCGGGCGCATCGCCTTCCGCCAGCGCTTCCTGCACATGGGCCTGCGGCGCCCAGCGCGCCACCGTGGCTTCGGTCGCGGCACGCGAGTCGGCGGTAGTTACCACGCGATCGACCATGACGTCGGTGTCGCCGCGCAGCAGCTCCAGCACGCCGGCGCCTATCGCTCCGCAGCCGATTATTGCGATTTTCAGCATGGCTTTTTGGCCCTTCAGGCAGCGACGGCGATCTTGGTCGGCGGGCCGGCAAAAGCGGTTTTAAAGCTGCCGATGGACAGCATGTCGATTTCCAGAATAAATGGGCCGTTCGCCGCGGCGGCCTTTTCAAGACCGGCACCCAGCTCGGCGAGATCGCTGACGCGCGCATGGCCGAGCCGCAGCGACGCGGACAGCTGCGCATAGTCAGGCGTGTGCAGCTCGACATAGCAGCGCCGCCCGCCGTACTGCGCATCCTGGATGTTCTGGATCACGCCGTAGCGCTGGTCGTTCATCAGCACATAGACGACATCGGCTTTTTCTTGCACCGCTGTCGCGAGTTCGCCCAGGTTCAGGATAAAACCGCCGTCGCCCGAGAGGCAAAAGGTCTTGCGCCCTGAAGCCGTAACAGCCGCGCCCACTGCGGCGCCAATGCCCATCGCCAGGCCCTGGCCGATGCCGCCGCCCATCGCATGCACGCCGGCGCTCGGATCGAAAATATGCAGCTGGCGGTTGCCCCAGGTGCTGTTGGACACGGTCACGTCGCGCACCCAGTTGAAATTCCGCCCGGCCGCCTGCTGCAGCTGGCGCACCAGTTCGGTATAAGGCCCGAGGCCGTCGAGCAGGCTTTTTTCGGCCGATTTATGCGCCGCCCGCAGGTCGGCCATAAAAGCCGGGTCGATCGATAGCCTCCCTTCAAGCCGGTCGGCCAGGCCGTTCAGCACCAGCGCCGCATCGCCATTGACAAAATAGTCGGTGCCATAACAGCGTCCTTCGGCCGCCGGATCGACATCGATGCGGTACAGCGGGCGCGGCAATTTCAATTCGTACTTCAGCGTTTCGTTGCCGCGCAACCGCGAGCCGACCACCACCATGGCGTCGCAGGTCTGATAGAAGGCCTCGACCGGCTTGTAGAGCGTGTACGCGCCGAGCGAACGCCCGTCGTCCTCCGCCACGATCCCGCGCCCCTGGGTGCTGGTCACCACGCCCAGGCCCATCGCCATCAGCCGGGCCAGCGCCGCGCCGGCATGGCGCGCGCCGCCGCCGAGCCAGAGCAGCGGCCGCCGGCTTTTTGCCAGCCGGTCGGCCAGCGCGTCGAGCGCGCTGTCCATCGGCGCCTGCGCGACCACCGGCAGCGGCTTCAAGTCGGCCGGCATGTCGATCAGCGCGGCCTGGATGTCGATCGGAATCTCGACGCTGACCGGGCCGGTCGGCGCCGTCAGGGCAGTCTGCACCGCCAGTTTGATCGTGCCGAGCGCCGTCTCGACGCTGCGCACGCGGAAAGCCGCCTTGGAAACTGCCTTGAGCATGCTGAGCTGATCCGGTGCTTCGTGGATATACGCCAGGTTCTGATCGAGATACGGCGTCTCGATCTGCCCGGTGAGGTGCAGCAGCGGCGTGCCGGCGGTGAGGGCTTCGACCATCGCGCCGGCGGCATTGCCTGCGGCGGTGCCGGTGCTCGTCACGCAGACGCCAAGACTGCCGGTGGTGCGGGCATAGGCGTCGGCCATGTTGGTGCCCCCGGCTTCGCCGCGCGCCATCACGAAGCGAATCCGGCCGCGCTCGTGAAACGCATCGAGGATCGGCATGTTGTGAATTGAAATCACACCGAAGGCGGCTTGGACGCCGCATTCCTCGAGAAAAGCGGCGATGGCGGCGCCGACCGTGATTTGGCGTGGGTCAGGCATGGTGCGATAGTCCTCCGGAAACGTCGATGTGGCTGCCGGTGGTGTACGACGACAGCGGGCTGGCTAAAAAGAAAATGGCGCGCGCGGCTTCTTCGGGCAAGCCGAGCCGGCCGAGAGGAATGCGCTTGCGCGCGGCCAGCTCGCCGGTCCAGGCAACCCAGTCAAGGGCGCGGTTTTCACGCCCCTCAAAGCGGCGGCGCCACTGGCCCGACTCGATCAGGCCAACGAGAATGCCGTTGACGCGAACACCGTCGGGCGCGAATTCGGTCGCCATCGAGCGCACCAGATTCTTGACGCCGGCGCGCGCCGCCGAGGTCGCGACCATATGCGGCTCAGGCTGCGCCGCCAGCAGCGAATTGACGCAGACGATCGCCGGCGCAGGCTGGCTTTTGAGTTGCGGCAAAAAGGCGCGCGTCGGGTAAATTACCGAAAAGAATTTCAGGTGCAGCTCCTCAAGCCAGGCGCGGTCGTCGGTATCTGCAAAGGTCGAGACCCTGCCCTGGCCGGCGTTGTTCACCAGGATCGACGCGGTTCCCAGTTCGCGCTCGGTATCGGCGGCAAAGCGCTGTACATCCGCAGCCTCCAGCACGTTGCACGGCGCCGCATAAAGGCGGGCTTCGGGAAATTCGGTATGCAGGCCGGTCTCGGCATCGCGCAGCCGTTTTTCATCGCGTCCGCAAAACGCCACCGAAGCGCCGCTTTGCAGCAGCAGCCGGACGGTCGCCAGGCCGATGCCGGAGGAGCCGCCGGTGACCACGGCGACGGTGTTTGTCAGGTCGATCAGATTCATGGCGGCAGACGGTTAGCCCAAGCGCAGCGTGACAACCTTGTTCGGGCTGCCTGAGCGCGGCTGGTAATTCAAAAGGCGCGACAGCTCGCCGGCCGCGTCGCAGACCCGCCGCACCATGGCGTCAACCTGGCCGGCGTCGATATGCGCCGACGGAATCGTCGTGCCCAGCGCCGCGACGACACGGCCGCTGGCGTCGCGCACCGGCGCGGCGATGGTCGAAATGCTGGCCTCGTAAAAACCCTCGCCGAGCACATGGCCGCGCCGACGGTCGGCATCGAGCAGGTCGAACAGCGCCAACACCGTTTTAGGCGTGCTGGCGGAAAAAATTTCCAGGTGTTCTTCCGGGTAGAGCGCGCGCAGTTCGGGCAGCGTCAAATCCTCAAGCACCACCCGGCCCAGGACAGTGGCGTGCGCCGGCAGGCGCGTGCCGACGCGGACCGAGCTGGCGAAAGGCGTCGGCGGCGCGACCTTGGCGACATAGACGATCGAGCGCCCGTCGCGCACCACCAGATTGCACGAGTAGCGGATTTCGTCGCACAAGCGCGCGAGCACCGGCTGGCCGAGCTCGGTCAGCTCCAGCGAAGACAAATATTCAAAGCCCAGGCGAAGCACCGCCATGCCGAGCCGGTAGTCGCTGCCGCCGGCGGTGCGCTCGATAAACCCCATGCCTTCGAGCGTGTTGAGCAGGCGAAACACCGTCGAGCGCGGCAGATCGAGCCGCCGCGCCAATTCCGGCGCGCTCAGAGCCCGGCTGTCGTGGCTGAATTCGCCGAGCAGGCGCAGGCCGCGCTCCAGCGCCGGCACGGTGTATTTGTCGCGGTCTTCCGTCCTAGTTTCAGTCATGCCGCAAAACTCTTTCAGCATGCCCGACGGCGCGCGCGATGATGCGCGCGACGGCTTCGGGCTGCTCGACCGGGCTGGCATGGCCGGCGCCGTCGATCAGGTGAAAGTCCGCACCGAATAGTTTGGCCCAGTTGCGACAGGCCGCCGGCGGCGTCACGACATCGGCGTCGCCGCAGTGCACCTCGACAGGTGATCCAAAGCCGGCGCTGCGTGCCAGATCGCTGGCGCACAGCAGTTCGACCGCTTGCAAATAACCGGCGGGCCGCAGGCCGGCGCTGATCCATCGCACCCAGGCGCGCGCTCCGGCGCCGGCGGCGGGCGACAAAAGCCGCTCGGCGCTGCGTTCGGCCAAGCCGGCGACGCCGAGCGTCCGCAGGCCTTCCCGACGTTCGCTGCGAACGCGTGCGGCCGCAGCTTCCTGGCCGGGTGCGCCGTAGCCGCCCGCCGGGCTGATCAGCACCAGGCGCGCCACCCGGCCAGCGCCCGGTCCGCGCGCATAGGCGCCGGCCATCAGCGCGCCGAGCGAATGCCCGACCAGCACGCACCGATCGATGCCCAGCGCCCCCAGCAACTCATGCAGTCGGGCGGCGTAATCCGCATCGGTAGGCGCGTCGCCGGCCAGCGGCGTCGATGCACCGTAGCCGGGCGCGTCCCACGCCACGACATGCGCCTGTTCACCGGCGAGCAACGCCGCGTGCAGCCAGGACGCGGCGCCCGAGCCGATGCCGTGCAGCAGCACTGCGCTGGGCCTGCCGCCCGCCGCGCCGCATTCGCGAACCGCAACCTGCGCGCCCGAGGGCAGGGTCACGATGCGCTGGGCAAAGCGGCTGTCCAGCAGCGCCAGCGGCGCCCGCAGCAGATCGTCGGCGACAGTCACGGTGACAGTCGTCATGGCGTTGCGGCTCAGCGCTTGACGCTGACCAGCGGATGGCCGGCGGGGTAGGTCGGCGTGACCGGCTTTTTAGCGCCCAGCATGACGCACATCAGCGCATCCTCGTCGCCGATATTGATTTCCTCGCGGTACACGCCGGGGGGCACCGACACCACGTCGCGGTCGGTCAGGATAGTCTCGAAGCGCTCACCGTCCTTTTCCAGCACCAGCAGGAGCTTGCCGCGAATCAGGAAAAAGACTTCTTCCACATCGACATGCAGGTGCGAAGGCCCTTCGTGGCCGGCGGGAATGATCAT
>CAXSGT010000142.1:0-8904 GCA_964236835.1 uncultured Polaromonas sp.
TAGCCGCCCGTCGTCATTTCGCCCAAGCGCGCACCAACGGCGATGACCAGGTCAGCGGTCTTGATGCGTGCCGCCAGCTTCGGGTTCAGGCCGATGCCGACATCGCCTGCATACAGCCGGTGGTGGTTGTCGAACGTGTCCTGGAAGCGAAACGCGTTGCCGACCGCCAGCTGCCAGTTTTCGGCAAAGCGCTCGAGCGCCAGCGCCGATCCGGGGGTCCAACCGCCGCCGCCCGCAATAACGATCGGGCGCTCAGCTTTCAATAGCAGCTCGCGCAATGCCAGCATGCCGTCGGGATCGCTCCAGCTCCGCGCTGCCGCGACCTTTGGCAGGGGCTGGGCATCGGTCATGCGAGTCAGCATGTCCTCCGGCAGCACCAAGACCACCGGGCCAGGCCGCCCGTTCATCGCGGTGGCGAAGGCGCGGGCGACATATTCAGGAATGCGGTCGGCATCGTCGATGCGCTCGACGCGCTTGGCGAACCCCTTGGTGCTCGGGCCAAAAAAGCTCGAATAATCGACTTCCTGAAAGGCTTCGCGGTCGCGGCAGTCGCTGGCGACGTCGCCGACGAGCAGCAGCATCGGCGTCGAATCCTGAAAAGCGGTGTGCACGCCGATCGACGCGTTCGTCGCGCCCGGTCCGCGCGTCACCATGCACACGCCCGGCCGGCCGGTCAGCTTGCCGTGCGCCTCGGCCATGAAGGCCGCGCCGCCCTCTTGCCGGCAGGTGACGAAGCGTATCCGCTCGCGCCTGGCATAGAGGCCATCGAGCAGCGCCAGATAGCTCTCACCCGGCACGCCGAACGCATGGCTGACGCCCTGCGCCAGGAGGCAATCGACCAGCAGATGGCCGGCGAGTCGGGGCGTTGTCATGGTTTTAGTTTGGCCGATGTCGCCGCAAGTAGAAGGCTGTTTTGGCGGACGCCGAACGAATCGCCGTTTATTCAGGCGTTGCCGGGTCGGCGTCGCCGCCGCCATCGGCCAGCGCCTGCCGGGCCAGTTCGTCGTCGCCAAGCGGCGGCGCGGCTTCCAGCGCGACCAGCTCTTCAAGCAGGGCGTTTTGCGGCGTTTCATGGCCCAGCAGGACTTCCTCGATGCGCTGGCTCGATGTTTCCGCATGCACTGCTTGCGGCCCGCTGGTCGCGGGCGGAAACTTGTCGCCCAAATCAGCCATGACGGCGTCTGATTTTTCTTCCACCCAACGGGTGAAATCATTGCGGGCGGGGTCTTGCGATGAAGCCATGGGCGCGTCTCCTGGGTTGAATCGGTGGGGTACAGGCCGCCCAATGTACACGCCTACGGTCAGGCCGGTGCGAGCGCTGGCCGGCGCGCCCGGCCGACATTGAAAGCATTGGCGATGAGCACGCCCTGCACCAGGGCCAGCCCGAGCAAGATGCCTTTGAACTGGCGGTGGTCCATCATCACGCCGAAGATCAGCGGCGCGACCGCTTGGCCGATGTCGAGCCCGCCATAGACCACGCCATACACCCGGCCCGACGCGTTCTCCGGCGTCGAGCGCTTGACCAGCAGGTCGCGCGCCGGCCCGGCGATTCCGCTGGCAAAGCCCATCATGCCGAACAGCGCCGGCACCATCCAGGCCGCCAGATCGCCCAGCGCCAGACACAGCGAGATGGCAGCCGCCGCGCTGAAGGCGACGCCCACGACGCGTTCACAGCGCGAGGCGTCGGCCGCCAGAAACCCGCCCAGCAGCATGCCGCCGGCGCTGCTCGCCATATAGGCCGTCAGGCAGACCGCGACCAGCGACACGGGCACCTGGTGCAACTGGCGGGCGGCTTCGGGCGCGAACGCTTGCACCACGCTGAGCACAATAGCGGACCAGAAGAAAAAGGCGAAACACATCCACACCGCGGGAATCTTCAAGAAGTCCAGGCCGCCTGCCGCTCCTGGCGCGGCCGCGGCCGGCGCCCTGGCCGGCAGCGCCAGCTTGTCGCGACCGACAAGCAAGACCGTCAGCACGGCAAACACCAGCACCGCCGCCGTCGCCAGCGCAACGCGCCACGAATACGCCAGCGTCAGCGTCACCACCAGCGCCGGCGCCAGCGCCCAGCCGAGGCTGCCGGTGATGCCGTGCACGCTGTAGGCGTGGCCCAGGCGCGTAGCGCTGACCTTGCGGTTGAGCAGTGTGTAGTCCGCGGGATGGAACACGCCATTGCCGATGCCGCCAACCGCGGCGAATGCCGCGAGCATCCAGTAGCTCGTGCTGACCGAGTAGCCCAGCGCCGCGACGCCGAGCAGCGCCAGGCCGGCAAAAAGAATCGGGCGCGGACCGTGGCGATCGACCATAAAGCCCGCCAGCGCCTGCACCACGCAGGAAACGGCGAAAAAGATCGTCATCAGGAGCCCCAGCTCGGCATAGCCGACATGAAAAGCGTCCTTGAGCCAGGGAAACAGCGGCGCCAGCAGCAGCTGGCTGAAGTGGCTGAGCGAATGCGCCAGCCCGACCAGCCCGATCACGCTGGCATCGCTGCGCAGGGAAGCTGCGCCGGCGGGTACCTTCACGATGCTTGAAGTGTCCATTGCGCTATCTTAATATCTGCATTGCCTACTGAAATGCGATAAAAAGCCATGTTTCGGCGAATTCCGTGAAATTTTTATTTTGCCGCTTGACGTGCGTCTGTTGCTGCAACAGGCCATGCACCGACACGACTCGCTTTATCCCATGCACGTCGGCGACACCGATGCTTGCACGCTCAGCCTGCAACGCATAGTGAGAGTGCGGGCGCGCAGCATGGTCGCCGATTCGCAGTTCGAACCGCATTCGCATGGCTGGGTGCGACTGGCCTATTGCACCACTGGCATCGTTCAGGTCATGGTCTCGCAGGACGGTCAGGCCGCGGTTGGTCGTGTCCTTGGTAACGATGCCAATAACGGCGTTGACGTTGATCAGCTTGACTGTCGTTCCCGGCAAGGCCTTGTGAAAGCTTGCCACCTAACGATTCAGCCCCACTGATGCCGCTTTGCCCGGCGCCCTTCTTCCGGCAGGCTGCGGTGGCACCGGCGGGGAGGAAATCGGCGCGGTCGAAACCATCTTCAAGCGCCTCGGCCCGGACCACAAGATCGTCGTCGATGCCTACGACGACCCGAAAACGATCATTCGGATGAAATACTCACCATCAAAAAGCCTTCGTTGCCGAAGGTCTCGAAACGAATCACCTGGTTGCCCAATGCAGGATCGCCCACCGCAGGAATGACAGGCGCTTCGATGGAAACTGGCCCGTTCGACTCGCCGAGTCCCGAGCCGACATTGTTGTCGCTGTTGCTGTCGCCGCCGCATTCCGACAGAAGGAATGCCGTGATGACCGCGCCAAGCGCCAAACCCGAATGATTAACCCGTTGCAGCTTCGACATCACTGGCTCCAGTCACAATGGAAGTAAAACCAACGTTCAGCAATCAGGAACCACTAGAGCCAGGTTGCCAATAGTTTCATCCTCAACAGAAATAGCCCAATCGAAATCATCCGTGACCGATTAATAATATCGGATAGTTCCTACAAGATAGATAGCCACTTAATGCTGCCGACAGTTCCAGTGCAATTAACGCCTAATTTGACTATAATGAACGCCAATTGGCACTTTGGAGAAAAAAATGGCATCCGCAATTTCTTCTTGCGCTTCCATTTCCGCCGTGACGCTGCTTGGCGGCGAAGGGTTGCTTGCCAGCCAGCCGCGCTCGGCAAAAGACTGGATTCCGCTGGCCAGAAAAGGCTTGCCGGCGGCCGCGATCGACTCCATGGTGCGCTTAAGCCGCATCGCCTAGACCGAATTCGCCAAGGCGCTGGATATCCCGGAACGCACCATGGCCAGGCGCAAGCGCGAAGGCGTGTTTTCATCGGATGAGTCGGCCAAGCTGATTCGCTTCGCGCGCGTCGCCGAGCGCGCCGAGGAGGTTTTCGAGGGCCAGGAACTGGCGTTCAACTGGATCAAGACTTCCAACACAAGCCTGGACGGATTCACGCCGCTGTCGCTGCTCGACACCGAACTGGGCGCTGAAACGGTGCTCGACACGCTCGGGCGCATCGAGCATGGCGTCTTCGCTTAAGGCCGCAAAGGCGGGTGAAAACGGTCTGGCGCATCGTGACGGCGCGCTTCGCGGACAGCGCTTTTTCCGGAGAAGGCGCGCGCCTTTTCGGCGGTCGCTGGAACAAGAAAGGCTTGCCCGTGGTCTATACGGCCGAGTCCCGGTCGCTGGCGCTGCTGGAAATGATGGTCCAGGACGATCCGCCGCGGGCGCGCTACCTGTTGATTCCCGCGCTTGTGCCCGACAGCGTCAGCATGCGCGAAATCGCGGTTTCCGAATTAAGCGGCGACTGGCGCGCTTCAGCGGCGCGCAGTGAATTGCAGGCGCTGGGCCACCATTGGCTGCAAACGCGCAATAGCTGCATTTTGTCGGTTCCCAGCGCGGTCGTTCCAGCGGAGAGAAATTTCCTCATCAACCCGCTGCATGCCGATTTTTCGAAAATCACCATTGGACAAACGGAGTCGCTGGACACCGATGTCAGGCTGCTTCAGGGTTTGCGCGGGTCTGACTGATCGACCCTAGCCAGCCTTGCCGAAATCAACGCGTTTAGACGGGTGTCGTCCACTGATTTATTATCACAACTGTAATAACGGAGGACTGCCATGCATGTACTCAAGCTAACTCAGATCGGCAATTCGGTCGGTGTGATTTTCCCGAAGGATCTACTGGCCCAGATGCGACTTGAAAAGGGCGATGAGTTTTACGTCACGCAAGCGCCCGACGGGCTGCGTATCACGCTACATAACCCCGAGTTCGAGGAGCAGATGCGCATCGGCCGAATGATTATGAAAGAGCGCCGCGCAGTGCTTCACGAATTGGCTAAATGACAACTTGGCGCTGGATCGACCAAGCCGTGCTGATCGCCGTGCATGAGATGCAATTGGCCGAACACGGCGGCGCTGTCGGTTTGCGCAATCTGCCCCTACTTGAATCCGCGCTGGCTAGACCGCTGAATCTGGTGGCCTATGGCGAACCCGACGCGTGCGCACTCGCCGCTGCGTATGGCTGCGGTATCGCTCGCAACCATGCATTCAAGGGCGGAAACAAACGCACCGCTTTCGTTGCCGTTGAGCTGTTTCTTCGGCTTAACGGCTGGCAGCTTGTTGCCAGCGATGCAGACTGCGTACTCACCGTGCTTGCCGTCGCCACCGGTGAGCTGGCCGAGGGCGAATTCGCGTCCTGGCTGCGCGTCCGCGCAACGCCTCGAAGCGCCGGTTAAATGCCGCTGCCCGGCGCCAAACGTCACTCACCCCGCCTCTTCAAGGACTCCTGATGAAAAGCCATGCCACTCAACGATTCAGCCTCCGTTATTCTGCCTTGGCCGGCGCCCTTCTTCTGGCGGCCTGCGGCGGCGCCGCCGGCGAGGAAATAGGCGCGGTCGATACCGTCTTCAAGCTCATCGGCCCCGACCACAAGATCGTCGTCGATGCCTACGACGACCCGAAAGTCGCCGGCGTGACCTGCTATGTCTCGCGCGCCAAGACCGGCGGCGTCAAGGGCGCATTGGGCCTGGCCGAGGACAAGGCCGAAGCGTCGATTGCCTGCCGCCAGACCGGCGTCATCGTCTTTGCTGGCAAGCCGCTGGACAGGCAGGAGGAAATGTTCAGCGAGCGCATCTCGCTGGTTTTCAAGAAACTGCGCGTCGTTCGCATGGTCGATGCAAAGCGCAACACGCTGGTGTACCTGACCTATTCCGACCGCGTCATCGAAGGGTCGCCGCAAAACAGCGTCACGGCGGTTCCCGTGCCCTCGGGCACCGTCATTCCGGTGAAATAATCACCGTCAAAATCATTTTTGACCGTATTTCAGCCTGAAGGGTTTTCATGGAATTCAAGGATTACTACACGACCATGGGCGTTGCGCGCGATGCGACGGCCGACGACATCAAGCGCGCCTATCGCAAGCTGTCGCGCAAATTTCATCCCGACGTCAGCAAGGAAAAAAACGCCGAAGCGCGTTTCAAGGACATCGGCGAAGCCTATGAAGTCTTGAAAGACCCTGAAAAGCGCGCCGCCTACGACCAGTTGGGCGCCAACTGGAAGGCCGGCCAGGACTTTCGGCCGCCGCCCGGATGGAACGCCGGCGCCGAACACGCCGGCCGCGGTTTCGAGCGCGGGTTCGGCGACGGCGGGGCCGGCGAATTCGCCGACCACAGCGACTTTTTCGAGACGCTGTTTCGCCAGGGCTTCGGCGGCAGCGGCCGGTCAAGCGGCGGGCGCGGCGCCGCGTTCAGCGCGACCGGCGAAGACCGCCACGCCAAAATCCAGATTTCGCTGGAAGACTCCTACGGCGGCGCCACCCGCACGCTCAGCCTGCGCGTTCCTGAAATGGACGATCAGGGCCGCGTCGTCTCGCGCGAGCACCAGATCACCTTCACCATTCCCAAGGGCATACGCGCCGGCCAGCACGTCCGCCTGGCGGGCCAGGGCGCGCCGGGCATGGGCGAAGGCGGCGCGGGCGATTTGTACCTCGACGTGGAATTTCTTCCGCATGCCCTCTATCGGGTCGATCAGCACGATGTTTACCTGGACTTGCCCGTCACGCCTTGGGAAGCCGCCCTCGGCGCCGAGGTGCAGGCGCCAACGCCGACCGGACGCGTCGAAGTGACCGTGCCTCCAGGGTCTGCTGCGGGCCGAAAGTTGCGCCTTAAGGGACGAGGTTTACCGGGCGCCACGGCCGGAGACTTCTACTTCGTCCTGCAAATCGTCAATCCACCGGCCGACACCGACAGCGCCAAAGCGCTTTACCAGGAAATGGCCAGGCAATTCGCTTCTTTCAAACCACGCGCCAAACTGGAGGGCCAGGCATGACAGCCGACAATCAACTCGTGCGTATCACCGGATTCATCCTTGAGGACCAATCCCAGCTCAGCTTGGCTGATCTTTGCCGCGCCTGCGCGGCGCGGGCCGACAAGATTGTCGAGCTGGTGGACGAAGGGGTGCTGGTCCCGGCGGGCGGGGCGCCCGAGTATTGGGTTTTCACCGGCGTCCACCTGCACCGCGCCAAAGTGGCGCTGCGGCTGCAAAACGACCTGGGCGTGAACCTCGCGGGCGCCGCGCTGGCGCTGGAGCTGCTCGATCAACTCGACACGCTGCGCGGCAGGCTGCGGGCGCTGGACGCCAGCCGCTAGGCGGGCGGGGCGTCTAAACCCTTACATCGAGTCCAAGCCTTTGAGAGCGTTACAACATATATCGCACAAAACCAACCGCAAACGAAACGGTATTCGCGTTATATGCTGTTTTGGCATGTACATGCTCAATAGTTTGCTATAAATTGTATAGTATTCGCAGGCGTAAGATTTTTCGGCATGCAAAGGGCTCCAGCAATTTCGGCAAATGCCTACACGGCAGGCGCGGATTTTCCACTAATGTTGGTTTTATGACGCTTCATCGTAGCGCGGCGCGCACTGTTGAGTAATCTCGAGAATCAAGGCAATCGGCAATCCGTTGATTGCGGCCTCGCAAGGAATTTTTATGAACGCTTCTTTCTTCACGACGTTCAGCCATCCATCTGGTGCCAGGCTCGTTTCGGCCACCGCGCTTGCGTTGCTGCTCAGCGCGTGTGGCGGAGGTGGCGATAGCGCCGCCGCACCGCCCGCGCAAGACAGCAACGCCGGGGCGCCGGCCCCATCGACACCGGCGTCCCCCGCTGTCGCGGCGGCCTACCCTGCGGGCAGCGAGGAATTGGCTGTCTATACGCTCTTGAACGCTGAGAGAAATCGCTGTGGATTCGGTGTGCTTGCGGCCAATGCGCAACTCGACGCCGCCGCCAGAGCGCATGCGGACTATCAGCTCATCAACAGCCGCAACTCGCACTTGGAGGACGCGCGCATCACCGAGGGTTTTACCGGGGTAGACCCCGAAACCCGCGTCAAGGCGCAGGGTTACCTAGACGCCGGCGGCGTCACCGACGAATACGCGTTTTACACCTCCAGCAGTCCGATTACGTCGGTGCGCGGCCTCGGAGAATCGGCGCTTCGCTCGCTGCTGAACGCGCCCTACCACCTCAATGGGCTGATGTCGGGATTCCGCGATGTGGGTGTCGCTGTTCGCTCCAACGCCAACACGACCAAAGGCGCCAATGGCGCGTTCGTGCAGATCAATGCCGCCTACAAGGCCAGTGTGGGGCCGCAGCTGCTGGACGCGTCCGATGTCAAGACCTATCCGTGCCAAGGCGCGACCAACATCAGCCGGGAGCTGCCCAATGAGTCGCCCAATCCGGTGCCCGGCCGGGACCTGGCGGCCAATCCGCTGGGCTCGACGGTGTACATCGCGGTGCGCGAAGGCAACAAGCTAAGCATTGCCAGTGCCTTCATGAAAAATGCGGCGACCGGGCAGAATGTGGTGCTTCGCGTTCCAGTGACATCGGTGAACGACCCCTACGGCCCCTGCGCGTCGGGCTGCTTCAAGGCGCATCAGGCGTATATCGTTCCCGACGGGCCGCTTGAAGGCAATACCGCCTATGCTGTCACCATCAACGGCAGCAACAACGGCGCCGCTTTCAGCCGCAATTTCACTTTTTCCACGGGCAGCTAAACGCCTTCACCCGGCGCCGTCGATTCCAATCCAGTCGCCGCATCGCCGGCAAGCCTGGCGAAAACCAGGCATGGATTAACGCTATAATTTGCGACTCAATTCCTCAATAGCTCAGTTGGTAGAGCGCCGGACTGTTAATCCGTAGGTCCCTGGTTCGAGCCCAGGTTGAGGAGCCAATAAAGCCTCGACGACAAGCAAAAGCCTGCTATTTTTTAGATAGCGGGCTTTTTTATTGCGGCCGTGCAAAAGGGTCGAAGGCATGGCGCTTTCGATCACCTGTCAACACACTCGGTGTTGGCTCCCGTGCGCCTGACCATGTGTGCGTAAAACA
>CAXSGT010000143.1:0-8832 GCA_964236835.1 uncultured Polaromonas sp.
GCCCAGGCCTCGAGCCACCGGGAGGCGCCCTTCATAGCCGGCGAGCCCACGGTCGACGGCACCGACCTGTACATGTTTCGCAGCTACGAGCCCGGGCGCCAGGACTACGTCACGCTCATTGCCAACTACATCCCCTTTCAAGACCCCCAGGGCGGGCCGAACTTCTACCAGTTCAACCAAAACGGCCTCTACGAGATCCACATCGACAACGTCGGCGACGCCAAAGAGCACGTGACGTTTCAGTTCCGCTTTAAAAGCGCCGCCAAAAGCCTGGCGCTCAAAGTGGGCGCCAAGACCGTGGCGATCCCCCTGATCAACGCCGGGCCGGTTAGCGTCGTCAACGACCCGAACCTGAACGTGCGCGAGAGCTACACCATCGACATGGTCAGCGGCGACCGGCGCACCGGCGCCAGGACACGCCTGACGAACGCGGCCGGCGGCGCGGGCGAGTTCGACAAGCCCGTCGACAACATCGGCGACAAGAGCTTTTCCGGCCCCGCCGCTTATGAAGCCTACGCCAACAAGCACATCTACCGCCTGGCCATCCCCGGCTGCGGCGAAGGGCGCGTCTTCGTCGGGCAGCGCAAAGAGCCGTTTTACATCGCCGTGGGCAAGATATTCGACCTCTTTAACCTGAACCCGCTCGGCCCTGAAGTGGGCGGCAACAAAAACGACCTCGAAGCGAAGAACGTCAGCTCCATCGCGCTCGAAGTGCCCATCTCGTGCTTGAGAACGGCCGGCGACCCGGTCATCGGCGCCTTCACCACCGCCAGCGTGCGCCAGGGCCGCCTGATCAACCCCACGCCGCGCGGCTTTGGCAACGCCAGCAAAGAAGGCGGCCCCTGGGCGCAGGTCTCGCGCGTAGGCATGCCGCTGGTCAACGAAGTCGTCATCGGCATGATCGACAAAGACCGCTTCAACGCCTCGCGCCCCTCGGGCGACACGCAGTTCATCGACTACGTCACCAACCCGACGCTGCCCGCGCTGGTCGAGTCGCTGTTTCCCGCGGCCAAGGCGCCGACGAACTTCCCGCGCAACGACTTGGTCACGGTATTTTTGAAAGGCCTCGACGGCGTGAACCAGCCGAAAAACGTCGTGCCCTCGGAGATGCTGCGGCTGAACACGACCACGCCGGTGGCGCAGACGCAAAACCCCATGGGCGTCGCCGGCGGCGACTTGGCCGGCTTTCCCAACGGACGGCGCCCGGGCGACGACGTGGTCGATGCGTCGCTGCGCGTGGCGATGGGCGCGCTGTGCGTGCTGACGGGCAACGCAGACGCGCTGAAGGTGGGCTGCAAGCCCTCGGACGCGCCGGCCGGCGCGCTGGCGCTGACCGATGGCGTGCGCAAAAGCGCCGCTGACTTCAAGCCCGCGTTCCCGTACTTCAACACGCCGCTGCCGGGCAGCTTCAACAACTGATGCGACAGGCAACAGCAACAGCCAAGGCAAAGGAACCCGCCATATGAACCATCACCACCACCCCCACAGCCCGCAAACGATGCGCCGGGCCGCCTCGGGCGGCGCCGCGCTGGCGCTGGCGCTGGCCCTTGCGGCCTGCGGCGGCGACAGCGGCAACAACAACAACGCCGGCGCGGGCGTGCCGCCGGGGCAAGACAGCTTTGTCGCCGCGGTCAACGCCCTCATCGTCAGCGGGACGTCGGACAGCACGGAGCCGCGCGAGATCGACACCCTCACGGCGACCTCGCCGGAGGACTCCGAGCCCTCGGCGCTCGACGGCTGACTGAAGAAGGCTGAGGGCTGAGGGCTGACGGCCAGGGGCTTTTGAGAGCAAGCCCTTGGGGCCGGCAAGCCCGGCAGCGGCGGGCTGACTCGCCCGCAAGAGCCAAGAAACACCATCGGCGTGCCTTGTCAGCTCGCCGATGCTTTTTTGTGCGGCGCCTGTGCACTGGCCACCCACTCAAGCGGCAACCATCGTCAACCCTGGTGCCAGGCGTTGTTCACTCTTTCCTGAAAATCACCACATGCTGCCAGGGCAGGGTGTTGGCCGTGCGTTCATGCACCAGGGCCTGTTGCGCGGCCTCCTTGCGCACCTGGGCTTCACTCATTTTGTGCAGCCGCTTGATGGGAACGCGCGGGTCTTCGGCGCGGTATTCGACCAGCGCAACTCTGCCTCCCGGCTTGAGGGCGCGCACCACGCTTTGCATGACCTCATACGGAAACTCCAGCTCGTGGTACACATCGACCAACAGCGCCAAATCGATGCTGGCGCCTGGCAGCTTCACATCGGTCGCGCTGGCCAGCACGGGGTCGATATTGGTCAGCCCGGCTTTTTTGGCGCTGTTTGCCAATAGCGCGATCATCTCGGGTTGCACGTCCACCGCATAGACGGTGCCGGCGCCGATCAACGGCGCGATGCGCCGGGCGTAATAACCCGTGCCGGCGCCAATATCGGCCACCGTCATGCCATCTCGCAGGCACAGCTCGCGCAGCAGCAGCTCGCCGCGCTCTTCCTGCTCGCGCTCCTGGCGCTCCAGCCAGGCTGCCCCTTGCCAGCCCATCACGCCGGCGATTTCGCGCCCCATGTAAATTTTGCCTATGCCCTCCGGGCTAGGCGCAACGATGCGGTAGCGCCCGGACTGAAGCTGCTCGGCGGTGGCTTGGGCAACACGTGCAATCGCCGGCGCAGCCAGCCAGCCAAGAAGGCGGCGGCGGACAAGTTTCATGATCGACCTTTCCGGACAATTTTCACTTTTTCGTTGGAACGCCAAAGTGCGGCGCACTTTATAAAACCTGGTCTTGCTTGGCGAAAATTATCGGCAGCCACAATCGCCTTGAGTTGTCCTACAAATGCTTAATCCGGCAACCGACGCGCTGCACGCCGCCAAGCGGTAAATTGACTTCGGCTGGTAATTTTGCCAGCAGAGCTTGGCAAGCTTATTGCCTCTGCGGAGGCTATTCAAGGGGAACTGAAATGACACTATTGAAAACTCTGGCTTCGGCCGCGGCGGCAGCCGTATTGGTGGGCGGCATTGGATTTTCCTATGCACAGACGGGCGCCGGCGGAAGCGGCAGCAGTGGCGGTGGTAGCGGCAGCGGCGCATCGGGTGGGTCGTCCGGCATGGGTGGCGGCACTGGCACTGGCAGCGGTGGCTCTGGCATGAGCGGCGGCAGCAGCGGCGCTGCTGGAATGGGTTCGAGCACAGGCTCGGGTAGTGGCACTGGAATGAATTCGAGTTCGGGCAGCAGCATGAGTTCAGGCGGCGGCACGGGTATGAGCGGGTCTTCCGGCATGTCGGGCAGCGGCCGCACCGGCATGCGCGGCAGACGTGCCGCTCGCGCCGATCGTAATTAATCGAATCGTTGTACCCAGGATGCCTGGCCTACCCGGCTTTTTGCGTTAACAACAATTTTGGCGCTGCCGGTCTAACTTTGCGTTTGCTGACGCGAAGGAAGGCCAGCAAGCGGCTTTCGGCGCTATAG
Organism: uncultured Polaromonas sp.; assembly: GCA_964236835.1. Taxonomy (GTDB): domain Bacteria; phylum Pseudomonadota; class Gammaproteobacteria; order Burkholderiales; family Burkholderiaceae_C; genus Polaromonas. The sequence continues at coordinate 3,442 of CAXSGT010000143.1, forward strand.
AGGCGAGCGGGCCTTTTGCCGGACTCAATTTTCGACCATAAAGTTCGCTGGAATTTGTCGTCCTCGACCAGGCTTGCTCCCAGCGTCATGACGTCTGGGTGAATATATGACTTGCGGCACACCGCTGGCGTGTTGCCCAGAAGCCGCGCCACTTCGGCCAGCACCGACTTGGCGCTGTAGGCGGGCGGGTCACCCGCCATGCCGTTGCAGGCGAGCCGGGTCAGCTCCAGCGCCTGCACGGTGCCATGCCAGGTGCGAAAATCCTTGGCGGTGAAATGCACGTTTTTGGACCTGTTCTTATCCTTGCGGCCGGCGCCGATTTGCGCGATGTAGTCGTTCACATCGCTCGAGTCCAGCGCATGCGGCTGGCCGTCGTCATCCAGGTACTGGAACAACTCCTGGCCGGGCAACTGCTGGCAGCGGCGCACCACGGCGGCGACTTTAGGGTCGTCGAGCTTTACGTTGTGCATGACGCCGCTTTTGCCCCGAAAGTGCAGCCGCAGCACAGCGCCGCGAACGCCGACGTGTTCATTGCGCAGCGTGGTCAGGCCGTAGGAGCCGTTGATGCGGGCGTATTCCTCGTTGCCAATGCGTAAAAATGTCGTGTCCAGCAGCCTGACCAATGTGGCGAGCAGGCGGGTGCGACTGAGCAACCGGCCCTTCTTCGCTGGCGCCAAGTCGCGCGCTATCCGCGCCCGGATGCGCGGCAGGGCATTGCCGAAAGCCTCCATCCGGTCGAACTTGCTTTCGCCTTGCCGCTCGTTCCAGGCGGCGTGGTAGCGGTATTGTTTGCGGCCGCGGGCATCGCGACCGGTGGCTTGCAGATGGCCGTTGGCGAGCGGGCAGATCCAGACGTCGGTGTACGCGGGCGGAATCGCCAGCTGCCGGATGCGGCGGATGTCTTCGCGCTTCATGAGCCAGCGGCCCTGCGCATCCCGATAGCGAAAGCGCTGTCGGTGGAGAACCCGGCTGATGCCCGGCAGTGTGTCGCTCACGTGCACCAGGCCCGCCGATAGCTTGAGCGCCGCCGGCGCGCGGGCGGACAAAGTCTTTTGCATCGTGCCTGGCATAGTGGGATGGTTCTCGCTGAAAAAGTTGGTTATTTGCTATTAATTCAGTAGCTGTTAAAGCGCGTCCCGCTTGCGCAAGAGGCGGCTTTATCTCAGAAATTGTAATGTTTCGGCGGAAAATTCAATCCCCTCGCTTGTAAGAAATCGACGTCGCTTCATCTGCGCCAATGCCCCTGCCGCGCTTTCTTTTGGCAGGCCGAACAGCTAAACTTCAGCGACCGCCGCTTCCCGATTTTCCGGCAGGGAAACTCCTTATGCTGACCGATATCGACCTTGGCCAGATCATGCGCAACGCCGCGCCAGCGAAGCGCCTGAAATTCCTGGACCCGCTGAACGACGCCATGCGGAAATACGGCATCGACAACCTGCCTCGGGCGGCGGCTTTCATTGCGCAGCTGGCTCACGAGTCCGGCGAATTCAGGTTCATGGAAGAACTGTGGGGACCGACCGCCGCGCAGAGCCGCTACGAGCCAGCGAGCGACCTGGCGAAGCGGCTGGGCAACACGCAAGCCGGCGACGGCAAGCGCTTCCGGGGCCGGGGACCGATCCAGATCACGGGCCGCTTCAATTACAAGAAGTATGGCGATCTGCTGGAGATCGACCTCGTCGCCGAGCCCGACCGAGCGGCGACGCCCGAAATCGGCTTCTCGACCGCAGGCCTGTTCTGGGAGCGCAACGGCCTGAACGCGCTCGCCGACGCCGGCAATTTCGAGGCGATCACCCAGCGCATCAATGGCGGCCAGAACGGGGCGGCCGAGCGAGAGCGCTACTACCAACTCGCGATGCGGGTGCTGGCGCCTGCGTTCCCGGCCGCCGCGCCTGCAAGCCGCGACCTGCCGCAGGCAGCGCGCGGCGCCACCGCTGGCCGGCCAGCCGGAAGCAGCGCTTTTGGGCGCGGATGGGAGGAGGTGGTCAAACGCAAACGTACGCCGGCGCCGGCCGGCGGCAAGCCGACGCGGCGCAAAGCGGCCGAATAGCGCCCGCTAGGGACTCCAGGCCGGTTTGCCGCGCCTCCAGCTCCATCAGAAAAGTTGCCTGCCCGCTATGGTTTTTATAGCTGCCTTCGCCTGTCCTGCTTGCGTAGAAGGCTGATTTGACCCTTTAATCGGCATTTCGCCCGCCTTCGCCAGCGCGCCGGCGCGCACCCCGAGCAGCCGCAGCGGCCGCTGCAGTGGCACGCGCTTGAGGCACAGGCCGGCGATGTTGCGGATGGTCGCGGCGTCGGCGGTATGCCCCATTTCGGTCCGGTCGCGCGTCGCAATCCTGAAGTCGTCATAGCGCAGCTTGATGCCGATGGTCTTGGCGACATAGCCCTTGCGCCGCAAATCGGCCGCGACCTGTACGCACAGCCGGGTGAGAATCGCGCCGAGTTCGGCCTTGTCGCGCACCGCGTGCAGGTCGCGCTCGAAAGTGGTCTCGCGGCTCATGCTGACGGGCTCGCTCTCGGTCACGACCGGGCTGTCGTCGCGGCCCCACGCGGCGTCGTGCAGCCAGGCGCCGGTCGCCTTGCCGAAGCGTGCAATCAGGAACGCCGGGTGTTGCGCGGCAAGTTCGCCGAGGGTATGGATGCCGAGCCCGGCGAGCTTTTCGCCCGCCTTGGGGCCGATGCCGTTGACCTTGCGCACATGCAGCGGCCAAATGCGGCTTTGCAGGTCGGCCTCGTGAAGGATCGAAATGCCGTTCGGCTTGTCGAACTCGCTCGCCATCTTGGCCAGCAGCTTGTTCGGCGCGATGCCGATCGAGCATGTCAGGCCGGTCGCCTCGAATATGCTTTTCTGGATCAGCCGGGCCAGCACGCGCCCGCCTTCGCGCTGGCCGCCGGGAACGCCGGTGAAGTCGATGTACACCTCATCGACGCCTCGGTCCTCAACCTGCGGCGCGATCTCGGCGACCGCGCTCTTGAAGCGTCGCGAGAATTTGCGGATCTCGTCAAAATCCACCGGCAGCACCAGCGCCTGCGGGCACAATTTCGCCGCCTTCATCATGCCCATCGCCGAGCCGACGCCGAAGCGCCGCGCCGCATACGTCGCCGTCGTGATGACGCCGCGGCCGACATAGTCCTTGAGCAGCGGGAACTCGGCGACCGGGATAAGGTGCGGCGCGCGTTCGCCTTGCGCTGCGGCTGGCTCGCCATCGAGCTGTCGCCTGCCGCCGCCGATGACTAGCGGCAGGCCCTTGAGCTGCGGATGGCGCAGCAGCTCGACCGACGCGAAGAACGCGTCCATGTCGAGGTGGGCGATGCGCCGGGGCAGGGCGGGCGCGGCGGGCGGGACTGGTGGCGAAGCGTCGGGATTCACGTTCGGGATTGTGCCGCGCCGGGGCCCACGTCCGGCGCTCGGCAAGCGCTGCATGGACAGCCCCTTACAGCGCGCTTCCCTTTTGGCCGACAGACCCGCAAAGCGGCGGCGTCAAAAATACAAGGCTTTATCACTTCCGCGAAAGCGCCGTCATGAATTACGCGACCACCACCGACAAAACCAAGCTGTACATCAAGGACTGGGGCACAGGCCAGCCCGTCATCCTGCTGCACGGCTGGCCCTTGTCCGCCGACAGCTGGGACGACCAGGCGCTGGCGCTCGCCAGCGCCGGCTACCAGGCCATCGCCTACGACCGGCGCGGCTTTGGCCGCTCGTCGCAGCCCTGGAGCGGCTACGACTACGACACGCTGGCCGACGACCTGGCCGCGGTGATCGAGCAAACCGGCGCCAAGGACGCGGTGCTGATCGGGTTTTCGATGGGCGGCGGCGAGGTCGCGCGCTACATGTCCCGGCACGCCGGCAAGTCAGTGGTGAAAGCGGCGCTTGTGTCGTCGGTCGTGCCTTTCATGCTCAAGACGAGCGACAACCCCAAGGGCACCGAGCAGGCGGTGTTCGACAAGATGATCCAGGGCATCAAGGAAGACCGGCCGAAGTTTTTCGCCGGTTTCTTCAAGGATTTTTATGGCGTCGGCATGCTCTCCAGCCCGGTCAGCGACGAGTTTTTGCAGGCGTCGTGCAATGTGGCGATGCAGGCCAGCCTGAAGGCGACGCTTGAATGCGTCAAGTCGTTCGCGACCACCGACTTCCGGCCCGACCTGGCGGCGTTCAGCGTGCCGACGCTCGTCATCCACGGCACCAGCGACCAGACCGTGCCGATCGACGCGGCCGGCCGCGCCGCCGCCAAAGGCATCGGCAACGCGACCCTGATCGAATACGACGGCGCGCCGCATGGCCTGTTCGCCACTGAAAAGGAGCGCCTGACCAAAGACCTGCTGGCGTTTATCCAGCGCTAGCACGGCCGAAAACTCGGGCCGACGCTAGCCTTGGAGCTTGTCGGCTTCATGCAGAAAAACCTTGCCTCCAGACTGGGCGGCAAGGTTTTTCTGCATTGGATTGGAATAAAAAGAATGTAATTAGGGTTTTCGCTGGTATGGCCATCAAAAATACAGTATTATTTGTATTCGTTTCATTAGTTAATCAGTAGTTCATTAGTGAAACAACTGATTTTCCAGTTGAAAACTCTTATGGTTAAAGCAATCGGTATCGAATTTACTGTCCGCAGGAGCGTTGCGTAATGGTTATTGCCAATGAGTCCTGCCTGGTCTCCGGCCGCAGAATCCTGGTCACAGGCGCCGCCCGCGGCCTGGGTTACGCCTTTGCCCAGGCGCTGTGCGAAAACGGCGCCCGGGTGGTGCTGGCCGACCTGCGCGAGGAGCTGCTTGGGCAGTCGGTGGCTGCTTTGCGCGAGCGAGGCTTCGACGCCAGTGCTATCGCGGTCGATGTAGCCGACCCGCCTTCGATTGAGCGTTGCGCGCAGCAGGCGGTGGCCGCGCTCGGCGGACTCGACGGCCTGGTCAACAACGCCGCCGTCACCGATTCGGGCGGCCGCGCCATGGACGACATCGAAGTCGCCAAGTGGGACCAGGTCATGAACGTGAATGTTCGCGGCACCTGGCTGATGACGCGCGCCTGCCGCCCGGCGCTGCGCGAGAGCGGACGCGGCGCCATCGTCAACCTGGCGTCGGACACGGCCCTGTGGGGCGCGCCGAATCTGCTGGCCTATGTGGCGAGCAAGGGGGCGATCATTGCCATGACGCATTCGCTGGCGCGCGAACTCGGCGCCGACAACATCACTGTCAACGCGATCGCGCCCGGCCTGGTGCTGGTCGAAGCGACCGAATACGTCCCCGAGGCCCGGCACCGCCAGTACCTGGAGCAGCGCGCCATCCAGCGCGAGCAGTTGCCCGCCGACGTGTCGGGCGCGGTGCTGTATGCCTTGTCCGATCTGGCCCGGTTCGTCACCGGGCAGACTCTTGCCGTCAACGGCGGCTTCGTCATGCGCT
>CAXSGT010000144.1:0-8651 GCA_964236835.1 uncultured Polaromonas sp.
CAGCGGCCCCCTCGGGGGGCAGCGCAGTACGCGAAGCGACAAGCGTGGGGGCCATAATCACCTTATGAAAATTCTGTTCGATTTTTTGCCGATCGCGCTTTTTTTCGGCATGTTCAAGTATGCCGAAGCCCACAAGGACTGGGCTGCGGTCATCGCCACCGACTGGCTCGGCTTCATGGTGTCGGGGGGTAGCGTCGGTGCCGCCGAAGCGCCGGTCCTGCTGGCGACCGTGGTCGTGATCGTCGCGACGCTGGCGCAGATACTCTGGCTCAAGGCGCGCCGCCGCAAGGTCGATGCTATGCTGTGGATCAGCCTGGCGCTTGTTACGGCGCTGGGCGGCGCGACGATCTACTTTCACAGCGAAAGCTTCATCAAATGGAAGCCGACGGTGCTCTACTGGGTGATGGGCGCTTCGCTGCTGCTCGGCCAGCTGGTCTTCAAGAAAAACGGCATCAAGTCGCTGATAGGCGCGCAGCTGGCGCTGCCCGACGCCACCTGGCGTGTGGTCAATTACAGCTGGGTCGCGTTTTTCGCAGTCATGGGCTGCCTCAACCTGTGGGTGGCGTTCAATTTCCCGACCAGCACCTGGGTCAATTTCAAGCTTTTCGGCGGCATGGGGCTGATGCTGGTCTTCATCATGGCGCAGATGATTTATCTCAACAAGCGCATCCTGCCGGACACCACGCCATGACCGTCAACGCCAACGCCATCAATCAGGTGCTTCCGGTGCGCGCGCGGGAAATTGAACAGCGGCTCAAGGACCGGCTGCAGCCAACCCTGCTGGAAGTGCTCGACGAGAGCGCCGCGCACGCGGGCCACGCCGGCGCCAACGCGCAGGGTTTCGGTTCGCACTTTCGCGTCCGCATCGCCAGCGCCGCGTTCGAGGGCAAGAGCCGCGTCGCCTGCCACCGGCTTGTGTATGATGCCATGCAAAATTTCATCGATCAGGGGCTGCACGCGCTGGCCATCGAGATCGTGAAACCGTCCGCGCTTCCGGCCGCCTGAGAGGCGCGCCCCGATTCACAACCACTGATTTGCACCGAAGGATAGACACGATCATGAAGAAACCTTTTTTAGCCGCGACCGCCATCGCCGGCTTGCTGGCGCTCGGCGCGCCGGCGGCTTTCGCCCAGAATCTTGCGATCGTCAACGGCAAGGCCGTTCCCAAGACCCGGCTTGACGTGCTAGCCCAGCAGGTCGCCAAATCCGGCCGGCCGGTGACGCCGGAAATGGAAGGCCAGCTGCGCGATGAAGTCATCGCCCGCGAAGTGTTCATGCAGGAAGCCGAAAAGCAAGGATTGTCGGGCAGCGATGAATTCAAGGCGCAGATGGAGCTTGCCCGCCAGACCCTCCTGATTCGCGAATTGTTCGCCAACTATCAAAAGAAAAACCCGGTCAGCGACGCCGACCTGAAGGCCGAGTACGACAAATTCGCCGCCGCCAACGGCGGCAAGGAATACAAGGCGCGCCATATCCTGGTCGAGAAGGAAGCCGACGCCAAGGCCATCATCGCGAGCCTGAAAAAGGGCGCCAAGTTCGAGGACATCGCCAAGAAGCAGTCCAAGGATCCAGGCTCTGGCGCCAAGGGCGGCGATTTGGACTGGGCCAACCCCGCGAGCTATGTTCCCGAATTCACCGAGGCGCTGCTCAAGCTGGACAAGGGGCAGACGACCGATACGCCGGTGAAGTCGCAGTTCGGCTACCACGTCATTCGCGTGGACGACATCCGCGCCGCGCAGCTGCCGGCTTTCGAGGACGTCAAGCCGCAAATCGCGCAGCAGATGCAGCAGCAAAAAATGGCGGCGTTCCAGGAAGAATTGCGTAAAAAAGCCAAGATTGAATAAGGCAAATCGCGCTCAGGCGCAGGTCTTGCCAGGAATAAAAAAACGCGGCCCGGGCCGCGTTTTTTTATGGATGAGCCGGCATCACACCAGCGGCGGGTCGGTTTCGCGGCTGGGGTGGCGATGCAGCGCGATGCCTTTGATGAACAGCGCCGCGGCATTGGACGCGTCGCTTGTCGCCGCGATGATGAGCCCGGTATCTGGCCTTCCGTCGGGCAGGGTCAACGGAATGCCCGCCTTGTCGAGCAATACCATCGAAGACCCAAGCGCCAGTATGGTTTTGCAATGCCGGTATTGATCCTTGATGAATTCCATCGTATGGCCATCCATGGCGAGCGAGGCGATACCGTCCTGGCCGTCGGGCAGCACCAGCGCGTCGAACAGGAAGCCCGGCTCGTTTTCCATCGAAGCGTCGGCATCGAGCGTTTCGCCCTCGACTGTTTTCACCGGTCCGATAAAGGAACCGACCAGGCGCGGAACGGCGCCTTGCGCGACCAGCGCAGCCTGAAGCACCGCAATCGAGCGGCCCTCGACGCCTGGCGCCACCAGAATAGCGATTTTCCGAGCCTTGATTGAACCGTCGCCCGGCCGCGCCATCAGCGACAAGGTTGGAGAAACGTCCACCTCGGCTTTGGGCGACTTGGCCAGCGCCAGCGGCATGGCGACGGGCAACGATGTCATTCCAAGGCCGGCCGCGACTTTTTGCGCCAACGCTTCGGATGCGTTGCGCAGCATGGAAACGGTGCGCTCGCGAATCGCCGGCACCGTCACCTTGCTGAGCTCGAAACGGAACGCTGCGGCGATATGGGCCTGCTCGACCGGCGTCTGGCTCTCAAAAAACAGCTTGGCCTGGTTGTAATGCTCGGCGAATTTTTCCGGCTTGCCGCGAACTTTGGCTTGCTCTTCCCGAGCCTGCAGCCGCGCCGGAACGGTCACGAAGCCCTGCGCCGCGCCCGCCTGGAAAGGACAGCCGCCGGCCAGCGAATTCGGCTCGTAGGCTACCCGCCCCCTTGGAATCGCCTGGCGGTGCATGCCGTCGCGCTGGTTGTTGTGCACCGGCGCGATCGGCGAATTGATCGGAATTTCATGGAAATTCGGTCCGCCCAGACGCGAAATCTGGGTATCGACGTAAGAGTGAATCCGCCCGGCCAGCAGGGGATCGTTGGAAAAGTCGATGCCCGGCACGACGTGCGCCGTGCAAAAGGCGACCTGCTCGGTCTCGGCGAAAAAGTTGTCCGGATTGCGGTTGAGCACCATGCGGCCGACCGGCTGCACCGGAATCAGCTCTTCCGGAATGATCTTCGTCGAATCCAGAATGTCGAAGCTGAACCGTTCGGCCTGCTCCTCGGTGAAGATTTGCACACCGAGCTCCCATTCGGGATAAACACCCGACTCGATGCGCTCCCACAAATCGCGCCGGTGATAGTCCGGGTCGGCGCCGGAGATTTTCACCGCCTCGTCCCAGACCAGCGACTGCGTGCCGTATTTGGGTTCCCAATGGAATTTGACGAACACCGACTCGCCGGCGTCATTGACTAGCTTAAAGCTGTGGACACCAAAACCCTGCATCATCGAATAGCTGCGCGGAAGCGCGCGGTCGGACATGACCCACATCAGCATGTGGGTCGACTCCGGCATGAGCGACACAAAGTCCCAGAACGTGTCGTGCGCGCTCGCGGCCTGTGGCATCTGATGGTTCGGCTCGGGCTTGAGGGCGTGGACCAGATCCGGAAACTTCATAGCGTCCTGGATGAAAAAAACCGGAATGTTGTTGCCCACCAAATCCCAGTTGCCCTCGTCGGTGTAGAACTTGACGGCGAAACCGCGAACATCGCGCGCGGTGTCCTTCGAGCCGCGTTCGCCCGCGACGGTGGAAAAGCGCACAAATACCGGCGTGATCTTGCCGGCTTCCTTGAACGGCGCGGCCTTGGTATACTTCGTCAGCGGCTGGTAGCATTCAAAAAACCCGTGAGCGCCTGAGCCGCGGGCGTGGACGATGCGCTCGGGAATCCGCTCATGGTCGAAATGCGTAATTTTCTCGCGCAGCACGAAGTCTTCGAGCAGCGCCGGACCGCGCAGGCCGAACTTCAGCGAATTCTGGTTGTCCGAGACGAGTACGCCCTGGTTGGTCGTCAACATCTGGCCCGACGAATCGACCCGCACCCGGTCCAGCGGCTCGATGGTGGCGTTGACGCCCTCGAACGCCACGCCGCCGGTTTTCTCCGAGCTGTTTTCTTCGCTTAGCGTGCTGCCCGTGGGCAGCCTGGAAGCAGGCTCGGCCGTGGCGCCAGGCTGGGGCGCGATGGCGTTTGCAAAGCCATATTCGACGGGCTTTGCGGCATTAAACGGCATCGCGGCGGCCAACGCCTCGGTCTGCGCCATTTTTTCGGTGTAGATATCACCGCCGGCTCCGGAGCTGACCTGCGAAGGGCCGCTGTCGGTATTTCGAGCGGCGGCTTTGGCGGCTGTGCTTTTTTTGGAATCGTCGCCGCTATCGGATGAAGGAGTGGATTTGGGCATGGGAGTTGAAAGTGGGCCGGGCAAAAACGCCAACAAACACCTTAATCGCACGGCAAATAGGCCGCTGTAGGACGCCGCCGTTAGCGTCAGCCAGCCATCTTGTAGGCTGGAAGTTGTCCACGCCGGCTGTGAACAACCTTGTTGATGAATGCCATCGAAAGTGCGCAAAGCGCAGCCCGGCGCGGCTTTGCCGATGCTGCCTCGGTTTTGCGCAAGCGGCGAGCGACACGGCTACTTCAGCGCGGCAAGCGCCGTCAGCAAACCGATCAGCACGAGCTGGTGCAACAAGTAATACGTCAAACTCCAGCGTCCGAGCCACGCGAGGAAGCGGCCTCCAGCTCCGGCCTTCAGGCCGAGCCCTTCCGGCCACCTGCGCAGCGCCCAGGCGCCCGCCGCCATGCCCCACCACATCACGCCCAGCCAGGGCACGAGCGGCACATAGTCCTCAGTGATCGGCTTGCGGCTGACCAGACCCAGCCAGTTGAACGCGTTTTGATTGAGAAAATCAATGCCCGCGCCAGCCGAATGGGCGTAGCCGGCTACGAATTTCATAGCGATTGCCACGAGTCCAAGCGGCCACAGCCAGTTGCCCCAGCGGGCCGTCAGGCGAACGATGAGCAGCATCGCCGCCAAGCCATGCAGCACGCCGAAGTAGATGAAGCTTCGCGGATACATCGCATACGAGCCGGCGCTCACCAGCAGCGCGGCGCCCGCCACCTGCGCCCAGCGCCGCCAAAAGCGGCGCCAGCCCTGGCCCCGATGAACGGCGACGGACTGGCCAAGCCCCGCGATGAACAAAAACATGCCGACGATGGCGCTGCGCTGCCAGGTCCAGAACGGGTCGTCATAGAAATCCTGCCTCAGGTAGCCGAAGTGGTTCAGATCGAAACCTAGGTGGTAGGCGGTCATCCAGACGATCGCCAGGCCGCGCGCGGCGTCGAGTGCGTCCAGGCGGCGAAGGGGCATGGCTTGAGTTTACGCAGATGCTCACGCGGCATGTTTGTGCGGCCGTTTTCGGCAGGCAAACAACACTCGATCGAGTTTCGCCGCTGGATTCGGGGTAACCTCGATGTCGTTTTTCAAATCAAACCAAAAAACGCTTCCAATTCTTTTTCTACAAACCCCCGAGGCACCCATGAAATCGATCCAACTTTTGAGCGCCCTGGCAGCCGCGTCGCTGCTCGCGGCTTGCGGCGGCGATTCAGCCAGTAACTTGGGAACGGTCGATACAGTCCAGCTTCGCGGCACGCTGATCCAGAATCCGCCGCCGCGCACCGCCTTTTTCAGCGCCAGCGACTTTGCCGCCAAGCTCAACGCAAGCGCCACGGGCCGCAACCTGCTGGCGGTCGCCGGGCCTCCCAAGTGCGGCGTCGATGTGCAGTACATCAACTACACCACGGTGGGCGGCGCGGGTGAAGCGACCAGCTCGTCGGGCGCGCTGATGACGCCGACGGGCGGCGAAGGCTGCGCCGGCAGCCGCCCCATCGTGCTCTACGGGCATGGCACCACCCCAGCCAAGAGCTACAACCTGGCCAATGTGCTCGATGAAAACAACGCGGCGTATAGCGAAGCCGTTTTGCTTGCCGCGATTTACGCGGCGCAGGGCTTTATCGTGGTGGCGCCGAACAATGCGGGCTACGACATATCGACCCTGGGGTACCACCCTTTCGTCAACGCCGACCAGCAATCCAAGGAAATGATCGACGCCCTGAGCGCGGCGCGCAAGGCGCTGCCCGCCCTGCTGCGGCCGGTGCAGGACAGCGGCAAGCTGTTCATCACCGGCTATTCGCTCGGCGGCTATGTGGCCATGGCGACGCACAAGGCGATGCAGGCCGCCGGCCAGAGCGTGACGGCCAGCGCGCCTTTGTCCGGCCCTTATGCCCTGGCGGCGTATGTCGATGCGATTTTCTACGGCAACGTGGCTCTGGGCAGCACGGTCTTCGCGCCCTTGCTGATCAACAGCTACCAAAAAGCCTACGGCAACATCTACGGCAAGCTGACCGATATCTATGAGCCCGCTTACGCCGGCGGCATCGACACCCTGCTGCCGACCGACACGCCCATTTCAGTCCTGACGGGGCCGGGCGGCAGGCTGCCGCAAACGGCTTTGTTCAGCTCGACACCGCCGACGGCGCCGGCGGGCTCGCCGCCTTCCTTGCAAGCGATGCTCAACGCGATCACGCCGCCGAAAACGCCGGCCGCGCAGGCGCCGCTGTTCGCATTGGGCTTTGGCGCGGGCAACCTGGTCACCAATGGGACGCGTTTGAATTACCTGCTCGACGCCTTCGCCAACCCCGACGGCGGCGTGCCGGCCCTGACGACCGGGGTGCCCGCCGCGGCGCCGGCGCATCCGCTGCGGATCGACACCAAGAAAAACGACTTGCGCAGCTGGACGCCGGCGCGTCCGGTGCTGCTTTGCGCCGGCGCCGCCGACCCGGTGGTGTTCTACGACGTCAACACCCGGCTGATGCAAGCCTACTGGTCAAGCCCCTCGCCCGCCGCCCCGCCGCCCGGTCTGGTCACCGTGCTCGACGTCGATTCGCAGCTGACCGGCCCGGCGGACCCGTACGCGGCGGCCAAGGCCGGTTTCGCCTTGGCTAAAAACAGCACGGCCGCCGCGGCGATTGCCGCCGGCGCATCCGACGGCGGCGCTTCCGCCGTCACGCTGGCGTACCACGGCTCGCTGGTGCCGCCTTTTTGCAACAGCGCCGCGCGCGGCTTCTTCCAGCAGGTACTGGCCGCGGGTGTTTGAATGATCAGCAAGCCTCGACTGATGAGATTGAGTCATGCGATGCTGGCTGGCTGGCTGGCGGTGTGGGTCGCTGTGCCGGCGCAGGCGCAGCAAAACACCGTGCGGCTTGGCGTTTCCAATGTCCAGCCCCATTCCAGCGCCAGCGACTTCACCGGCCCGTTCACGCCGGGCGGCATCAGCGTCGAAGTGCTCAACAAGCGCACGCTTTTTTTGTCCATTTCGCGCGAAATCAATGACCAGTGGGATGTGGAGCTGGCGCTGGGCGCGCCGCCCACCCACGATATCGCGCTGACAATCAACAACCCGGCTCTGCCGGCAAGTGGGCAGGCGCTGTCCGGCCAGATCGGCGCCAGGGTTCGCCAGGTCGCGCCCACGCTGTTCGCGAACTACAAGTTTTTTGACAAGACCAGCGCTTTGCGTCCCTTCGTGGGCATTGGCGTCAACTACACGCGCTTCGACAAAACCAGTTCCACCGCGGCCGGAGACGCCTTGAATGGCGGGGCCACCTCGATTTCATTGCGGGATTCGACCGGTCTGGCCGCGCAGGGCGGTGTGGTTTACCGCTTCAACGACCTGTGGTCCGTGTCGGCGACGCTGGCGACGGCCCGGATCAAATCCAAAATCACGGCCAATACCCTGGGCATCGAGCGCACCGCCGACATCCGCTTCACGCCGCGGGTGCTGACGCTGGCGCTGGGTTATTCGTTTTGAGGCCCGGCCGCAAAAAGCGGCTCAACCGACCCATTTGCGCGCATTCAGCCACAGCCGCATCCAGGGGCTGAAGTCGCTGTTGGGTAAATCGGTCCAGCTCATCTGAATAGTGCGAAACACCCGCTCCGGATGCGGCATCATCGCGGTAAAGCGGCCGTCGGCCGTCGTCACCGCCGTCAGCCCGCCGGCGCTGCCGTTCGGATTGGCCGGGTAGGCCTCGGTCGGCCGTCCGTGGTTGTCGGTGAAGCGCATCGCGCCGATGACTTGGGCCGCGTCGCCCCGGCGGTCGAAATTGGCATAGCCTTCGCCGTGCGACACCGCGATGGGCAGGCGGCTTGTGGCCATGCCGGCAAAAAACAGGCTGGGCGACGCCAGCACTTCGACCATCGCCAGGCGCGCCTCGAAACGCTCGCTGCGGTTGGTGGTGAAGCGCGGCCAGGCCCCGGCGCCCGGAATAATGTCCGCGAGTTCGGCGAACATCTGGCAGCCATTGCACACGCCGAGGGCGAAGGTGTCGGTGCGCGCGAAAAACGCCTGGAACTGGTCGGCCAGCAGCGGGTTGAAGGTGATCGATCGCGCCCAGCCGACGCCCGCGCCCAGGGTGTCGCCATAGCTGAAGCCGCCGCAGGCCACCACGCCGGCAAAGTCCGCCAGCCGGGCGCGGCCGCTTTGCAGGTCGGTCATGTGGACGTCGCAGGCGTCGAACCCGGCGAGCGTCAAGGCATACGCCATTTCGACATGTGAATTGACGCCCTGCTCGCGCAATACGGCGACTCTGGGGCGTGACAGGTTTAATGCCGCGGAGCCCTCACTCCTGTCTTCTACCG
>CAXSGT010000145.1:0-8430 GCA_964236835.1 uncultured Polaromonas sp.
CAGAGCGGACCAGCTTGAGGACATCGTCGCCATTGCCCGCCAGCGGCTCGACGCCGGCGGCGGACAGGTGCGCCTGCACCTGCGGATCGGCTAATATTTTGCGCACATCGAAAGTTATTTTGGCAACCAGGTCGGGCGCCATCTTGGCCGGTCCCATGAGCGCATACCAAGTGGAAAAATCGACTGCTTCGAGCCCCTGCTCTTCCAGCGTCAAAGCGTCAGGCAGCTGCGAATAGCGCTTTTGGCTGGCAATGCCAATGACATTGAGCTTGCCTGCCTTGACGTAAGGAACGGCAATATTGGCGCCGAGGATGGCCAGCGGAATTTGCCCGCCGACGACGTCGGTCAAGGCTGGAGCGCAGCCCTTGTATCCAGCATGCACTATCGCAAGACCGGTCTTTTGCTTGAGCAGCTCCATCACGAAATGCATCGGCGTGCCAACGCCGCATGAGCCGTAGCTGAGCCCGCCGGGATGGGCCTTCGCAAAGGTCTGCAATTGCTGCAGGCTCTTGACATTCAGGCTCGGATGTGCGACCAGCGCAATCGTCGAGGCGCCGAGCAGCATGATCGGCGTCAGGTCTTTCATGGGGTCGTAATTGAGTTTCATCCCCAGCGCCATGTTGACCGCCATGGTGCTGTTTTGCAGCAGCAGCGTGTAGCCGTCCGCAGGCGAGCGCACGACGGCTTCAGAGCCAATGTTCCCGGAAGCACCGGCGCGGTTATCGACGACGACGCCCTGGCCCCATATCGGCTGCAAACTTGCAGCGAGCTGGCGTGCCAGCATGTCAGCGCTGCCGCCGGTGGCGTACGGTACGATGAGTCGCACCGACTTGCTCGGATAGCTATCAGCCATGGCCGCAGGCAGAGCTGCGTGGCAAGCCAATGCAATGCAGCAAATTTTCAGCATGGGTTTTACGCTCACAGGGTTCTGCGCGTCAGCCGGGGGCGGCCGCCGGCAAGGCGGTTGACTGAACGAATTGCAGCGTCCAGCCAGACGCCTCGTACGCCCACACGGCGAGGTAGGTGCTGGCGATCTTGCGCTGGCCGCCAACGCCGGATACGGTGGCCTTCATGGTCGCCGCCACCAGCCCGACCGGGCCGATCAGCCGGACTTCGGGCGCAACGAATTCCAGCGCTTCATAGCGCAGCGCACCGCCGGCAAGCTTTTCCACGTAACTTTGCCGGCTGTCTTTTCCACCGCTCGAATGCGTATAGACCAGCTGCTCCGACAGCAGCTCGCCGAGTTTTCGGGTGTCGCCCTGCAGCATGGCCAGTCGCCTGGCTTCCTCGGCCGCGCGCAGGCCGTTTTCGTCGTGCGACAGCATTTGCTCAGAACCGCGTGGCGTCGGCGGCGATCGAATTGACCAGCACGCCGATCTTGCCGACTTCGATTTCGACCGTGTCGCCGGGCTTCATCCAGACCGGCGGGACGCGCTTGGCGCCGACTCCGCCGGGTGTGCCGCTGACGATCACATCGCCCGGCTGCAGCGAGGTGAAGGTCGAAATATAGGCAATCAGCTCGGGAATCGGGAAAATCATCATTTCGGTCGTCGTGCGCTGCATGACCTGGCCATTGAGCCGCGTTTCCAGCGTGAGTTCCTCGCCGTCGGCGATGTCGCCGCGCGTCACCATCCAGGGGCCGAAGGCGCCGGTGCCGGTGAAGTTCTTGCCGGCGGTGAACTGGATCGTGTGGCGCTGCCAGTCGCGGATCGTGCCTTCGTTGTAGGCGCTGTAGCCCGCGACATAGTCCCAGGCGTTGGCCTTGTCGATCCTGCGGCCCGCCTTGCCGATGATGACGGCGATTTCGCCTTCATAGTCAAGATGGGTGGACTCCGGCGGCAGCAAGATCGGCTGCAGATGGCCGGTCTGCGATTCGGCCACGCGCAGGAACAGCAGCGGAAACTGCGTCTTGTCGCGGCCGGTCTCGATCCGGTGCTCCTCGTAGTTGTGGCCGACGCAGAAAATTTTTCCGGGTTCGGTGATAACCGGCAGGAACTCGATGTCGCCGAGCTGCAGGCTGGGAGCCCGGCCCGCGCCGCCGGCGGCGATTTCGTCGAGCTTGCCGGCTTGCAGCGCGCTGAGCAGCGTCGGGTACTGGCTGCTGTGCAAGGGCGTGATGCCGGAATCGGTAACCATGCCCCAGCCGGGCTGGCCCTGATGACGATAGCTGATAAGTTTCATGATGGGCTTTCTGTGTGTGGAAGTGGGTGGGAAACGGATAGGCGCGTTCAATCAAGCGAAATGTTCAGGCGCTTGATCGACTCGCCGTAGCGCTGCGAATCGGCACGCAGCTGCTGCAGAAGCTGCGCCGAGTTCAGCGCATAAGGCTCATAGTACATGCCCAGGAACTTGTCCTTCAGGTCGGGCTCGGACAGCACGGCGGCCACGTCGCTCTGGATTTTTTCCACCACCGCCCTGGGCGTTCCCTTGGGCGCCAGCAGCGCCGTCCAGGCGCTCAACTCAAACCCGGCGGGTCCGCCCGACTCGGCCACTGTCGGCACATCGGGAAAACCGGCGATGCGCCTGGACGCCGCGACCGCAAGATACCGGGTCTTGCCGGCGCGCTGCATGGGGCCGGCGCTGGCGGCGCTGCCGAACGCCCAGTCAACCTCCTGGTTGCCGACCGCCACATAGAGTTGCGACATTTCCTTGTAGGGCACATGAGTCATTTTTATCGATGTGCCGGTCTCCAGCATGGCCGCGCCGATATGCCCCGGACTGCCGACGAACCAGGAGCCGTAGTTGACCTTGCCCGGCTCGGCCTTCGCCGCCGAAATAAGGTCGGTCATGGTTTTGTAGCGGCTGCCGACCGGCACGGTGACAAAGAAATAGTTGCGGAAAATCGGCGTCACCGGCTCGAAGTCGCGCAGCAGATCGTAGGGCAGTTTCTTGAAAAGAAAGGGCTGCGCGGCCATTTGCGCATTGTCCAGCTGCAGCAAATCGTAGCCGTCGGGGCTGGCGCGTTTGACCGCTTCGACGGCGATGAATCCGCTGGCGCCGGGGCGGTTATCGACAATGACCGGCTTGCCCCAGCGCTTCGAGAGTTTTTCCGACACGATGCGCAGCGCCACATCGGGGCCGCTGCCAGCCGCGAAGGGTGTGATGACCCGCACGGCCCGCGTCGGGAAGTCCTGCGCATGGATCATGGGCGCCGCGGCCGCAGCCAGCAACGCAGCGGTCAGAGTCAGGGCGGATCTGGATAAAAAGGCAAGCGCGGGTCGTGTCATCAGCGGTCTCCTGGGTGGGTTATCGGCAGTGTAAAAAAGCTCAGGCGGCAGTTTCGGCGGCGCTGGACAAGCGCAGCAGCAAATCGCGCACGCGGTCCGTGCCGAGTGTGTCCTGGCCGCTCAGGTAGGCCAGCACATAACGGTCGGGCCGCAGCAAAACAGCCCGCGCGCCGGCGCTGCGCATGATTTTTTCGAGCGTCCCGTCCTGGTCGCGCATCACGGCGCCAAGCGCTGGCGCCGAGCCTGGCGGCTTGAGGAAATCGTCGCTTTGCGCGACGACCTGGATAGACTTGCAGGCCAGCCCGCTGGCCGCGAGGATTTCGAGGGCGGCGCTGGTATCACTGGTATCGGCGCCGGCCAGCGCCAGCAAGGCAAAGCCGTCGCCCAGCACGTCGTCCATGGGCACATGCGCGCCGCTTGGTAATTCCACCGTCGGCTGGGGCAGCAGCTGGCCCGCCGGCACCAGCGCCGACGCGGCTTCGCCTGCAGCAAAAAACCCCTCGAAGAAGCGCGGCTTGGGCTTGAATTTAAGCTGCTGCACATAGTCGCGCACCGGCGGGTACACGCTGCCGACTTTCAATGCGCCTTGCGTCAAGCGAGCCGACAGCGCCGATTTCGGCTGCATGAAGGTGCCGATTTTCACCGCCATCTCGATCAGCGACCAGGCATGCGGCTTGCGCTCCTGCTCGTAGCTGCCCAGCAACGAAGCCGGCAGCTCACCCCGCACGACGGCGGCGAGCTTCCAGGCCAGGTTGGCCGAATCGCGAACGCCGCTGTTCATGCCCTGCCCCGCGAACGGCGGCGTTAGATGCGCCGCGTCGCCGGCCAGAAAGACCCGGCCCGACTGCCAGCGTTCGGCGACCCGCGCATGAAAGGCGTACACCACTTTGCGGGCGATCGCCAGCGTCGCGTCGGCCGGCTCCCTGGCATGAATCCAGCTGCGCACGCGCGCCTCGTCGAGCACCTGCTCGGCGTCTTCGCCCTCATGCAGCATGAACTCGTAGCGCAGCGTGCCGTCGGGTCCGGGCAGGCGGATCGCCGGGCGCGCCGGGTCGCAGTAGGTGCGGGTATGGCGAAACGGCGACGTCCGGTCGAGCAAATCGACAATCAGCCATTTCTCGTCGTAGGTGCTGCCGGTCAGCTTGACGCCCAATTGCTCCCGGACGCCGCTGCGGCCGCCGTCGCAAGCCACCAGCCAGTCGCAGCTGATCGATTTAGGCTGGCCGCCGTGTTGCAGTTCCAGGTGCACCGCCTGGCCGTCGTCATTGAAACTTAGCAGCTCGTGCCCGAACCAGATCGCCGCGCCGGCGAAACGCCGCAAGCCGTCGCGCAGCTGGCCGACCAGCACTTGTTGCCTGAAGGCGTTGCGCTTGGGAAAGCCGTTTTCCATGGCGCTGGGCTCGATGCGGGCAAACACCTCGCCGCGCCAGGAGTAGTAATGCACGCCGTAGCCCTGCACCACCTGCGGCAGCACCTCGGCGATCAGGCCGGTCGCCTGCACCGTGCGCAGGCTTTCGTCGTCGATCGTCACGGCGCGCGGCTCGCCCACGGTATTGGTGCTGCGCTCGATCACCAGCACCCGGATGCCGTACACGCCCAGCAGGTTGGCAAGCATCAGCCCGGTCGGCCCGGCGCCGACGATGACGACCGGAAAGTGCGTCTCGCCGGAGAGTGCGCGCGATGGCGATGAAGGAGCAAAAGAAGCATTCATAAGGCGTGGGCTTTCCTGGTTGCACGGGCTTTGTCGCGCTGGTCCTGGAGCCGGCCCTCGATGCGGCCCGCAGTGCTCAGCAGGCGCGCCAGCGTGGTTTTGCGAATGGTAGCGGAGAGCGACGCCGCCGGCATGACGATGCTCAGGCTGCCGAGCAAATACTCGCCGTCCTGCAAGGGCGCGGCGAAGCCCACCGCTTCAGGATCGACTTCGCCGCCGGTAATGAAGTAGCCGTCGTCGCGAACCGCGCCGAGCATTTCGCCGAGCTGCTCGAAATTATCGGGAAATCCCGCCGCGACCAGCGTCGCCTGCTCCGCCGCCCATAGCTGCTGGAGCTGCGGCTGAGGCAAATAAGCGAGAATTATTTTCGACGTCGCGCCGCGATAAAGCGGCATCGCCCTGCCCCGCTCATAGCTCACCGTCAGCGCCGGATTGCGGCCTTGCGAAGACGTGGCCTGGTGGATGCACATTACCTTGTTGCCATGAAAGCGGCACAGCAGCACGGTGCCGCCGGTTTCCTCGGCCAGGCGTCCGAGCAGTTCTTCGGCCGCCTGGAGCAAGGGGTCCGCCAGGCGTATCTGCCGGTCCAGCTCGACCACCCTGGGGCCGAGCACATAGCCGCGGTCGGGAACACGTTCGAGCATCCCGGCGCCGGCGAGCTGGCCGAGGTCGCGGTACACGCTGGCGCGCGACACGCCGAGTTGCGCCATCAGCCACTCGGGCGTGATGACCGGGCGGCTCAGGTCGAAAAAACCCAGGATGCGCAGCATGCGATCGGCGCTTGCCATTGCAGACGACCGCCCGGCTAGCTGCGCAAAATGGCCTTGCCCCACAGATTGAGCGTGCGCTCCTCGTGCGGCCAGAGCCCGGCGGGCCGGCTCGATACGCAATGCTCGATTTCGGCGGAAATTTCGGCCAGGTTGCCGTCCGGGTCGCGCACCATGAAAAACACATCGTTGCCGGGGCCGTGGCGGCCGATGCCCCAGACGATCGGGACCTGCAGCTCGGCCATGCGGTCGCCCCACACTTTCATGCTGTTCCAGTCTGGCGCCTCGAACGACTGATGGTCGAAGCCGGCGACGGGCGCGTAAAAGAGCGCCAGCGAGTGATGCAGGTTGTCGGTGCGCAAAAAGCAGGCGCGCAGCTCGCCTTCCGGGTCCTTGACCGCATCCGACAGGACAAAGCCCACCTGGCCGGTGTAGAAAGCCAGCATGTCGGGCAGGTTCGCGGTGCGCAGGCCCAGATGCTGCAGCGTCACCGGCGGCAAGGCAGCGTCTTCGCTGGCGTTCGCTGCCGTCGCGGGCGGAGTAAAAACCGCCAGGTTGCCATCGGGGTCCTGCAGGCAGATGGCAGGCGTTCCGTTGGCGAAGGCGTCAGGCAGCGCATGCTGCGCCAAGTGCTGGACGCGGGCGGCGAAGGCGTCCCAGGCACTGGCGCTGTGCAACGCGAAATGCACATACTTGAGCTGGTTGGCCGGACCGTTGGAGAGTTTGAGCTCGCGTCCGGGACCGATGCAGCGATAGCCGTCGGCGATGGGCTCGAGCTCCATGTCGTACGTGCTGCCGTAAAAACGGGCAGACTCCAGCGGATCGGGCGAATAGAGATGAACGCTTTTCAGCGCGGCTTGCAGTTCCATGATGGCGGCTCACAGGTTGAATCGATGCCGCTACTATCCGCCTGATGATTTCCGCTGTCAAAAACGAATCTCAACCAGTGAGAATTTCGAACGCGTTAAAGTCCAGCAACAAAATACACAGTAAAGGAAAAACAATGATCGATATCTATTCCTGGGCCACGCCCAACGGCCACAAGGTCCACATCATGCTGGAGGAATGCGGCTTGCGGCTCGGCCGCGACTGGCGGGCGATTCCAGTCAACATCGGCGCCGGCGACCAGTTCAAGCCCGAGTTCTTGGCCATCAGCCCGAACAACAAGATTCCGGCGATGGTCGATCCCGACGGCCCCGACGGCAAACCGATTTCGCTGTTCGAGTCGGGCGCTATTCTGCTCTACCTGGCGGCCAAGACCGGCAGGCTGCTGCCCAGGAACGACCGTCTCAAGTTCGAGGTGCTGCAGTGGCTGATGTTCCAGATGGGCGGCGTTGGGCCGATGCTCGGGCAAACGCATCATTTTCGCATGTACGCGCCCGAGAAAATCGACTACGCCATCAACCGCTACAGCAGCGAAACCCGGCGGCTCTACGGCGTGATGGACAAGCAGCTGGCCAGCCGCAAATTTATCGCCTGCAACCAGTACACAATCGCCGATGTGGCCATTTTTCCCTGGCTGCGCGGCTGGCAAAACCAGGGCATCGACTGGGCCGAATTTCCGAATCTGAAGGACTGGTTCGACCGGATCGGCGCCCGCCCGGCGGTGCGGCGCGGCGTGGAGGTGCTGGCCGACCTGCGCAAGCCGTTTCAGGACGAAAAAGAAAAAGAAATCCTTTTCGGCAAGACGCAGTTCCAAAAACGCTGAAATTACCCATAAAATATGGCATTTGCGCATATCCAGCGGGCATAGTCAGCTATTTAAAATGTAGCAACCCGCTGTCTGGTCTGCCCGGAGGGGATCGAACTCTTATATAAGGGGAAAATAAAATTTTTCAGTGAGTGAGTGATTAGCCTTGTAGTTTAGGACTTTTTACGTAGTTTTAAAGCATGCAATTGATTGCATATTTAGGTTATGTTAGAAAAGTTAGTGGATGCTCTTCAACAGAGCCCGAGTCTCTTAGATGGGAGTTACGCAGTTCCAACCAGGTGGTACTGCGGTCGAGCGATGTAAGCACGAACGGCATCGCGAATAATTTTGGTTTTCGCTGCAAACCAGCTAAGGCCGGCGTGAAAGCAATGCGACTCCAGGCGCAGGAAGGCGCGCAGCGCCAATCCTATATGGCTGCGCTGCGCCCTGGCGCCGTGTGCCTGGCAACGCTCGACACCGCAAAACTGTTTGATGCCGCGGTGATACTGCTCTATTTTGTTGGCGTACCCGGCATATTGCACCCGCCGCAGCTCGTTCATTGCCAAGTCGCTGCTGGCCCAGTATTCAATGTCGCCGTTTGGGGCGTCAATCCTGAAGACCTTGACCAGGCCGTAGCCCTTGAGATGCACGAGGGTCCCGCCGGCGTTGAGCTCGAGCGAGCCCAGTGGGCGGTTGCCCGAGCCGTCCGGGTTGACCAGGCGGTTGGCCTTGAGCTGGGTCAGCCAAGTCCAGCCACAGGCGCGCACCTGCTTGAGACTGGCCACCAGCTGTCAAAGGCCACGCAAGTGAGAGCAAAGCCGCGCGCCATGGCCGTTTGGATCATGGCGCTGAAATGATCGTTTTTGCTGGCCTGATCGTTGGGTTTGCCATGGACGCGCCAATCGACTGGCACGTGCCGGTCGCCATCGGTCCACAGCAGCGTGACCCAAGTTGATGCCGCACACGACGCGCCGGTGTTTGCCCGAGGACTGCCGGTGCACCAGTTCCATATGACGGGCGTAGGGCTTGTCCAGC
>CAXSGT010000145.1:8440-8644 GCA_964236835.1 uncultured Polaromonas sp.
GTTGAGTCATCAATGACCAGAATGCCTCGGCTGAGCCAAGACCTGGCTGCGCGCTTCTTGCCATAGCTCGTCCGGACCGGCCTGCAGCTCATGAACGTATTTGTTCCGCGACATAACCATGGTCAACGGTGCGCCCAATGACAGGCTCAGATGGCGGATTCAACCGGTCGATGCAACAAGTTGGCCGAATCGCTTAGCAGGCGT
>CAXSGT010000146.1:0-8347 GCA_964236835.1 uncultured Polaromonas sp.
GTCGGCGAATGCGAGTCGCCGCCGACGCAGAACATGCCGGGCCGGATATGGCCGTGCTGCGGCACCACGACGTGGCAGATGCCCTGGCTGTCATAGACATGCGGCAAGTCCTGCTCGCGCGCCCAGTCGCGCGCGATGGCGACGATCCGGCGCGAAGCCTCGTCGCGCGCGGGAACGTAGTGGTCCATCACCAGAACCACTTTCGATTTGTCCCAGATGCGCGCACCCAGCTCTTCCAGCATCGGCGCGAGCCGGCGCGGGCCGGACGAGTCGTGGAACATCGCCAGATCGACCTGGCAGGTCACGATGTCGCCCACCGCCACGCTGCCTCTGCCCGCGGCGCGCGCGATGATTTTTTGCGCCAGGCTTTGAACCGTTTTTTGGGTCATTCCGCTTTGGCTTCCGAGAATTTCACCACCCTGGCCCAGCGGACGATTTCAGACTGTACGAAGCGCGCAAACTCTTCCGGCGAATTTCCGACGGGAATCGCGCCTTCCGACGCCAGCCGGCGGCGCACTTCCGGCGTCGCGACGGCCTGCCGGGCCGCGTCGCTGGCGCGTTTTGCCACCTCGCCCGGCATGCGCGCGGGCCCGAACAGGCCGAACCAGGCGCTCGATTCATAACCGGGCAGCGCCTCGGCGATCGCCGGCACGTCGGGAAAAGCCCCCAGCCGCCTGGCGCTGGTCACGCCGAGCGCCTTGAGCTTTCCGGCCCTGACATGTGTCTGCGCATTGCCGACGGCGGCAAACATGAGTTCGACCTGGCCGGCGATGACGTCCTGGATCGCCGGCGCCGTGCCGCGGTAGGCGATGTTGACGATGTAGGTGCCCGACTGCATTTTGAACAGGTCGCCCGCCAGGTGCAGCGACGAGCCGAGCGCGCCGATGGCGAAGTTAAGCTTGCCGGGGTTGGCCCTGGCCAGCGCAATCAGCTCGCGCACGTCTTTTGCCGGCACCGACGGATGCGCGACCAGCAGCGACGGCGATGTCGCGACGCAGGTGAGCGCGGTGAAGTCCTTGACCGGGTCGAACGGCAGATGGGGATAGAGCGACGCATTGATGGCGTGGCTGGTAAAGCTCATCAAAAGCGTGTTGCCGTCCGGCGCCGACCTGGCGACCGCCTCGGCGGCGATGTTGCCGCCGGCGCCGGGCCGGTTTTCGACCACCACGACCTTGCCGAGCAGGCGGCCGAGTTCCTGCGCCAGGGTGCGCGCCAGCGTGTCGGTCGAGCCGCCGGCCGGCGCGCCGACCAGAATCCGCGCCGGCGCGGCGATTTGCGCCCGCGCGCTTGATACCGCCAGGCCGGCTGCGAGCAGAACGAGTTTGCGGCGTCCAATCTTGGTTTTCGTCATCGCTACAGCCCCAGGTACGATTTGCGCAGCGCGTCGCTGGCCAGCAGCTCGGCGGGCACGCCGGCAAAGCGAATGCCGCCGTTTTCAAGCACATAGGCGCGGCCGGCGATTTCCAGCGACTGGCCGACGTTCTGCTCGACCAGCAGCACGGCCAGGCCGCCCTGGCTCAGCTTGGCAATCAAAGCGAACATTTCCTCGACCAGCAGGGGCGACAGCCCGAGCGACGGCTCGTCGAGGATCAGCAGGCGCGGCTCGGCCATCAGGCCCCGGCCGATGGCGAGCATTTGCTGCTCGCCGCCGCTCAGCGTGCCCGCGCGCTGCGCCAGGCGTTCCTTCAGGCGCGGAAAAATCGCGAACGCATTCTCAAGGTTGCCGGCCCGCCGCTGTTTCGCGCGGGTGAACGAGCCAAGCTCGAGGTTCTCCAGCACCGACAGGTTGGGAAACACCTTGCGGCCTTCGGGCACCTGGATCAGTCCGGCTTTCACCACGTCGCGGTAATGCGCGCCGCTCAAATCGTGGCCGTCGAAGCGCACCGTTCCGGACCAGGCCGGATAGATGCCGCACACCACATTGTTGAGCGTCGATTTGCCCGCGCCGTTGCTTCCCAGCAGCGCGACGGTTTCGCCCGCCTCCACCCGCAGATCGACGCCGCGCAGCACCTCGACCTGCCCGTAGCCGCCGCGCAGCCCTTTTATTTCAAGCAAGGCCGTCATGGCGCCGGCCTTGCGAGCTCGGCCGCGCGCAGCCGCGCCGCCGTTCCGTGGCCCAGATAGGCCTCGATGACTTTTTCATCGGCCGTGACTTCCAGCGGCGAGCCCTGCGCGATCAGGCGGCCCTGCGCCAGCACCCAGACATGGCCTGCCAGGTTCATCACCGCCTGCATGACATGCTCGATCATCAGCACCGTCACGCCGCCTTGCGCGATGCCGCGCACCACCGGAATCATTTCGGCGATTTCCTGCGGGTTCAGCCCGGCCAGCACCTCGTCGAGCAGCAGCAGCCGCGGCCGGGTCGCCAGCGCGCGCGCCAGCTCCAGGCGCTTGCGCCCGGCCACCGTCAGGCTCGACGCCAGCTTGTCGATTTGCGCCGACAAGCCGACCTGCCCGGCGATGCGTTCGGCGTCGCGCAACGCGGCTTGGCGGCCTTGAAGGTGCAGATGCGCGCCCACGGCGATATTCTGGCGCACCGTCTGCGTCGCGAACGGCTGGACGATCTGAAAGGTGCGCGTCATGCCGAGCCTGGCGTTCAGGTGCGGCGTGCGGCCGGTGATGTCGCCGCCGCCGAAGAAAACGCTGCCGCTGTCGGGCCTTAAAAAGCCGGACATCAGCGCGAACAGCGTGGTCTTGCCGGCGCCGTTGGGGCCGATCAGGGCGCTTAAGGAGCCGTGCGCCACCTCGAGGCTGACGTCCCGCACCGCCTTCAGTCCGCCGAACGATTTCGACAGGTTCTTGACCACCAGCGACGCGTCAGCCACGCCCGGCTCCCGCCCTGCCCCTGCCCCTGCGCCACAGCGAGTGCGCCGTCGCCGCCAGGCCGCCGATGCCGCGCGGCAGGAACATCACGATGACGATCAATACCATGCCGTAGATGACCATGTTGATCCCTGGCAGCTGGCCGAACAGATTGCGCGTGATATCGGCCAGCAGATGCAGCGCCATGGCGCCCAGCACCGGCCCCCAGAGCGTGCCGATGCCGCCGACGATGGCCGCGACCAGCGCTTCGATCGATGTGGTGGGGCCGAAGGCGATCGCCGGGTCGATGTACTGAAACACCTGCACGTAGCAAGCGCCGCCGGCGCCCATGAAGGCCGCCGACAGGCAAATCGCGCCGAGCTTGACGGCGAACGGGTCGACGCCGATGGCGCGCGCCGCGTCCTCGTTGTCGCGCACGGCCTGCAGGTAGGCGCCGAAGCGCGAGTGCCTGAGCCAGCACGTCGCCAGGAGCGCCGCCGTGACCAGGCCGAGGATCAGGTAAACGAATCCCCTGCGCGAGCCGAACTGCATGTTGGAAAACGACTCTCTCAGCGGCAGCATGAGGCCGACGCCGGCGCCGGTGAACGGCACCGACAGGGCCAGGATGCGGAACACCTCGGCGAACGCCAGCGTGACCAGTGCGAAGTAGGAGCCTTTGAGCCCGTAGCGAAACGACAGCGCGCCGACCGCCATCCCGATGGCCGCCGCGCCGGCGATAGCCAGCAACAGCGCCAGCCACGGGTTGATGCCGCCGTGCAGCTGCGCCATCGCCTGGATATAGGCGCCGGTGCCGAAAAAAAGCGCGTGGCCGAACGAAAACTGTCCGCCGAAGCCGCCCAGGATGTTCCAGGCCTGTGCCAGCAGCGCCGCGTACAGCGCCATCATCACGAAGTTCAGCGTCACGCCCGAACTGGTCAGCAGAGGAATGGCGGCCACGGCCAGGGCGAAAAGAAAAATGCCGGCCAGATCTTTGGCGGCGCCCGTCATGTCGTGGCCCCGAAAAGCCCCTGCGGGCGAAACAGCAGCACCGCGATGAAAATCACGAAAATACCGATCTGGCCCAGCGACTCGCCCAGGTACAAGCCGCCGAGCGATTCCACCACGCCGACCAGCAGGCCGCCGGCCAGCGCGCCGCCGAAGCTGCCCATGCCGCCCAGCACCACCACGGTGAACGCCACCAGCACGAAGCCGCTCCCGACCTGCGGATTGACGTAATAGGCCGGCAGCAAGAAGCAGGCGGCCGCGCCCAGGCACGCCAGGCCGATGCCGAAACTCATGGCGTAGACATGGTCGACATCGATTCCCATGAGTTTCGCGCCGTGCTGTTCCTTCGCCACCGCGCGAATCGCGCGGCCGAGGTCGGTTTTGCCGACGATCCACAGCAGCGCGCCCGACACCGCCAGCGCGCCGCCGAACGCCACCAGCTTGGGAACGGCGATCATGGCCGGGCCGATCGCCACCGTGCTCAGGGTGTAGGCGGTGTCGATGGTCCGCGTGTCGGACTTGAACAGCAGCAGCGCGGCGTTTTCCATCACGATCGAGATGCCGAGCGTGACCAGCAGGATGTTTTCATCCTTGCCGTGGCTGGCGCGATTGATGACGAGCCGCTGCAGCGCATAGCCCAGGGCGAACATGCCCGGCACCGCCAGCGGCAGGGCCAGGTAGGGGTCGATGCCGAAATTTTGCTTGAGCAGGTAAACGGCATACAGCGCCACCATCAACGCCGCGCCATGCGCGAAATTGATGATGTGCAGCACGCCGTAGATAAGCGTCAGGCCGAGCGCGATCAGCGCATAGACGGCGCCCGTCGTCAGGCCGTTGAGCAGCGATGCGAAAAGAATGGAAGGGTCAAGCATCGTCAGTCAGCAAATGCAGCCCCCAGGGATCAAACATAGGAGCCTTTCCTTTCCAAGCAGGGGCCGCGGAACTGGCTTCGCCAGGCCGCAGGCGCAGCGGCCCCCTCGGGGGGCAGGAAGTTACGCGAAGCGAACGACCGTGGGGGCACTATTTCAACGGAAAGATCGGATCGATCTCGCGGTAGTCGCGCGGAATGATCACTTTGATGTCGTTTTTGTAAACCTGCGTCATCAGCGGCTGCGCGCCCAGGTTTTGCCCGTTGACGAACTTCGTCGGGCCGTACGGCATGATGTGGTCCGAAAAGGTGCTGTTCGCCAGCGCGTCGGTAATCGCGGCCCGGTCAACCGATCTGGCGCGCTCGATCGCGTCGGCCAGCAGGCGCATGCCGGTGTAAGCCATGAACACTTCGTAGCTGAAAAACAGGTTTTTCGCCTCGACGCGCTTTTTCAGCTCGGCCGAGCGCCTGTCTTTCGGATTGAACCAGTGGTTGCAGTCGATGATGCCGTTGGCGGCGTCGGGGAATTCCTTGACGAACTTGTAGCTCGACGCCGCGCCGCCCAGCACTGAAAAGATCGCTTTCGGGGTCACTTTTTGCTGCTGCATGCTGCGCACCAGCAAGGCGTATTCGTTGTAGTAGTTGGCCGGAATCACGATGTCCGGGTTGACCGACTTCATGCGCAGCACGATGTTGTTGAAGTCGCGCGTCGGATTGGCATGCTTGATGATCTCCTTCACCTCATAGCCGTAGCCGGGCAGCTCGCGCGCGAGCAGGGCGGCGGTGCCGGTGCCGAACAGGGATTCCTCGTGAATGATCATCACCGTCCGGGCGGGCTTGCCGGCCCCAGTGTTGAGCACATGCAGGTTGGCGACGGCGACTTCGGCACATTTGCGGTAGCCGGGGCCGAAGCGAAAGGTATTCTTCAGTCCGCGCTCGACAATCTGGTCGGCCACGCCCACATCGACCACATGCGGCAGGTTGTATTTGGCGGCGGCCTGCGTCGTCGCCAGGCAAATGGCCGACGCGAACGCGCCCAGAACGGCGGACACGCCGGCTTCGTTCATCTTTTCGATTTCGGCCGCGCCGGCTTGCGGCGACGACTGCGCGTCGCCGAGCAGCGCTTCGATCTTCGCGCCGCCCAGCGACTTGATGCCGCCGGATTTGTTGATGTCCTCGATCGCCATCAGCGCGCCTTCGCGGCACTGCTGGCCCGAGTAAGCCAGCGCGCCGGTCACCGGGTGCAGCACGCCGATCTTGACCGCCTTGGCCTGGGCGCCGGCGATCAGCGGAAAAGCCAGCGCCGAGGCGCCGGCGGCCGACTGGCCGATGAACTGGCGGCGCGATGTTGCGGAAATTGACATGGGACTCCTTTTGAAAAGCGTTAACTGAAGCGGGCTGACGAATCCTTGCTGACCCATACCTTGGCGTCAATGCCGCCAACGCGCGAGAGTTCCATCTGGTATTCGTAGCGGTCGGGCCGGTACAGGCCGTGCAGCCACTGCACCGGCCTGTTCTGGTCGTCGAAGACCAGCCGGCGCACCGCCAGCAGCGCTGCGCCCACCGACACGTCCAGGTGCTGCGCCACGCCGGCGTCGGCCAGCCGGGCGGAAATTCTCTGCTGCGCCCGGCCGACCTTGACGCCGGATTCCTCGAGCAGCAGCAGAATCGGCTTGCACGACAGCTCGCGCCGGCCGAACGCCCTGGCCAGGCTCTGCGGCACGTAGGTGGTGATATGCGACAGCGCGCCCTCGCTCGTGCTGCGAACCCGCACCGCCTTTTGCACTTCGCGGCCGACCTCGATCCCGAGCGCGCCGGCGACGGCTTGGGACGCCGCGATGCCGCGCACTTCCAGCACTTTCACCGAGGTGCGCAAGCCCATGCTGACCAGGTTTTCCAGCAGGCCCGAGAGCTGCGCGCGCGGGCCGGGTTCGGATTGCGCCTGCTGGCCGGCGGTATCCACCGGATGCGTTCCGCGTCCCGGCGCGCGGGAAATGAGCCCTTCGGCGGCAAGCTGCTGCAGCGCCCGCCGGATCGTGACGCGGGCAACGCCGAATTGCAGCGCCAGCGCCAGCTCGCCTGGCAGGCCCGCGGCAAAGTGGCCGTCGGCCAGCTGCTCGCGCAGCACCAGGTACACGCGGTGGTACTTGGGAAGCGGCAGATAGGGAGATTCGGACGCAGCCATGGCCATGAGACGCATGCTAGGCCAGGAGTTAATGTCCTGTCAATAGAACATTTGCGCCGCGGCGGCTGGCGTCAGGTCCTGGAATGGAAATGCAGATGGCGGTGCTGCGCCGGCGAGGGCGTCGCGACCTCGACCTGAATGATATGGATGTTGCCGTGGCGCACGCCGCTTTGCGCGATGACGCTGTCGGCGAAGGCGCTGACTTCTTGGTACGGGCCGCGCAGGGCGATGGTTTCCAGGCAGTCGTCATGGTCCATGTACACCTGCATGCTCGAGACGCACAGGTCGTGGTGGTCGTGCTGCAGCGCCGCCAGCCGGCTCGCGAGTTCGCGCTCATGGTGGTTGTAGACATAGCTCAGGCTGGCGATGCAGTGGCTCGCCTGCGGCGCGATTTTTTGTTCCTGCGCCAGGCGGCCGCGCACCAGGTCGCGAAACGCCTCGGACCGATTTTCGTAGCCGTGGCGCGCGATCAATTCGTCGAATTGTTCGGCGAGCGAATCGTCAACGGAAATGGTGATGCGGCGCATGTGATATCCGGTAGGCCTCGAAGCAGGAGTGTGGGTCGAACGCGGCCTATGTTACCGGCAAGGCCCGAATTCAAAACAGACTGCCCTGCCCGATCGCGCCCGGCGGGGCGAACCGGCTCAGGTCGAGCTCGATGCGATCGCGGTTGAAGCCCAGCCGGCGACAAGCGACGGCAAAGCGCTGGCGGAGCAAGTCGGCCCAGACGCCCTCGCCCGTCATGCGGCCGGCGAAATTGCTGTCGTAGCTTTTGCCGCCGCGCATTTCCTGGATCCGCGCCATGATGCGCGCGGCGCGCTGGGGGTAGTGCAATTGCAGCCATTCGCTGAAAAGCGGCGCGACTTCCCACGGCAGGCGAATGACGGTGTAGAACGCGCTTCGCGCACCGGCGTCCCAGGCGGCTTTGAGCACCTGCTCCATGTCCTCGTTGACGAACGGAATCTGCGGCGCCAGGCTGACGCCGACCGGAACGCCCGCCGCCGCCAGCGTGCCGATGGTGCGCAAGCGGCGCCGCGGCGACGCGGCGCGCGGCTCGAGCTTGCGCGCCAGTTCGCCGTCGAGCGTGGTGATGGTCACGTACACGGCCGCCAGCCGGTCGGCCGCCATGGGGGCGATCAGGTCGAGATCGCGCTCGACGCCGCTGGACTTGGTGACGAGCGAGAACGGGTGGCGCGCCTGCTGCAGCACCTCGATCACGCCGCGCGTCAGCCGCAATTCGCGCTCGACCGGCTGATAGCAGTCAGTGGCGGTGCCGATGCTGATCAGCTTGGGCGCATAGCCGCGCCGGGCCAGGTCGGCGCGCAGCGCGCTTGCGATGTTGCGCTTGGCGATGATCTTGGTTTCAAAGTCGAGGCCGGGCGACAGGTTCAGGTAGCTGTGCGTCGGCCGCGCATAGCAGTAGACGCAGCCGTGCTCGCAGCCGCGGTACGGGTTCAGGCCGTAGTCGAAAGGAATGTCGGGCGAGT
>CAXSGT010000147.1:0-8288 GCA_964236835.1 uncultured Polaromonas sp.
CGGCCGCGCCGCCCACTCGGCCTCGTCCACCGCCACCCGCAACTCGCCGGCGAGCGCATCAACGCGAATAATGTCGCCATCGACCACCTTCGCCAGCGCGCCGCCTGCGGCGGCCTCCGGCGACACATGAATCGCGGCCGGCACCTTGCCCGAAGCGCCGCTCATCCGGCCGTCCGTGACCAGCGCCACCCTGAAGCCCCTGCCCTGCAGCACCGCCAGCGGCGGCGTCAGCTTGTGCAGCTCGGGCATGCCGTTGGCCTGCGGCCCTTGCCAGCGCACGACGCACACCACGTCGCGTTCGAGCTCGCCGGCGTTGAAGGCCCGCTGCAGATCGTCCTGCGAATCGAAAACCCGCGCCGGCGCTTCGATCACCTGCCGGTCGTCGGGAACGGCCGACACCTTGATCACGGCCCGGCCCAGGTTGCCGCTCAAGAGCTTGAGGCCGCCGCTCGCGCTGAACGGCCTGGCGGCGGGGCGGATGATCGATTCATCGGCGGAGTCGCCGACGTCATGCCACGCGAGCGCCGCGCCGTCCAGCGCCGGCACGCGGGTGTATTCGCGGATGCCGCCAGGGCGCACCGTCAGCACATCGTCGTGCATGAAGCCGGCGTCGAGCAGCTCGCGAATCACCAACCCCGGCCCGCCCGCCGCCTGGAACTGGTTCACGTCGGCGCTGCCGTTCGGATAGACATGCGTCAGGAGCGGTACGACGTCGGACAGCGCCGAAAAATCATTCCAGTCGATCACGATGCCGGCCGACCGCGCCACCGCGACCCAGTGGATCAAATGATTGGTCGAGCCGCCGGTGGCCAGCAGCGCGACCATGGCGTTGACGATGGCGCGTTCATCGACGACCTGGCCGATGGGCGCAAAGCGTTTCGACTTGACGATGCCGAGCACGGCGCGCGCCGCCTCGCGCGTCAGTTCCTCTCGCAGCGCGTCGCCCGGCTGGATAAAGGCGGTGCCCGGCACATGCAGGCCCATCGCCTCCATGAGCATCTGGTTGCTGTTGGCCGTGCCGTAGAAAGTACAGGTGCCGGGGCTGTGGTAGGACGCGATCTCGCTGGCCAGCAGCGTGTCGCGCCCGACCAGGCCCTGCGCGGCCAGCTCGCGGATGCGCGCTTTTTCCTTGTTCGGCAGGCCCGACGGCATGGGGCCGGCAGGAACGAACACCATGGGCAAATGGCCGAACTGCAGTGCGCCGATCAAGAGGCCCGGAACGATCTTGTCGCACACGCCGAGCAGCAGCGCCGCGTCGAACATGTCGTGCGACAGCGCCACCGCCGTCGCCATGGCGATCACGTCGCGGCTGAACAGGCTGAGCTCCATGCCGCTGGTGCCCTGCGTCACGCCGTCGCACATGGCGGGCACGCCGCCCGCCACCTGCGCCGTGGCGCCCCGCCGGCGCGCCTCGTCCTTGATCAGCGCCGGATAGGCTTCGAGCGGCGTGTGCGCCGACAGCATGTCGTTGTAGGCGGTGACGATGGCGATATTCGGCGCGCGCTCGGCGACGACCTTGAAGCGGTCGTCCGGCGGCATGCCCGCCACCGCGTGTGCGATATTGGCGCAGCCCATGCGGTCCATGCCTGGCTTGCGGCCGCCGTCGGCCCGCAGCTGCGCCAGGTAGGCGGTTCGGGTCGGTCGGCTGCGCTCGGCGATGCGCGCCGTGAGGTCTGAAACTGCTGAATGAAGCGCCATGCTGTGCGGTCCTTTGATCGTGCCGCCGCAAAGCGGACAGGGTGACTCGATTGCGAAGCCGATGGTAGCCGGGCCGGCGCCGGCGCGCGCCGGCTAGGGTTGAAGGCTGATTTCGACGCGGCGCGCTTCGGCGTCGCTGCCGCCGCCGGTCGCCAGCTCGGGTTTTCCGATCTCGATCTGGCGTGGCGCGACACCGGCAGCCAGCAGCGCGCCACGCACCGCGAGCGCGCGTTTTCTGGCCAGCCCGGCGTTTTTGACGGCGTCGCCAGTGGCGTCGTGCGAACCCGAGACCATCAGCCGGCGCCCGCCGCCGGCGGCTTTGACCAGGCCGGCCAGCGCCGCGCCCGCGCCGTCGGCCAGATCGGCCTTGCCGGGCGCGAAATAAAATTTGACCACATCCAGCTCGACCTTGACACTGGCCGCGTCGGCGGCGGCCTGGGCCCGGCCTGACAGGCCGACAGGCTCGTCCGCCATGGCCGCGGAAATTACGAAATCTCCCGGGTCGGAAAGCGAGTCGCGCCGATGGCCGCACACGACAAAAACCAAAGCGATGACCGGCGCGGCGAAGCCTAAAACCCGCAGCAGCGTCCTGCGTCGGCGGCCGCCGGCGTCTTGAATAACCATGCTGAATTCTCTCTGAAAATTTCTAGCGTCATTCTAGGATGCGGCGCCGGGCGGACGCCGGCGCGGCTCAATGCCTAAAAAGCCGGCGGGCGCAACTTTTATACTTTGGCCATGACCGACATTCCATCCAGCATCGCCGACCTTCGCAAAAGCTACGAGCGCGCCGAACTCGATGAAGCCGCCTCGCAGGCCGACCCGCTCAAGCAGTTCGGGCAGTGGCTGCAAGAAGCCATCGCGGCGCAAATCCCCGAGCCCAATGCGATGACGCTGGCCACCGTCGGCAGCGACCTGCGCCCATCGACCCGCGTCGTGCTGATCAAGGGCTACGACGCGCGCGGCATCGTCTGGTACACCAACTACGACAGCCGCAAAGGCATCGAGCTCGCCGGCAATC
Source organism: uncultured Polaromonas sp. (assembly GCA_964236835.1). Classification (GTDB taxonomy): domain Bacteria; phylum Pseudomonadota; class Gammaproteobacteria; order Burkholderiales; family Burkholderiaceae_C; genus Polaromonas. The sequence continues at coordinate 2,717 of CAXSGT010000147.1, forward strand.
CGTATGCGGCGCTGCAATTTCACTGGGTCGAGCTCGAACGCGTGGTGCGCATCGAGGGCCTGGTCGAAAAAGTCTCGGACGAGGAAAGCGACGCCTACTTCGCCAGCCGGCCGCTCGACTCGCGCATCGGCGCCTGGGCCAGCCCGCAAAGCGAGGTGATTGAAGGCCGCGGCGTGCTGCTGGCCAACGCCGCCAGATACGGCGCGAAATTCATGCTGCGGCCGCCGCGCCCGCCGCACTGGGGCGGCTTGCGGCTCAAGCCCGATGCATGGCAGTTCTGGCAGGGCCGCAAAAGCCGGCTGCATGACCGGCTGCGCTATACGCCGCAAAGCGATGCCGGCTGGCTGCGCGAGCGGCTGGCGCCTTAAACCTCAAGCGTGCCAAGGCGCTCGATAGCCTGGCGCCGAACCGCTTCGAGCTGCGCTTCGCTGACCTTTTCGGGCGCAATCTCGGCCAGCGGAACCAGCACGAAGGCGCGCATCAGCATGCGCGGATGCGGCACCGTCAGCTTGGCTGAATCGATGCGGGCGCCGCCGTAGAGCAGCAAGTCCAGGTCGAGCGTCCGCGGCGCATTGCGCCAAGGCCTTTCGCGCCCCGCCTGCGACTCCAGCTGTTGCAGCACTTCGAGCAAAGCGGGCGCGGTCAAACCGGTTTCTAGCGCCAGCACCGCGTTCAGATAGTCGGCGCCCGGCGCGCGCGCTTCGCGGCCTGAATCGGTATCGAGCGGCGCCGTCCGATAGATACTGGAAGCGTTGACAACTTTTGTCAGCGGCAGGCGGTCCAGCGCCTTGACCGCCTGCCGCAGCGCCCCGGCCGCGTCGCCCAGGTTGGCGCCCAGCGCGACATGGGCCGTGACCGCTTCGCGTTCGATCACAAGCTCCGCGTCCCGGCGCGACAGGCGCGACGCGCCAATGCCAGGTCAGGAATCGGAGGCTGGCGAAGCACTGCCGGAATGGTGGGATGGCGCCGGCTGGTCGGCGCCGCCCGCCGGCTTGCGGCGCCGGCGGCGTTTCCTCGCGGGCGCCGCTTCGCCTGGCTCGGCGGAAGGCGCCGCGGCGCCGGAATCGTCAGACTCGGCCGCTTCGGCATCGGCCTGCTTCACCCGGGCACGCGGCGCCGGCGGCCTTCTTGGCTGCGACTCGCGCTGCGCCTCGATCATTTCGTGGCGCTCGTCGTCGTACGCCATACTGAATTTTTCCCACCATTCGGCCAGCGTCGGATCGACCTCTTTAACCTGCGCGCGCAGCCGCAAAAAGTCGAAGCCGGCGCGAAAGCGCGGCTGGTCGAGCAGCGAATATGGCGCGTTGCCGGTGCGCTTGTCAAAACGTGTCTGCATCGTCCAGATTTCGCGCATGTCGATGCCGAGCTTGCCGCGCCCGGAGACATCGCCGATTTTTGCGTTGAACGCCTCGTCGATCGCCTCCTGCAGCGCCGGCATGGCGGGCGCGCCGCGCGCCTGCCGCTCTTCCCAGCCGCGCCGCACGTCGGACCAGAGCACGCACGACAGCAAAAAGCTCGGCGCGACCGGCTTGCCTTCGCCGACGCGGCGGTCGATGTCGCGCAGCGCCAGATTGAGGAACGGGTCGTCGGCCATTTCGACCACCACGTCGAGCAGCGGATAGATGCCGGTGCCCAGGCCCAGCGCCTTCAATTGCGCGATGCTTGCCAGCGAATGGCCGGTTTGCAGCAGTTTGAGCATCTCGTCGAACAGGCGCGACTGCGGCACGTCGGCGAGCAGGCCGCGCATTTCTTTCAGCGGCGCCGCTGTTTTTTCCTCGAATTTGAAGCCCAGCGCATTGAGCTTGGCGGCAAAACGCACGGCGCGAATGATGCGCACCGGGTCTTCTCGGTAGCGCAGCGCCGGGTTGCCGATCATGCGGACAATCTTTTTCTTGGCGTCGCCGATGCCGTTGTGGTAATCGACGACGACCTGCGTTTCCGGGTCGTAGTACATGGCGTTGATGGTGAAGTCGCGCCGCGCCGCGTCTTCCTCCATCGGCCCCCAGACGTTGTCGCGCAACACCCGGCCCGAGCTGTGGACGGCATGCGTCATGCCGGCGAGTTCGCTCTTGCTGGTGCGCTCGTTGCCGCCGACCTGTTCGGCCTGCACATTGTCCAGATGGGCGCGGAAGGTCGACACCTCGATCACCTCGTGCTCGCGGCCCCGGCCGTAAATCACGTGGACGATGCGAAAGCGCCGGCCGATGATGAAAGCCCGGCGAAACAGCGACTTGACCTGTTCGGGCGTCGCGTCGGTGGCGACGTCGAAGTCCTTGGGGCGCAGGCCAACGAGCAGGTCGCGCACCGCGCCGCCGACGATATAGGCCTGGTAGCCAGCCTGCTTGAGGACATGCACCACGTCCATGGCGCGGTCATCGACCAGCTTGACGTCGATGCCGTGGTCTTTCAGTGCGATGTCATTGCGTTTGCCGAAGGGTGACTTTTTAACGCGGCTGGCGCCGCCTTCCTCATTGCCTGTTTTGCCGAACAGCTTGTCGATGAATTTTTTGATCATGAAATTTTGATTTTTTGGCCAAACGGCCGCGGCTGCAGGGCAGCAAGCTCAGCTTCCTTAGGCTAAAACAGCTCAAGTATGCGCCATCCGCGCTCTTTCGCCAGAGCCCGCAGGCGCGGATCAGGGTTGGTCGCGACCGGATAAGTCGCCTTTTCCAGCAGCGCCAGGTCGTTCAGCGAATCGGTGTAAAACGTCGTTTCGACATCGTCCCAGCCCAGCTTGCGCGTCGCCAGCCACTGCGCCACGCGCTCGACCTTGCCTTCCCGCGCCGACGGCGTGCCGCGGATTTCACCCGTCAGCCTGCCTTCTTGATCCCGCTCAAGCTCGACCGCGATCAATTCCCGCACGCCAAAGGCCTCGGCGATCGGCCGCGTCACGAAGTCGTTCGTCGCCGTGACGATCACCAGCTCGTCGCCGGCGGCGCGGTGCCTGTCAACCAGCTCCAGCGCCTGGCTTTTGATGGTTTTTTGCACGATTTCGCTCATGAAACGGGCGTGAGCAGCTACTGATTTCATAGCCCCCTGCTCCCGGATCGCCTGCGTGGCGAAGCGCACATAGGCGTGGATGTCGAGCGTTCCGGCGCGGTACTGTTCAAAGAATTCGGTATTGCGGCGCTTGAACTCGGTCGCGTCGCACCAGCCGAGCGCGATGGTGAATTCGCCCCATTCGTAATCGGAGTCGATCGGGATCAGGGTGTGATCCAGATCGAACAGGGCAATCCTGACCGGGTTTGTCATTCGCTCTCCAGCATGGATTTGATCAGTGGGATCGTGATGGCGCGCCGGGTTTGCAGCGCGTAGCTGTCCAACTCGTCGAACAACTGCATCAGGCTGCCCAGGTCGCGGGAAAAGCGCGTCAGCATGAAGCCCATGACCTCGTCGCTGAGAAACACACCGCGCGCATCGGCCTCGCGCCTGAGCACGGCGCGCCGCTCGGCATCGGTCAGTGCTTGCAGGGCAAACACATGGCCCCAGCCCAGGCGGGTCCGCAAATCTTCGCGCAGCGGCAGGTCGGCCGGCGGAACGTTGCCGGCAGCGATGACCCAGCGCGGCAGGCCGTCGTCGGTGCTCAGCGCGTTGACGAACCAGTTGAAGGCGGCCCGCTGCCGCGCCGGCGTGTACAGGTGGCAGTCGTCCAGGATCACGGCCGACCAGGACTCGCTGAACTCGGGCGGCTCCGGCATCGACGCATCCATCCAGCCGCTGGACGCGCCCTGCCCGCGCAAAGCCGCGCTGACGGCCTTTAGCAGATGCGTCTTGCCGCTGGCTTCGCCGCCCCACAAGTAGGTCGGCGCCGCCGAATGCAAAACGCCGGCGGATCCGTCCCGCAGCTGAATGACCGCCGCTTCATTGGGGCCGGCGAAGAAATTGTCGAACGACGGGTCGGACGCCAGCCCGATGTCGAGCGCGAGCTGCTTCATGGCGCGGCCGGGAGGCAGGTTGGAATCCCTGGCGAGGCTGAAATAAGTTGCATAAATCCTGGGATGCGCTTGCCCGGACGGGCTGGCGGTAGCCGCGAAGGGCAGCCTTTAGAATCTCAGCCACGATTCTATCGGGCTTGCAACGCCGCCCTTACACCGTACCACGGCCCGCCATCATGACGCTTAACACTCCCCTTTCCTACAAAGACGCCGGCGTTGACATCGACGCGGGTGATGCCCTGGTCGAGCGCATCAAGCCGCTGGCGCGCAAAACCATGCGCGAAGGCGTGCTGGCCGGCATCGGCGGCTTCGGCGCGCTGTTCGAGGTGCCCAAACGCTACAAGGAGCCGGTCCTGGTCAGCGGCACCGACGGCGTCGGCACCAAGCTCAAGCTGGCGTTCGAATGGAACATGCACGACACCGTCGGCATCGACCTGGTCGCCATGAGCGTCAACGACGTGCTGGTGCAAGGCGCCGAGCCGCTGTTTTTCCTCGACTATTTCGCCTGCGGCAAGCTCGACATCGACACCGCCGCGCGCGTCATCGGCGGCATCGCCAAAGGCTGCGAGCTAAGCGGCTGCGCGCTGATCGGCGGCGAAACCGCCGAAATGCCCGGCATGTATCCCGACGGCGAATACGACCTGGCCGGTTTTGCCGTCGGCGCGGTGGAAAAGTCGAAAATCCTCACCGGTCAGAATGTCCAGCCCGGCGATGTGGTGCTCGGCCTGGCCTCGAGCGGCGTGCATTCCAACGGCTTCAGCCTGGTGCGCAAGTGCATAGGACGCGCCGGCGCCGACCTGCCCGTCATGCTCGACGGCAAGCCTTTCAGGCAGGCCTTGATGGAGCCGACGCGGCTGTATGTGAAGAGCGTGCTGACGGCGCTGGCGGTGTATCCGATCAAAGCATTAGCTCACATCACCGGCGGCGGCCTGCTGGAAAACATTCCGCGCGTGCTGCCCGAAGGCTTGGCGGCTCATTTGAAGAAGGGCAGCTGGCCGCGGACCGAGCTGTTCGCATGGCTGCAGCAGACCGCCGGGATCGACAATATTGAGATGAACCGCACGTTCAATAATGGGATTGGGATGGTGGTGGTCATCGACGCCGCTAGCGCCGCAGCTTGCGCCGCCATGCTGCGCGAGGCCGGCGAAGCGGTGTATGAGATTGGCGTGATTGCGGCTCGTGGTGAGGGTGCCAGCGTTACCGTGATGTGAAATCCGATTACGAAATCCGACCCGATTTCACCGTCGCTCAATCACCCACAATTTCATAAAGCCCCTTTATTGCCTGTGCGAGCTGTTCCGGCGTTGCTTTACCTAGCTTGCGCCCAAGCGCTGCGTTGACAAAACGCGAATCTGACTAATCTTGAGCCAGACTTCTTTGCCGCCAAGCTTGCCCATCGGCAAAGTGAGCGGAAAACCCGCGCTGTGGCTGTGAAGTAATGGCCATGGCCAGCACGGTCCCCGAGCGCTCGTTGAAAACATCATGGCTAATCACCAATACAGGGCGGGCGCCTTGCTGCTCGTTCCCGCGCAGGGTCAAGCTCAGCCCAGCGAATCCCCTTTGGTCATGGTATGACATTTATCATACCGGGTGAGGGCTCTGGGTGTGCTGCTGCGACTGCGGATTTAGGCAAGTGG
>CAXSGT010000148.1:0-8281 GCA_964236835.1 uncultured Polaromonas sp.
TCATACGCACTCCTTTAGCATACTTTTCAGCTACTTGATCTAAGTATATGATGTCTAAAATTTTAAACTCAAATTGGTCTGAGTCGCGGAAGCGTTGTTGAAATTTACCTTTGACCAAAACCGGCGGTACTAAACCACCCTCAAAATTACGCGGATTAATAAGGTTAAAGAATCGGTAGTCATCTCTGAATAAAGCAAAATTCAGTGAGCCCTTGTAGTCCTCTAGTTCGAAGGACGCAAAAGGCTGCCCTGTCTTAGTGAATTTAGACAGCACATTTGAAACTAAGCCAACCACATGAATTTCTCGACTTTTATATTGCTCAATATCAGTCAAAGGGCAAGTGCAAAAAGCTTGTATTTCGTGATGGTATTTATCAAGAGGGTGACCTGACAAATAAAATCCGAGCACATCTTTTTCAAGTCTTAACTTCTCGATTTCAGAAATTCCGTCACCTTCTGGTAGTTTGGGTCTGACAATAGATGTGGAAGCATTATCACCAAATAATGATTTGAATGATTGCTCCTTCACCTCTTGAAATGTTTGACCATAATCCAGGAGTTTGTCTAGAAAGGTGTACTCTATTTCCACCTTGCCCTTCTTCTTTACTTCTACAACTTTTGTGTAATGGCCACGATTTGTTATAGAGAAGCTATCTAACGCCCCTGAATAAATAAGGCTTTCTAGCTTGCCCTTGCTCAAGCTCGGGAGCGTTTTACTGATAACGTTATTTTTATCGGCAGGGTCTATTACAATTATAGTTCTTAGGTTAATTCTTTCAACAAGCTCATACGCATCCTGAAAAGGGCCTCTTTCTTCCCGTTCCTTCATTATATCCTTTACCGGGAATTCTCCTAATCCTTTGATAGAGCCTAGACCAAAGACAATTTCCCCGCTCTGGGTAGCGGTAAACTGTAAATGACTTTTATTGATGTCAGGCCCCAAGATGTTAACACCCATTTTACGGCATTCCGTCATGAAGAATGTCAAGTTCTCCATATTATTAGTATTAGTGAGTACAGCGGCCATATATTCAGCTGGATAATTAGCTTTTAAATATCCAGTTTGGTATGCGACTATAGAGTAAGCCGCACTATGTGACCTGTTAAACCCGTACTGGGCAAACTTCTCCATTACGTCAAATACCTCATTGGCTTTCTTCGACGGAATACCGTGCAGTTTTTTAGCACCTTCAGTAAACTTATCACGTTCGAGCGCCATTTTCTTCAGATCCTTCTTGCCCATCGCGCGGCGCAAAAGGTCGGCCCCGCCAAGCGAGTAGCCGGCCAGAATCTGCGCCGTCTGCATAATTTGTTCTTGGTAAACCATGATCCCCTGAGAATAAGCGAGAATCGGCTCCAAAAGCTCGTGCGGATAAATCACTTCCTCCCGCCCGTGCTTGCGGTTGATGAAGTTGGGGATGAACTGCATGGGCCCCGGCCGGTACAAGGCGTTCATGGCAATCAAATCCTCGATATTCGTCGGCTTCAAGTCCTTGAGGTACTGGCGCATCCCTTCCGACTCGAACTGGAACGTGCCAATCGTGTCGCCGCGCTGGTAGAGCTGGTAGGTTTTCTCGTCGTCGAGCGGAATGTCGTCGATGTCGATTTTCACGCCGTGGTTTTTCTCAATCAGCCGCAGGGCGTCCACGATGATGGTCAGGGTTTTAAGGCCCAGGAAGTCCATCTTCAGCATCCCGGCGCTCTCAATCACCTTGCCGTCGAACTGCGTGATGAGCAGCTCCGATTCCTTGGACGTGGAAACGGGGATGTACTTCGTGATGTCGTCGGGGGCGATGATGATGCCCGCCGCGTGGATGCCGGTGTTGCGCACCGAGCCTTCGAGCTGCGTGGCCAGCCGCAGGATCTGGCCCTTGAGGTTGTCGGGGCTTTCGTCGCGCCGGATCATGTCCAGCTCCAGGTTTTCGGCGAAGGCTTTGGCCAGGGTGGTGCCCACTTGTTCGGGCACCATCTTGGTGAGGTCGTTGGTCTGCGGCAACGGCAGCTCCAGGGCCCTGGCCACGTCCTTGATGGAGCTTTTGGCCGCCATCGTGCCGAAGGTGATGATTTGAGCCACCTGCGTCTTGCCGTACTTCTGCACCACGTAGTCGATGACCTTCTGGCGGTTCACGTCGTCGAAGTCGATGTCGATATCCGGCATCGACACGCGCTCCGGGTTCAGAAACCGCTCGAACAGCAGCGAATACTTAATCGGGTCGATGTTGGTGATGCCCACGCAGTAGGCCACCGCCGAGCCCGCCGCCGAGCCCCGTTTGGGTCATACCGCGGCGACCACCGAGAGGCCGCGTCCGGCTTCACCCGCCGATGCCGCCTGAATGGCCGCATTCAGCGCCAGCACATTGGTCTGCTCGGTAATGTCCGAAATCAATTCGGTAATCTCGCCGATTTCCTGCGAGGATTCGCCCAGGCGCTTGATGCGCTTGGAGGTTTCCTGAATCTGATCACGAATGGAATTCATGCCGCCAATCGCGTTTTGCACCGCTTGCAAGCCCGATTCAGCCGCGGTCAGCGACTGCCGAGCCACCAGCGAAGATGCCTGCGCCTGCGTCGACACCTCATTGATTCGTGAAGCCATGTCAAGCACCGATTGACCGGTTTCCCGAATCTCACGCAACTGCTCGGTGGACGAAGCAAGCAGCTCGGTAGAGGTGTTTTCCACCCGTGCGGTCGTTTGGGCAACCCGTGTTGCCGTAGTTTGCACATTGCCAACGAGCAAGCGCAGCTCCTCGACCGTGTAGTTGACGGAGTCGGCAATTGCGCCGGTGATATCTTCGGTGACGGTGGCTTCCTGCGTCAAATCACCTTCCGCAACCATTTGCAATTCATTCATCAAGCGCAAAATCGCGGCCTGATTGGCGTCATTGACACGTTTGGCGTCTTGCTCATGGCTTTTGGCGTCCTGCCGCTGGTCTTCCGCAATGGCCTGACGCTGCTGACTGTCCTTAACCTGCAACCGGGCCAAGCCGGCGGCGCACAACAGCGCAATCAAGGCGGCGGCGGTGAGCGTTGCCAATGAGCCAAAACCCAAACCGGTATGTGACGACAGTTTGTCCTGCAGGTCCTCGAGCCCGCGGCGCAAGGGTTCGCTGTCCGCAATAATCGACGATTGCGCCTCGCGCGCAGAAACGAGTCCCTGCAAGTTACCCAAGATGGCGCTCGCCTGCACCCGGGTTTTCTCATACAGCGCCAACAGCGACTCCAGACGTTCACGAATTTGTGGATCTCTGGTTCCGCTCAAACGCAACTCCGAGCTTCCCGCCAACAGCCCCTGCGCAATTTCCTTGAACGAATTCAAATCCTTGCCGAGCAAAAATACCGCTTCCGGACTGACCCCCTCGGAGGTCAGGAATTCGTTGGCAGACTTGCCGATCCGCTGCGTCAGCATCACCAGCTGGCCCGACGCCGAAATTTCCGCCGGCGCCGCATTTTGCTGGAGCTTGAGCGATGACACGGTTTCGGCGATTTCGAGCAACTCCGAAGATTGGCGGTTGATAGTGCGCAGCGCATTGCCGACCTGCGTCAAAATCGCCTGCTGGCTCATGACGATGTTGGCGTTTTTTTCAGCCCGCTCCATCAAAGGATTAACCTTTTCCACCTCGTCGTGCAACGATTCCTTGACCGGTGAAAGCCGCAGGCTGGCGTCACCGGATTTCAACCCGCGCACCGTTTTTGCCAGCACGCCGGCGCTCTCGCGCACGTCGGGAAAAGCTTGGGCGCTGCCGACGAGGGCTTGAGACACGGATTTTGCCAATCGCTGCGATTGCATCAGGGATTGTCCGGTCGCGGCAACCTGCTGGGCGGCCCGGTCAGCCTGATTCAGCGCCATAAACGCTACCAGTCCAAGAACAACGACCGCCAACGCCAGCACCAGCACCAGCAGCCTTTGATGCTGAGCCAGGGTGCGTCTGCCAAGAAGCGGAAGGACCAGAAGTTCAGCGCCAGGCGCCTTGCCACCGTCTTCATGCAAGGCCATGCTGGTGGGCGCAAAACTGTCATCTTGGTGATGGCTTGCGGTTTCCGTGAAATTTTGATTCGGGTTTTGCTCCGAGAACGGCTCCGCGGGGATGCTTAGCGAAACCATGTCCATGCTGTCCTCAGACGGCCGGGCGGGCTTGGACTTAAATAGCTTCTGAAGGTTTTCGATAACGGACATGGTGGGTTTTCCGGAAGGAACAGGGTAACTAGACATGCTATGCACCTATTGTCAAAAAATTGGCTTGCCGGGCAAGCAACTGAAGGTTGATTTCCTGCCACGAGACGCCGCCGCCATCAACATACGAATTTCCAAAATAAGCAGGGGCAGCCTGGTTTTTTGTTGAAAAATCAACAAAGGCTTCTTGCTTTCGCAGGCCCGCCAGCTTGTCGATTTGCAAGACGCAGTTAACCTCGAGCGCACTGTTCAACGATACGAAGCGCGAGTCGGAGCGCGCGAGTTCGTTGCGCGACACAGGCGCCTGTCCGCTTACATAGCTGGCCAGGTCCACAACGCCAAAAAGTCCGCCTCGCAAATTGGCGACGCCAGCGAACCAGATATGGGTGTACGAAACCGGCTGGGTGTTGACCCAAGGGAAAATCTCACCTGATTGCGCCAGCGGAAACAGGTATTTCCTGCCGCCCGCCTCGACGGCCAGCCACGATGGCGTCACACCCTCGGTTCGGGCCAGCTGCAGCCGCTCGGCCAGCCGGCTTTGCAACTCTCTGAGAGCTTGTCTGTTGGCCATGCTGCGTACCCAGCCCTAGCTCAACCAAGCGCCTTGATTTTCGCCATCAATTCACCGGCATTCACCGGCTTGGTGATGTAGTCGCGGGCGCCCTGCCGCATTCCCCAGACGCGATCGGTTTCCTGGTTTTTGCTGGTGCACATCATGATGGGAATATCGGAGTAAAGCGGGTCGCGCGAGATGGCCCGCGTCAGCTGGAAACCGTTTAGTCCCGGCATGACCACATCCATCAAGATCAATTCCGGCTTTTCTTCGGCCATGCGCCGAAATGCATCCTCGGCGTTTTCAGCCGTCATGACGGTGAAGCCGTTTTTCATCAGGAGATCGGTCAGAAACATCAATTCGGTTTTTGAATCATCGACCACCAGCACTCTTTTGATTGCCATCACACTTGCCTTTGTTGAACGCTGCCCAATTCTCGAACAGTTTGTAACAACTGATCTTTAGTAAAAGGCTTTGTCAGATAATCTTGCGATCCCACCATGCGGCCACGCGCCTTGTCAAATACACCGTCCTTGGACGACAGCATGACGATCGGCACCTGGGAATATCTGGCATTGCGTTTGATGATCGCGCAGGTCTGGTAGCCATCCAGGCGCGGCATCAAAATGTCACAGAAAATTAAATCCGGCTCGTAGTCGTTCACCTTGGACAGCGCATCGAACCCGTCTTCGGCGAGCAGGACGTCATGTCCGCCTTGCTTCAAAAAAATCTCGGCGCTGCGCCTGATCGTATTGCTGTCATCGATGACCAGCACCTTCAGTCCGGAACTTTGAATGCTCACTGTTCTCTACTCCTTTTGCGCCCCATGAAGCGGTCGCTTGTACTGAACTGAAATTGCGCCGAGCCCGTCTGCAAGCCTAAATCTCAACCATCTCGAAATCCTCCTTGCGCGCGCCGCACTCAGGGCAGGTCCAGTTCATCGGGACTTGCGCCCAAGGCGTGCCCGGCGCAATGCCGTCGTCGGGCAGCCCCGCAGCTTCGTCGTAAATCCATCCGCAAATCAAACACATCCAGGTCATTGAGTGAGTCAAAGCTTAAATCGCTTTCTATGAAAATGCAACAATTGTATCCAGATGCCGTTGCTAATTGGAGTACAGGGCAGAATTGAAGGCTATGGCAAACCCCAACATTCCTGAAGCGGACATCCGGCGCAATCAAGTCGATGACAGCGCCACGTCGCCAGCGTGCGTCATCGTCTTCAATGCCAACGATCCCAGCGGCGCGGCCGGGCTGACAGCCGACATTACCGCCATCGCCTCGGCTGGCGCGCATCCTCTGGCGGTCGTGACTGGCGCTTACGTGCGCGACACGGCCGAAATCGTGGACCATTTTATCTTCGACAACGACGCGGTGACCGACCAGGCGCGCGCCGCCCTGGAAGACATGCCGATTGCCGCCATCAAGGTGGGCTTCGTCGGCAGCCCTGAAAACATCAGCGCCATTGCTGAAATCGCCTCCGACTATGCCGACATACCGTTGATCGCCTACATGCCCAGCCTGTCGTGGTGGGACGAAGGCGAGATCGACAGCTACTTCGACGCCTTCCGGGAATTGATGCTGCCCCAGGTCACGCTGCTGGTGGGTAACCATGGCACCCTCTGGCGCTGGCTGCTGCCCGACTGGCCGGCCGAGCGCAACCCGGCGCCGCGCGATATCGCCAAGGCCGCCTCCGCGCTTGGCGTGCCCTATACGCTGGTCACCGGCATCGCGCTGGCCGACCAGTTCATCGACAACGTGCTGGCCACGCCGCAGGCCGTGCTCTACAGCGAGAAGTTCGAGCGCTTCGAGGCAATTTTCGAGGGCGCCGGCGAAACCCTGTCGGCCGCCCTGTGCGCCTTGCTCGCCAACGGCCACGATCTGCAGGCCGCCACAGCCGAAGCGCTGACCTACCTGGACCAAAGCCTGGACGCCGGCTTTCAACCCGGCATGGGCCACATCGTGCCGGATCGCCTGTTCTGGGCGCAAGCCGAAGAGGACGAAGCGGGCGAAGACGAACCGGCTGCCCCCGATGACAGCCCTGTCATCGGGGGCAGCGACGAAAATGCATTGCTGGCGATGAAGATGCCTATGGATCTGCCTCCGTATGGAACCACCAAACATTAAGCCCGCGGCACCGGCCCGCGCCTTGCGCAACGCCGCCCTGTTCGAGCGCGCCAGCAGGCTTATTCCGGGCGGTGTTAACTCTCCTGTGCGCGCCTTCAAGGCCGTGGGCGGGACGCCGCGCTTCGTGCAGCGCGCCCAGGGCGCGTATTTCTGGGATGCCGACGGCCAGCGCTACATCGACTACATCGGCTCCTGGGGGCCGATGATCCTGGGCCACGGCCATCCGACGGTCGTCGAGGCCGTCCGGCAAGCCGCGCTCGACGGTTTTTCCTACGGCGCGCCGACCGAGCGCGAGGTCGAACTCGCCGAGGAAATCGTCAAACTGGTGCCGTCGATCGAGATGGTGCGGCTGGTGAGCTCGGGCACCGAGGCGACGATGAGCCTGATCCGCCTGGCGCGCGGCGCGACCGGGCGCGGCAAAATCGTCAAGTTCGAGGGCTGCTACCACGGCCACTCCGACGCGCTCCTGGTCAAAGCCGGCTCGGGTCTGGCGACCTTCGGCAGCCCGACCAGCGCCGGCGTTCCGCCCGAGGTCGTGCGGGACACGCTGGTGCTTGAATACAACCATGTCGCGCAGCTGGAAGAAGCCTTTTCACTGCATGGCGGGGACATCGCCTGTCTGATGATCGAGCCGATCGCCGGCAACATGAATTTTGTCAGGGCGAGCGTTGCCTTCATGAAGCGCTGCCGCGAGCTGTGCACGCAATACGGCGCGCTGCTCGTGCTCGACGAAGTGATGACGGGTTTCCGGGTGGCGCTCGGCGGCGCGCAAAGCCTTTATGCGCAAAGTATTCCCGGCTTCAAGCCCGACCTCACCGCGCTCGGCAAGGTGCTCGGCGGCGGCATGCCGATGGCCGCTTTCGGCGGCGCGCGCGCCGTGATGGAGCAGCTCGCGCCGCTGGGCGCGGTGTACCAGGCCGGAACGCTGTCGGGCAACCCCATTGCCACCGCCTGCGGCCTGGCAACGCTGCGCGAAATTCAGAAGCCGGGTTTCTACGACGCGCTCGGCGAGCGCACGCGCAGCCTGGTCGCCGGCCTGACGCAAGCCGCAGGCCAGGGCGGCGTGCCCTTTTGCGGCGACAGCGAAGGCGGGATGTTCGGCTTTTTCCTGATGGGTGCGCTGCCGCAAAACTATTCCCAGGTCATGAAAACCGACAGCCTGGCGTTCAACCGTTTCTTTCACGCCATGCTGGACCAAGGTGTGTACTATGCGCCGGCGCTGTACGAAGCCGGCTTTGTCAGCGCGGCGCACAGCGCAAGCGACATCGCCGAGACGGTGGACGCGGCGACGGCCTTTTTTGCGCGGGCGTAAGCTGCAGCACCGCGGCCAGCGAAAAATCGTCTTACTATAAAAACTATAGCTTACTTCTCAATACTAGCAAGTCGTCCCTGAGAAACTCGATTTTCAAGTAGCCTGAGGCATTAGTCGGGTGGTG
>CAXSGT010000149.1:0-329 GCA_964236835.1 uncultured Polaromonas sp.
CTGGGCCAGTTTTCCATGGCGCGCAGCCAGTCGGCCGTTGCTAATGCGCTGGGCAATCCGGTGCTGACAAGCCCTGACAGCGCCGTTCGCCTGCTGCAACGAATCCTGGCCACGCCGGGATAAGTTTTCTATTTTTTCAACGCACCGATTTCCCTCAACCTGCTCACTCTGCAAGAAAGACAAGTCATGAAGTTTATCGTTTTACCCTGTGACGGCATCGGCCCTGAAATCGTTGCCGCTTCGGTTGACGTCCTCAAGGCCGCAGGCGCGCGCTTCGGCCTGGACCTGTCCTTCGACTACGAAGACGCAGGCTTCACAAGCCTGGAAAA
>CAXSGT010000149.1:398-8266 GCA_964236835.1 uncultured Polaromonas sp.
TGTCTCGGCCGGCTTTCGCACCGGGCTGGACCTGTACGCCAATGTGCGGCCGGCCCGCACGCGTCCTTTCCTGCAGTCGAACATGCGCGAAGGCCGGACCATGGACCTGGTCATCATGCGCGAAGCCACCGAGGGCTTTTACCCGGACCGCAATATGAGCCGGGGCTGGGGCGAGATGATGCCGACGCCCGACATGGCGCTGTCGGTGCGCAAAATCACGCGGCATTGCAGCGAACGCATCGCGCGCCGCGCCTTCGAGCTGGCGATGACGCGCCGCAAAAAAGTTACCGCCATCCACAAGGCCAACAGCTTTCACATGACAGACGGCCTGTTTCTAGAAGCCGTTCGCCATGTCGCCAGGGACTTTCCGGAAGTGCAGCTCGACGATCTCCTCGTCGATGCCTCGACCGCGCACCTGGTGAAGGAACCCGAGCGCTTCGACGTGCTGGTCGCGACCAATTTCTACGGCGACATCCTTTCCGACCTGGCCAGCGAGCTGTCGGGCAGCCTGGGCCTGGCCGGCTCCATCATGGCCAGCGATGAGCTGTGCTGCGCCCAGGCACAGCACGGCTCGGCGCCGACGATTGCCGGCAAGGACATTGCCAATCCCACTTCCATGATCCTTTCGGTCGCGATGATGGTGCGCTGGGTTGGCGACAAGCAGCGGAACCTGGCCATGCAGCAGGCGGGCGACGCCATGGTGGCGGCGGTCGACAAGGTGCTGGAAAACCCGGCCACCCGCACCTCCGATATTGGCGGCAGCATCGGCTGCAAGGCCTTTGCAGCGGCGGTCGTCCAGGCCGTGGCAAACGCCTGACCGGCCTAGAGCAGCGCCAGCGATGAGCCAGCCTTTTCAAAAGCTTTTCCTCGGCTGCATTGCCGACGACTTCACCGGCGCCACCGACCTGGCGAACAATTTGGTGCGCAGCGGCATGCGGGTGGTCCAGACCATCGGCATACCGAAAGGTCCCCTGCCCGGGCAGGCCGATGCGGTGGTCGTGGCGCTGAAAACGCGCACCGTGCCCGCCCTGGATGCCGTGGCGCAGTCGCTGGCGGCACTGCGCTGGCTGCGGGCGCAGGGCGCCGGCCAGTGCTATTTCAAATACTGCTCGACCTTCGACTCGACGGCACAGGGCAATATCGGGCCGGTCACGGACGCGCTGATGGATGCGCTGGGCACCGATTTCACAATTGCCTGCCCTGCTTTTCCGGAAAACGGCCGCACCGTCTTCAAGGGCTACCTGTTCGTCGGCGACGAGCTACTGCACGAATCGGGCATGCGCGACCATCCGCTCACGCCGATGACCGACTCCAGCCTGGTGCGCGTGTTGCAGGCGCAGACGACGCGCCGTGTCGGGCTCATCGATCACCGAACGGTGGCGCAGGGGGCGGCTGCGATTCGGGAACGCATCGCGGTTTTGCGCGCAGAGGGCGTAGCCATGGCGATTGTCGATGCCGTGAGCAATGCCGACCTGCTGGCGATGGGGCCGGCATTCTCGGGGCTGCCGCTGCTCACTGCCGGCTCGGGCGTGGCGATCGGCTTGCCACAAAACTTCGGTATTCAGGCCGGGGGCGGTGCGGCCCGGCTGCCTGTGGCACAGGGCCGGCGCGCCATCGTGTCGGGCAGCTGCTCGGTCGCCACGAATGCGCAGGTGGCCGACTTCATGGCTCGCGGCGGCGCGGCCCTCGCCGTCGATCCGCTGCAACTCGCTGACGGGATCGATGTGGCGGGCCAGGCGCTTGCCTGGGCGGACGCGCAGCTGCCCGGAGGTCCGGTGCTGGTCTATGCCACGGCGCGGCCCGAGGCGGTGCGCGCCGTCCAGGCCCGGCTTGGCGTGGCGCGGGCAGGTGAGATGGTGGAGCATGCGTTGGCATCGATTGCGCAAGGGCTGGTTCGGCGCGGCGTAGGCCAGCTGGTGGTGGCGGGTGGCGAAACGTCGGGCGCCTGCGTGCAATCGCTGGGAATTGCCAGCATGCGTATTGGCCCGCAGATCGCGCCGGGCGTGCCGTGGTGCCATGCCGCATCGCCGCACGCGGTGGGCGGTTCGCTGCATATCGCGCTCAAGTCCGGCAATTTTGGCGCTGCGAATTTTTTCACGCAGGCGTTTGCACGGCTCGGGCAGAACGCCTGATACTCGACAACGCCATGCCTTCGTCAAAGACCATCGCCCTGGCGGCGCCTTCCAGTCCTTCCAGCTCTTTGAGCCCCGCGCTTGCCATGCAGATCGTGGAAATGATGCGGCGCGAAGATTACCCCGTCGGCCACCGGCTGACCGAGCAGGCGCTGTGCGACGAACTGGGCGTTTCGCGCTCCCCGGTGCGCAAGGCGCTGCAGCACCTGGCCACGACCGGCGCGGTAACCTCCTCGCCGCATCGGGGTTTTCAGGTGGCCAGGAAACCTTCGGAGCTGGGACACCTTGACCTGTCGGGCGATGAGGCGTCCGAGCAGGCGGTTTACCTGCGGATTGCCAATGACCGCATCCACGGCCTGCTGCCCGACGAGATTGCCGAAACCGATCTAATGGCGCGTTACCGGCTCACGCGCCTGCAGCTGCAGCGCATCCTCAACCGCATGGCGCGCGAAAGCATGATCGACCGAAAGCCTGGCCGGGGCTGGATCTTCCGCCCGCTGCTGAGCACCGTCGAGTCGCATCGCGAGAGCTACCGTTTTCGCATGATCATCGAGCCGGCCGCGATGCTGGAGCCGGGCTACCAGGTCGACCTGGCCGAGCTGGAAAAATGCCGACGCGAGCAGCAGGAGTTGCTGGGCGGCGGCATCGAACGCTGCACCCCGGCCGAATTGTTCCGGGCCGGTGTCCATTTTCACGAAACCATGATCGCCGGCGCCGGCAACCGTTTCCTGCTCGACTCGCTGCGCACCATCAACCAGATGCGCCGGGTGATCGAGTACGGCACGCGGCTCGACCGCTCGCGGCTGCATCGCCAGTGCGAGGAACACCTGGTGCTGATCGACCTGCTGGTCAAGGGCGAGCGCATGGAAGCGTCGCAGTTCCTGCGCCAGCATCTGAACACTGCCCGCATTACCAAGGTGGGCGACGCGTCATGACGACATCGGCCATGCGCGAGGAAATCTGCCGCGTCGGACGCAGCCTGTTCGAGCGCGGCTATGTGCATGCGACCGCCGGCAATATCAGCGTTCGGCTCGATGCCGGGGAAGGCGGCGGCTTTTTGATCACGCCGACCGATGCCTGCCTCGGCTTCCTCGAGCCCGAGCGGCTGGCCCGGCTAGACGACAACGGCGTGCAAACCAGCGGCGACAGGGCCAGCAAGACCATCGTGCTGCACCAGCGCATTTACCAGGCGACGGCCGCTGCCGGCGCGCCGGCGCGCTGCATCATTCACACCCATGCCAGCCATTGCGTGGCGCTGACACTGGTCCCGCTAATGCAGTCCACCCCGCGCGGCCGTGAACTGCTGCCGGCGTTGACGCCTTACTTCGTCATGAGAGTCGGCCATGTGCCGGTGATCGACTATGCCCGTCCGGGCGATCCCGGCACTGCCGTTGAGGTTGAAAGGGCCATCGCCACCTACAGCCTGGCGGGCATCCCGCTGCGGGCCGTGATGCTGGAGCGGCTCGGCCCCAACGTCTGGCACGATTCGCTGTCAGCCGCGATGGCTGCGCTGGAAGAACTCGAAGAAACCGCTCGGCTCTGGCAGCTGTGCCAGGGCGCGGCCTTGCCGCTGAGCGCTTTCCAGTTGGACGCACTGCGCGCCACATTCGGCGCCTGCTGGTGAAGGCGGCGTGATCTGGAGGGGCGATCCGGTCGATCCGCCGTCGATTTGCCCGCAAGCACGGCAAAGCCTTTGCGGCGCCTCAAACCGGAGCCGAAAAAACCATGCAGACAGGACTGCCGCAGCTCCAGTGCATACCGGTGGGCGTCAGGCCGCCGCTGCCTGGATCGATAGCGAAGGGCACGATGCTGTCGCTTTCCTCGTTAAGCGCGAAAAGAAAGCGCCCATCC
The DNA here is from genome assembly GCA_964236835.1 of uncultured Polaromonas sp. Lineage (GTDB taxonomy): Bacteria > Pseudomonadota > Gammaproteobacteria > Burkholderiales > Burkholderiaceae_C > Polaromonas. The sequence continues at coordinate 4,382 of CAXSGT010000149.1, forward strand.
GGCGCCAGCGCGAAAAACCGGGGCGTGCGGCCTAGAGAAGGAGCCGCTTGCAAAAACCCCAGCAAGCCATTTTCGGCATTGATGCGGAACACGGCGATGCTGTCGCCACCGCGGTTGGAGGCATAGAGCGTCCGTCCGTCCGGGGCAATGGCAATCTCCGATGCCCGGCTGTTGCCCGTGTAATAGTCTGGGAGGGAAGACAGTATCTGTAGCGGCTCAAGCTTGCCGCTTTCAGCATTGAAGCTGTAACTGGTCACTGTCGAGTCGAGTTCATTCACGACATAGGCAAAGGGCTGTCCTGGGTGAAATACGATGTGGCGCGGCCCGGCCGTCTCGCGGGTGGCCACCCACGGAGCCGCGGCCGGGGCCAATCGCCCATTGGCGAAACGGAACGTGAACACCCGGTCGAGGCCCTTGTCAGGCACCAGGACAAAGCGCCCGCTGGGATCGAAAGGATTGCAGTGGGGCTTGGCAAACGGCTGCTCGACCCGATGCGGCCCCGGCGCGCCCGTCAATTCCACGGTCTGGCAGACGGTGCCCAGTTCGCCACCAGGCAGAACTGGTAGCACAGCCAGGTTGCTGCTCAGGTGATTCGACACGACCAGGAACTGTCCGCTGGGGTCCAGCGCCAGATGAACCGGGTTCTTGCCGCCGCAATGCTGGCGCTGCAGAAACTGCAAGGTGCCGTCATCGGGATTGACGCGAAACGCACTGACTTCGTCGTGGTCGCCATGCACGGTGTATAAAACATCTCTGCTGCCGTTCAATGCCAGAAACGACGGATTGACAAGGCCGCCAACGACTTGGACCAGCGCAAGACTGCCGGCTGCGGGATCCATCTCGAATACGCTGATGCCGTCGCCGCGCCCATTGCGTTGCCGGGAGGTGCGCGAGCCTACATAAACCCGCATGCCGCTTAAACGGCTGCGGCGGGTGCGACCGACACACCCTGGATGCCGTGGCGTGTCAGCGCCTGGGCAATAAAGCCGCTGGACTTCATTTCCTCGACATACTGGCGAAGAAAGGCATTTGCAGCCTCGCTCCGGCTGCGCGTTATTCCCATGGCCTGCTGGATCACCATGAACCGGCCGGGCAGCAAGCGCAGGCCGGGGACGCGGGCGGCGTCGGCGTGCAGTTGCTGCTTGACGCCAGCCGCCACGTCCAGGCCTTGCTCGATAAAGATATCCACGACGGCCTGCGAGGTGGGCGCTCGCACGATCCGGGCTGCGCGCAGTTCCCGGCTCAGGTACAGGTCGTAGGCGCTGCCCTTGCCGACCGCGACGCGGTGCCCCGCGCTATCCACCTCCTCGTTGCTTTGCAGCGGCGAGCCGGCACGCACGAGGTAGGCGCCTTCGATCAGCACATAAGCCGCCGTGAAGGCAATGCCTTCCCCCCGCACTGGATCGATCGCAAAAAAACCAACGTCGGCGTGCCCGGCGGTCACAGCCTCGACCGATTTGCCAGCGCCGTCAAAAACCACCAGTTCCAGCTCCACACCGAGACGCGAGGCCAGCTCACAAGCCAGGTCGATAGAGACGCCGACAGGCCGACCCGTCACCGCATCCCGGTTGGCGAGCAGGGAATTGCCGAGGTTGATAGACGCGCGCAGCGGACCGGTCGGTGCCAGTACTTGAGCCAGGCTCTGGTGAGAGGTCACGAGGGGGAACACCTGGACACGAGGAGGCTGTTTGCAACGCGATAACACTGCTTTTTCAAAGAATCCGGTTGAACCAAAGCAGCGACAGGCCGGCCGACACCAGCGCCAGCGCCGCCGCCAGCAAGGCCAGCAGCCCCGAGATTTCCGTTTCCTTTTTTTCCACCGTCAGCCGCGAGCTGAGGGTTTCATACACTTTTTTCAGGTCTCCCGCGGTTCCGGCATAAAAATACTCGGCCTGGGTGGCGCGGGCGATGCCCTTGAGCGTGTCCTCGTCGAGCTTCACGCGCATCGACCAGCCCTCGAAACCGATGGTTTCGCCCTGCACCGTGCCGACGCCGACGGTATAGACGCGAACCCCCCGGTCGGCCGCCACCTTGGCCGCATCGAGCGAATCGACACCGGTGGTGCGCTGGCCGTCGGTCAGCAAAATGATCGCGCCCGAGGTGTAGGAACCCGGCGCGACCGGCGTGAACGCTTTTTTCGCCGCCTTGTCGTCCCGGCCTTCTTTCATCGCCTGGTCGAGCGACGTTCCGCGCTGGCGCTCGCGCCCCGACTGCATCGATTCCAGGTCGATGCCGGCATCAGGGAACAGCTCGGCGAGCGACACCACGATGCCGTTGCCGATCGCCGTGCCGCGCTGCAGCTGGAACTTGTCGATCGCCGCCGTCAGATCTTCACGGTTCACGGTGGGCGGCTGGACCACCGACGCGGTGCCGGCGAACGCGACGATGCCGACCCGCACATTGCGCGGCAGGTCGGCCAGAAACGCCTTGGCCGCGTTTTGCGACGCGACCAGGCGGTTCGGCAGCACGTCGGTCGCGCGCATGCTGCCCGACACGTCCATCGCCAGCATGATGGTCTCATGCTGCGACGGCAGGCTGACGATGGCGAACGGGCGCGACGAGGACACCAGCATCGCGGCCAGCGCCAACAGGAACAACAGCGGCGGCACATGGCGGCGAAAGCCCTGGCCCCGGCCCATGGCTTCGCGAACGATCGACAAACTGGCATAGCGCAGCGCCATTTTTTTCTTGCGCCTGAGCAGCCAGATATACAGCGCCACCAGCAGCGGAAGCAGCAGCAGCAGCCAGAGAAATTGCGGCCAGAGAAACGTCATTTTTGCTCCTTCGCGCCGCTTTAGGCGGCGCGCCTCAAGTGCGCCGGCAGCCGGCCCGCCGCCGCGTGCGCGCCCGACAAGCGGCTGCGGCGCTTGCGCAAATCGGTAAACCGGGAAATCGCATCGACCAGGTCGTCGTCGGTCGAAAGCTCTAGCGCATCAACACCCGCGCGCGCCAGCGACTGCCGCAGCTCGGCCTCGCGCTGCGCCGCGATGCGCGCAAAACGCTTGCGAAAGCCGGCATCATGGGTATCGACCAGCAGCTGCTCGCCGGTTTCCGCGTCGCGAATTGGAATCAGGCCCAGGTCGGGCAGCTCGAGCTCGAGCGGATCGAGCAGCCGCACCGCGACGACCTCGTGCCGCTGGGCGAGCAGGCCGAGCGGCTTTTCCCAGCCCGCTTCGCTGATGAAATCGGACACCACGAACAGCGTCGAGCGGCGGCGGATCAGGTTCGCCGCCGATTCCAGCAATTCATGCAGCCGGGTTGGCCCCGCGCTGGCCGCGTCCGGCCGCGCCCGCAGCGTATGCAGCAGGTGCAGCACATGATGCCGGCCGCCACGCGCCGGTATCACCGCATCGACGCCCGAGCCATAGAGCAGCGCGCCGACGCGGTTGCCGTGGCGCGTCAGCATGCGCGACAGCACGGCGACAAAATTGGCCGAGACTTCGCGTTTTCGCAGCTCGCTCGAGCCAAAATCCATCGACGGGCTCAAATCGAGCAAAAACCAGGCGCTCATTTCGCGGTCTTCGGTGAAGACGCGCACATGCGGCAGCTCAAGCCGCGCCGTCACGTTCCAGTCGATATGCCGCACATCGTCATGATGCTGATACTCGCGCAGGTCCGCCAGGTCCATGCCGGTGCCGCGCAGCAGCGTGCGGTAGTCGCCCTGCAGCAGCCCGTCGAGGCGGCGCAGCACCGTCCACTCCAGCCGCCGCAGCATCTGGTCGGCGCTTTCGGCGGGCGTCGCAACCACAGGCGGCGGCGAAGCAGCAGCAAGCCTAGCCACGCGACACCTCCAGAACATGGAACGACATTCCCCGCCAAACCAAGTACCGGCCGCGGAACCGGCTTAGCCGGGCCGCAGGCGGGGCGGCCCCCTCGGGGGGCAGC
>CAXSGT010000150.1:0-8259 GCA_964236835.1 uncultured Polaromonas sp.
TTAAGCAAGCTGGACAAGCGCAAAAGCCGAATTCGATGCATAAAAAAGCCCGCTGTCGCGGGCTTCATCGCCAGTGCCTGAAACCGGACGGTTTCAAGCCGCCGCGAGCCAGTAGCTTGCGTTGAACGGACTGCTCATTCGCAGCGCCAGCGGCGAGATGTCGAGCAGTTTGTTGGTCGGCATCGGCTCTTCACCGTCTTGCGCAACCTGGGCCTGATTCGCCCGATCCCCTTGGCCAATGTCCGGGGAGCGGGCTACAGAAAAGAATAGAAGCACCTGAACGGTATCTTGCGATCGGCCCAATAGTCGGCCGCATCGCGGAAGATGTCCAGCAGCTGCTCGCGCGCTTCCTTGTCGAACTTGGCGTGCGCCGGAATTTGCTCGAGCACGACGATAAAGCCGGGCTGCGGGCCTGATTTGTGAACCAGGTCGGTCATGCAGTCGTACAAAGCGTCAAAATTCTTGCCGAAATGCGCCGGAAAGGTGTACTGCGCCGCAATCATGTCCAAAATATCCTGCTTGCTCTGGGCCTGGCTCAGATTGGCATAGAGGAAATGCTGCTCGAGCTTGGTGGCGGCAGCCTGCAGCTCGGGCACCCGAAAGGCGCGTATGGACTGCACGATGTTGGGCCGGATGCCCTTCAATGGTGTTTCGTCGTCCCGACGAAGTGGTGTATCCATCTCCGCTTCTCTTTCTCTTAGATCAAAAGTCAAAATAACAACCACAATCCTGGTTAAGGGACGATTTTGCGAAAACTCGCATAGTGATCGTCGGTGTAAAAACAGGCATCGGGCGCCGCAGCTTGCAAGCCACCGCATATGATGCGCCGGGCTCCACGGCTGCGTTCTCCAGGTGTCCTGACGGTATATTCACGGTAATAAGCGCGAACGTTGGCGGGAAGCTGTCGTTCTCGATTGCCAAATACCACGCCGTCCTTGACATGCCTGAAAGGCCCACCCTGGTGGATCAGTGTCAACATGCTGCGCCCTTGCGGCGGCAACTGCGCAACGGCCACCTTGTCGGTAACAGCGCCGGACGTGGCCGGCGCCAAGGACAGGAACCTGGCTTGAGCAGTGCCGGGAAAACCGCCGAGCAAACCCGCCGCACCGACCCAAAAGCCCAGCAGCATCGTTGGTGCGACCCGATTGAAGCGACACCACCCATTGCGCGACATGAAAAATACCTTCCTTGAATCGAGGACAATCCGATTGAATTATCGGGTTAACCCTTAATTTTCAAGAGAAGTAGTTTGACCTATGTAACAAAAAAATGCAAGTGGTCGCTGAAAATTTAGGCACGAAAGCCAGGGTATTGCCAAGCGCTATCAACTGGCGAGTCTCAATCGCCCCAAATCGGCCCCACCGCCGAAAATTCACCGCGCCGCGTTGGCGTCGGCGACCGTTAGCGCTGTCATGTTGACAATCCGGCGCACCGTGGCCGTCGGCGTCAGGATATGCATCGGCTTGTTGGCGCCCAGCAACACCGGGCCGATGGCGATATTGCCGCCGGCCGCGGTTTTCAGCAAATTGTAGGAAATATTGGCCGCGTCGATGTTGGGCAGCACCAGCAAATTGGCTTCGCCGGCCAAGGTGCTGTTGGGCATGATCTGGCCGCGTGCGGACGCATCGAGCGCCATGTCGCCGTGCATTTCCCCATCGACTTCGAGCCAGGGCGCCTGGTCGCGCAGCAACTCCAGGGTGCGGCGCATTTTCAGCGCGCTCGGCTGGCTGGACGAGCCGAAGTTCGAATGCGACAGCAGCGCCGCCCTGGGTTTGATGCCGAAGCGCATCATTTCCTCGGCCGCCATGGTGGTGATTTCGGCGAGTTGCTCGGCTGTAGGGTCGTAGTTGACGTGGGTGTCGAGCAAAAACACCTGCCGGTTCGGCAGCAGCAGGCCGTTCATGCAGGCATAGGTGTTGACGCCTTCGCGCTTGCCGATGACCTGGTCGAGGTAGTCAAGGTGGTGCGCCGTCGTTCCCCAGGTGCCGCAGATCAGCCCATCGACGTCGCCCTTGAGCAGCAGCATCCCGGCGATCAGCGTCAGGCGCCGGCGCATCTCGATCTTCGCCATCTGCGCCGTCACGCCGCGGCGCTCGGTCATGCGGTGGTAGGTCTGCCAGAAATCGCGGTAGCGCCGGTCCTGCTCGACATTGACCACGTCGTAGTCGAGCTCCTCCTTGAGCCGCAAGCCGAATTTTTCGATCCGCTGGGCGATGATCGCCGGGCGGCCGATCAGCGTCGGGCGCGCCAAAGCCTCATCGACGACGATCTGGCAGGCGCGCAGCACGCGCTCTTCCTCGCCTTCGGCATAGGCAACGCGCTTGCGGCTGGCGATTTTTGCCGCCGTGAAGATCGGCTTCATAATCGTGCCCGACGCATAGACAAAGCTTTGCAGCCGCTCGCGGTAGCGCTCTAGGTCCTGGATCGGCCGCAAGGCCACGCCGCTGTCGGCCGCCGCCTGGGCCACGGCCGGCGCGATTTTCATCATCAGGCGCGGATCGAAGGGCTTGGGAATCAGGTACTCAGGGCCGAACGACAGCTTTTCGCCAAGATAGGCGGCGGCGACGACTTCGCTTTGCTCGGCCTGCGCCAGCTCGGCAATCGCGTGGACCGCGGCGATTTCCATCTCGACGGTGATGGTCGATGCGCCGGCGTCGAGCGCGCCGCGGAAAATATATGGAAAGCACAAAACGTTGTTGACCTGGTTCGGATAATCGGTCCGGCCCGTCGCCATGATGGCGTCGCCGCGCACCGATTTGACATCTTCGGGCGAGATCTCCGGATTCGGATTGGCAAGCGCGAAAATAATTGGCCGCGCCGCCATTTTCGCGACCATGTCCTTTTTCAGCACGCCGCCGGCCGACAGGCCCAAAAAGATATCGGCGCCTTCGATGATTTCGCCCAGGGTGCGGGCTTGAGTCGGCTGGGCGAACAATACCTTGTCCTCGTCCATCAGCTCGGTGCGGCCCTCATAGACGACGCCGGCCAGATCGGTGACGTAGATGTTTTCGCGCGGAATGCCGAGCTTGAGCAGCAGGCTCAGGCAGGCGAGCGCGGCGGCGCCGGCGCCGGAGGTCACCAGCTTGACCTGCTTCGGGTCCTTGCCGACGACCTTCAGGGCATTGAGCATCGCCGCGCCGACCGTGATCGCCGTGCCGTGCTGGTCGTCGTGAAAAACCGGAATTTTCATGCGCCTGCGCAGTTCGCGCTCGACATAAAAGCAGTCCGGCGCCTTGATGTCCTCGAGGTTGATGGCGCCGAAGGTCGGCTCGAGCGCGGCGATGATATCGACCAGCCGGGCCGGGTCTTTTTCGTCGATCTCGATGTCGAACACATCGACGCCGGCGAACTTCTTGAACAGCACGCCCTTGCCTTCCATCACCGGCTTGGCCGCCAGCGGGCCGATGTCGCCCAGGCCCAGCACCGCCGTGCCGTTGGTGATGACCGCCACCAGGTTGCCCCGGCTGGTGTACTTGAACGCGGCGTTCGGGTCCTTGGCGATTTCTTCGCACGGCGCGGCGACGCCGGGCGAATAGGCCAGCGCCAGGTCGTGCTGGTTGGTGACTTGCTTGGTCGCGGCGATGGCGATTTTGCCGGGCGTCGGAAACTCGTGGTATTCGAGCGCGGCGCGGCGCAGCTCGGCGCGTTTTTCGGCATGCTCCACGTCGGTGGCCATAGGCGCAGCAGGGGAAGGTATGGGCATTGGAATGTCTCCAGCTAGGACGGCCATGTGGCCATCGCTTCTTTTATTAGGTCCGCAATTGTAGGCCGCGCTCGAAGATTGGATGCGCCGCGTTTTTTCAAACTTCAAGTGTAAAAAGTGCTGTTTGCGCAATACCCATAAGCATAGTTAGCTATATATTTAGTAGCGTACTGATGGTTGGCAAGCCACTTGAAGCGCATAGAGCCTCGGCATGCGGTTAAAGCCTTTCCTGGCGTCTATTCGGCCTTGATATTGGCCGATTTGGCGAGTTGCACATAGCGCGCCGAGTCCGACTTGATCAGGCTAGCCAGTTCCGCGGCTGTCCCCTTGTACGGCTCGACGCCGGCGTTCGACAAGCTGGCCTGCACGGCCGGGTCGGCCAGGATTTTTTCGACATCGGCAACCAGCCTGGCGACGACCTGCGCGGGCAGCTTCGCCGGCCCCATCAGCGCATACCAGATGGAAAAATCGAACGGCTTCAGGCCCTGCTCCTCGAAGGTCGGCGTGTCGGGCAGCAGCCCGTAGCGATGCGCCGTCGTGACGCCGACCACGCGCAGCCGGCCACTCTTGGCATAAGGCGCGACCAGGTTGGCGCTGACCATCGCCAGCGGAATCTGGCCGCCGACGACATCGGTCAATGCCGGCGCGCAGCCCTTGTAGCCGGCATGCACGGCCTGGATGCCGGTTTTCTGCTTGACCAGCTCCATCGCGAAATGCTGCGGCGTGCCGATGCCGCAGGAGCCGTAGCTGAAGGCGTCCGGCCTGGCTTTGGCGGCGGCGACCAGTTCCTTGATGTTGCCCGCCTGGGCGCTGGGATGCGCCGCCAGCGCGATCGGGGTCGCGCCGAGCAGCATGATCGGCGTCAGGTCTTTCTCGGGGTCGTAGGGCAGCTTGCCCATGACGCCGAGATTGGTCACCATGGTGCTGTTTTGCAGCAGCAGGGTGTAGCCGTCGGCCGGCGCGCGCACCACCTCGGTCGTGCCGATATTGCCCGAGGCGCCGGCCTTGTTGTCGACCACGACGCCCTGGCCCCAGGCCTTTTGCAGGCCCGCGCCGATTTGCCGCGCCAGGATGTCCGAGCCGCCGCCGGTGGCATACGGCACGACGATGCGCACCGCCTTGGACGGATAGCTCTGCGCCAGCGCCTGCGGGCCGGACAGGTTGAGCGCCGCGACGCAGGCGGCTGGAATCAGGGTTTTAAAAAGGCGCATGGTGATATTCCCGAGAGTTTTTGAGTGGCGAACTGGCAACCGGCAAGTCGCTATTGGCCGAGATGTCAATTGTCCAGATCGACCGCGCCGAGCCGGCTGATCCACAGGTTCCAGGAGCGTGGAATCTGGCCGTCGTTCATGTCGGACGACAGCTGGGCTTCTTCCTCGTTGAGGAACATGATCTCGCCCAGGCTTTGCGCCTGCAGCTGCAGCTTGGCGTTGACTTCGGCATAGATCGCGCGGAACACCGCCTGCTCCAGCGACGTGCCGACGACGGTCGAGCCGTGGCCGCGCATCAGCACGCAGCTGCAGCCGCCCAGCGAGTCGGCCAGCGCCCGGCCCAGCTGCGGGTTGCGCACCAGCATGTCGGTGTTGCCGCCGGCGTCGCGAATCTCGAAATGCGCCGAGCCGCCGCCCAGAAAGCCCGACATGTGAAAAATCGGGCGGAGCTGGCTGTGCGTCACCGCGAACGGGATCACGCTCGGCGAATGGCTGTGCACGATGGCCGTGACATCGGGCCGGGCGCGGTAGATCTCGGCATGGATGAAGCGCTCCAGGTAAGGGCGCTCGCTGGTTTCGGACACCGCGTTGCCGTCGTAGTCGTAGCAGACGATGTCGCGGCGCCGTACCATGCCCGGCGCCCGGTTCGACGACAGCAGGAACACCCCCGGCTCGGACGGATGTCGTGCGCTGGCGTGGCCCAGGCCATCGACCACGCCATGGTCGTAGAGAATGCGGTTGGCATAAACGAGCCGGTCCACCAGGGACGGGTCGGGGCGGATGTCTAGCATCGAAGCTCTCCTGTCGGGTTGTTTCGACACATGATAAGGCCAGCGTGCGCCCCAAGGCAATGCGCTGCGCGATTGCCGGTGTCAACCGGGGCGGGCGGATTCACTGCCGGCGGCCTTTGGCCGCATGGCCGGAATCCGGCGCCGCGGCGCGGTCGGCGGCTGCTCGATCATCGCGTCCCGGCGCGCGCGCGCCTGAGTCGCCAGGCCGCTGATGAGCTGCGCCTCGGGCAGGTTTTTCCAGTAGCGGCGCGGCATCTCCTTTTGCATCGCCTTGAGTTTCAAGCGCGCCGGATTAAATGTGTTCTGGTAATAGGTGAGCCACAACTGCTCGCCGGCGTCGGCGGGCGGCGCATCGGCTTTCACGGCGCCAGGCCCGAAACGCAAAGCGCCGCCGTTCCAGTCAACGCTGCATTCAGGGGTCAGGATCGCCCACCGCATCTGCGTGAAGCGCCGGGCGAAAAACGGCGCGATGGCGTGGACGATATGGTGTTCGGGCTCGAACCAGGCGACATGCAGCGGCCCGCCTTTGGGATGCGTCTTGAAGGCATCGTCCTGCACAGTGCGAAAGCGCACGAACGCCTTCATCTTGTGCAGGTCGCGCTGCACCGACTGGGCCATGTGCTGCGCCTGCGCGCGGTCGGCGTCGAGCGGGTCGTGGCGCAGTCCGGGCTCGTGCCGCAAGCGCCACAGCAGCCGGTACAACAAGCCGAAGCGGCAGGCGTCGCGGTGCAGGATGACGGTTTGGCAAAGCTGCAAAAATTCGGCCGGCACCGTGATCACCAACGCCTCGGGCGTGGTGTCGGCAAGCGCATCGGCAGCAGCCTGGTCGGGCTCGTCGGCTTTATCCGGGCCGGCGAACAAATCATGCACGCTGTCGCCGCCGCTGTGCCAGCTTACCCATTCAGGCCTGACCTGCTGCGCCAGCAGGCTGCGCGCGGCGCGTCGAAACCCGTCGAGATCGACCGGGCCGCGCAGCGTGATCGGACGAAATGAGGTGAACGCGGGCTGGTCCTCGAAAAGCCCATGGTTGGCCTCGCTTGCAACGCGGCGCGGTTTCCTCAAGCCCATGACAACTCCCCGGCCTTGGGCAGAAGAAACGGCGCCGGTCCACTCAGGCGCCGCCGCTCGGCTTGTGCGACAACGAGCGCGTCGCCGGCTTGCGCCGGCGTGGAATGTGTTGCGCTCAACAAGGGCAAAGCGGTGTCATTGGCAGTGTGGTTGGCAGCGTCGAACAGCCCCGGCTGCGCCGGCGCGGACGCAAGCCGGGACGCCAGGTTCAAGGCGTCGAGGCTGGCGCCGGGCTGGTGGTCCGCCAGCAGCACGAAAGGCAACACCCTTTTCAGCGGAACATGCAGCCTGAGCAGGTCGTCCGCGCGCATCTTGCGCACCCGCCTGGTCTGCAAGATGCGGGTCACGGCCTTGAGGCCCAAGCCCGGTACGCGCAGCAGCATTTCACGCGCGGCGCTGTTGAGATCGACCGGGAACTGATCCCGATGGCCAAGCGCCCAGGCGAGCTTCGGGTCGATGTCCAGCGCCAGCATGCCGTCCGCCGCGCCCGCCTGTGTCGCACCGCCCGCGCCTGGCACGATCTCATCGTGCGCGAAGCCGTAAAAGCGCATCAGCCAGTCAGCCTGGTAGAGCCGGTGCTCCCGAAGCAGCGGCGGCTGGCGCAGCGGCAGGCGGGAAGACGCGTCGGGAATCGGGCTGAAGGCCGAATAGTAAACGCGGCGCATCTCAAAGGCGCTGTAGAGGCCGGCGCTGGCTTGCAAAATGGCGCGGTCGTCGGCGCTGTCGGCGCCGACGATCATCTGCGTGCTTTGTCCGCCGGGCGCAAAGCGCGGCGGCGGCGCGCGCCGGGTGGCGCGTGAGTTCGGCAATGAAACAATCGGACTGCGGGCAGCGTCCCTGGCCGCCGATTTCGCGTCGTCGATGCCGATTTTAAGTTGCGCCATCGAGCGGCGGATCGCGGCGCCGTCTTTTTCAGGCGCCAGCGCCCGCAGGCTTTGCACCGTGGGCAGCTCGACGTTGATGCTCAGCCGGTCCGCATGGCGCCCAGCGCGCGCCAGCAGCTCGGGCGAGGCGTCGGGAATGGTCTTTAAATGGATGTAGCCGCGAAAGTCGTGCGCTTCGCGCAGCACGCGGGCCACCTCGACCAATAGCTCCATGGTGTAGTCCGGGCTCTGGATGATGCCTGACGACAAGAACAGGCCTTCGATGCAGTTGCGGCGGTAAAAGTCGAGCGTCAGCCGCACCACTTCATCGACCGTGAAGCGCGCGCGCGCCACGTTGCTGCTGACCCGGTTGACGCAATACAGGCAGTCATACACGCAAAAGTTGGTGAGCAGGATTTTCAGCAGCGAGATGCACCGGCCGTCGGGCGCATAGCTGTGGCAGATGCCTGAGCCTTCGGTCGAGCCGATGCCTTTGCCGCCGATCGAATCACGCGGGCGCGTGCCGCTCGACGCGCAAGAGGCGTCGTACTTGGCGGCATCGGCCAGAATGGCGAGTTTGGCAGTGAGCTTTTGCAGCGTGGACACTGTTTGAATATACAGTG